>JBJTNJ010000001.1:0-11423 GCA_046074005.1 Sphingobacteriaceae bacterium
TTAAATAAGAACTCTGCCAATGCTTTTGCTAATTCGGTTTTACCCACACCGGTGGTTCCTAAAAAGATGAAGGATCCAATTGGTTTACGTTTATCGTGTAGGCCCGCTCTCGATCGGCGAATGGCATCGGAAATGGCTTCAATGGCTTCGTGCTGGCCTGCTACTCGTTTGTGTAGCTCTGCCTCTAGGTGCAAGAGTTTTTCTCGTTCGCTTTGGATCATCTTGCTTACCGGAATGCCTGTCCAACGACTCACTACACCCGCAATATCGTCGGCAGTAACTTCTTCTTTAAGCATGCGACTATCTTTTTGGGTGGCTTCCAATTCTTTCTTCAATCGGTCTACCTCGTCTTGCGCTTCTTTGGTTTTGCCATAGCGCAATTCAGCTACCTTGCCATAATCGCCGGCACGTTCTGCTTGCTCGGCTTCTAGCTTGTAGTTTTCAATGGCCTCAATATTGGTGTTAATGGCGTCTACCAAGTTTTTTTCGCCTTGCCAGCGTGCTTTCACCGAATCTCGTTCGGCCGAAATATTGGCAATTTCTTCGCTCAATTCTTTTACTTTTTTCTCGTTATTTTCACGCTTAATGGCCTCACGCTCAATTTCTAACTGCATAATTTTGCGTTCGAGTTCGTCTACAGCTTCGGGTACCGAATCCATTTCTAAACGTAATTTTGCCGCAGCCTCATCCATTAAGTCGATGGCTTTGTCTGGTAAAAAACGGTCAGAAATATAGCGTTGCGATAATTCTACGGCAGCTATAATGGCTTCGTCTTTTATACGCACTTTATGGTGCGTTTCGTACCGTTCTTTAAGCCCACGTAAAATGGAAATGGCGTCTTGCGTATCGGGTTCGTCTACCAGTACCTTTTGGAAACGGCGTTCTAAGGCTTTATCTTTTTCAATGTATTTTTGATACTCGTTAAGAGTGGTGGCCCCAATGGCACGCAATTCGCCACGGGCTAGGGCAGGTTTTAAAATATTGGCTGCATCCATGGCTCCTTCGCCACCACCGGCACCCACCAAGGTGTGAATTTCATCAATAAATAAGATGATTTCTCCATCGCTTTGTGTTACTTCCTTAATAACGGCTTTTAAACGCTCTTCGAATTCGCCTTTGTATTTGGCTCCTGCCACCAAGGCCCCCATATCTAATGAATACACGGTTTTGGTTTTCAGGTTTTCAGGCACATCACTTTTAATAATGCGGAATGCTATGCCTTCGGCGATAGCGGTTTTACCTACCCCGGGTTCTCCAATTAAAATTGGGTTGTTTTTGGTACGTCTAGATAAAATTTGAATCACCCGGCGAATTTCATCGTCTCGGCCAATTACTGGGTCTAATTTGCCTGATTCGGCATATTCATTTAAGTTACGAGCATATTTGTTTAAGGCGTTGTAGCTTGCCTCGGCATTGGGGTCGGTTACCCGGCTGCTGCCACGCAATTCTACAATGGCTTTCTTTAAATCTTTTTCGTTTACGCCACTGTCTTTTAAAAAGCCAGAAACGGTATCGCCCGAAGCTAAGATGCCAAGCAAGAGATGCTCTACCGAAACAAATTCGTCTTTAAACTCTTTTAGGTAACTCTGCGACTTTTGGATAGTGCTATTGGCTGTGCTTGATAGGTACACATCACTACCACTAACCTTCGGAAAGGTCTTAATAAGATCATCCAATTGGCTATCCAGTCGGCCTATATTTACGTTTAGCTTTTTTAATAGATAGTGAATAACGTTTTCATCTACCAAAAGAAGGCCCTTTAATAGATGTGCGTTTTCAATAGCTTGCTGCTGGTTGCCGCTAGCTATCTCCGAAGCTTTTTGAATAGCTTCTTGTGCTTTGATGGTAAAGTTGTTGAAATTCATAGTACCCTAGCCGGCACAAAAGTGTTGCCAAAGGGTAGTTTGGGTACTAATCGGAAGTTTTGTCGCTGAAATTTATAAATAACAGACGAAATGACTGTTTTTGAGCGCATTAACCTGCTAAAATTTCAGAACCGTGTTAAGAAAACAATTCTTTTAATTTAGCTGTTTCATGATCAGCTAATTTTTGCAGAGGCCCAGTGGCCAACATTTTTAGCATCATGTTTAGTTCAGCTGAAATGGTGTGCGTAGCTTCGGTGGTACCGTTACCTACATCTTTTAGTTCCCATTTTAATTCTAAATCAAAGGGGGCATCTGCGGATGGAATGGCTACGATTTCTTGATTGGGAATACGATTGCTGACTTTTATGGCCAATTTTGCCATGTTTTGAATGGTAAAAGCAGCTTCATCGGCACTTGACGACCAGTTGTAAATAGTTTCGGGCATTAGTTGTTGGTGATTGTTTAAATCGGCCAAAAAAGTATACAACTCTGCAGTAGTTTTATTTAGTGTAATGCTGCTGGTAATGCTCGTATTCATGCTATAAATTTATTTTCCCCAAGTTTCGGGGTTTGTTCGCCAATCTTCTAATAAGGCTAGATCGTTCGGGTTAATCATGTGGTGTTCGGCGGCATAGCTAATAAGCGCCGAGTAATTTGATAAAGTAAAATAAGGACATTTGGCTTCCTTAAAACTTTCGTCGGCTTTTTCAAAACCATAGGTAAAAATGGCGGCTAGTCCAGCTACCACACAACCAGCATCTCGTAGGGCTTGTACTGCTTGTAAACTACTTTTTCCGGTAGAAATTAAATCTTCAATTACCACTACTCGTTGTCCTTCTTTTACTTCTCCTTCAATTAAACTGCCCGTGCCATGTTCTTTTGCTTTGGCTCGTACATAAATAAATGGTAAGCCTAATTCTTGGGCTACCAAGGCTCCTTGAGGAATTCCGGCAGTGGCTACACCGGCAATGCAATCAACCGTTCCAAATTGATCCTGAATAAGGGCCGTTAATTTCTGTCGGATATAGGTTCTGATGGTTGGGTGTGATAGCGTAATGCGGTTATCACAGTAAATAGGAGATTTCCATCCAGATGCCCACGTAAATGGATTGCTTGGTTGTAATTTTATTGCTTTAATTTGTAAAAGGAATTCGGCAATCTTTTGCTCTATCTCTAATTGGTTTACCATGCTACAAATGTATATAATTTATCTCAACGAAGTAAGACTACTCATTACCGAACAAGCTTCGAAAGTCCCTTTACAGTATCAAGTGCTTGAAGAAAAGGACTTTAGCATAGCTGATTTTTTTCAACAAAAATGCTCGGTTAATGCTCCCGAAAGCTATGTGTTGTTGGTGGCCAATGCTGCACAATTTTTTACAGCAGTTACAAAACAATTTCAACTAATTGAAGCCGCCGGTGGCTTTGTATACAATGAGGAAGGTGCTTGTTTGTTTATTTATAGACGTAATAAGTGGGACCTGCCCAAAGGTAAAATAGATGATGGTGAACGCCCAATAGAGACGGCCAAACGAGAAGTAGAGGAGGAGTGTGGAGTAGTGGTGGCACACGTAAATGAACTGCTTGCCAAAACGTATCACTTATACAGCATAAATGGTGAAGTGGTGCTCAAAAAAACTTATTGGTATGCCATGGAGGTTAGCGGGAAACCGCATTTAATTCCGCAGGCGGAAGAAGATATTACCCGAGCTTGTTGGCTTTTCAAAAATCAGCTAGACGAGGTAAAAGCGAATACCTATCCGCTTATTTTAGACCTGATAAACGAGCAACTTAAATAAACTCGAGGACTTCTTTGGGTACAAACTGGCTGATATCGCCTTTATTGCGTAAAATATCGCGAACAATGGTAGAGCTAATAGAAGAGTAGCCTGGTTTACTCACAATAAAAATGCTTTCAATTTCTGGCACTAGGGCATGATTCATCTGGGCAATGGCTTTTTCATATTCAAAATCAGATACGGTACGAATACCCCGAATCATATAGTTTGCGCCTATTTGCTTGCAAAAATCTACCGTTAGGCCACTATAGGTTTGAATTTTTATTTTTGGCTCGTCGGCAAAAACCGCTTCCAACATTTTTTTTCGAGCATCAATACTTAGTAAAGCCTGCTTGGTGCTGTTAATGCCAATGCCAATAACCACTTTATCAAACAAAGAGATAGAACGCTTTAGAATGTCTACGTGAGCTTTGGTTACCGGATCAAAAGAACCTGGAAAAAGGGCGATTTTCATGCTACTAAATTGAGGTTTATTTATCAGAATGTAAAACGGATGGGGGCGCAAAAAAACTGAAAGAAGAAGATCCGTATACTCGTTGTTCTATAAAAAACGGATGACTAAGCGTTTTCATACTCGGATGTTCTACAATTAAATAGCCCCCAGGCTTTACCAAGTTGCGCTCAAATACTTTTTCGGCAATCTGATTTATTTGAGGCAAATCATAAGGCGGATCGGCAAAAATAAGGTCAAAAGGTTCCGTTTCTAAGGCCAAAAATTTAAATACATCGGCTTGGTAGGTCTTAATCTGTTCCAATTGGTGTTTCTGTGCCGTAGTTTTTAAAAAATGAATGCAATTACGGTCGCGATCTACCGAAAGCACCTCGGGTACCATTCGCGAAGCAAACTCTAAACTAATATTGCCGGTGCCCGAAAACAAATCCAGTACCCGAATCTCGTCAAAATCGAATTGGTTGTATAATATGTTAAATAAGGCTTCCTTGGCAATATCGGTGGTAGGGCGTACCGGTAAGTTCTGAGGTGCTTGCAGTCGCAAACCCTTTAGTTTTCCGCCAATTATTCGCATACACTTAATGCTGTAAGCAAGTAATACTCCTCGGGTGCAAGGCTAGAAAAAGTATCAGAAATACGAATAAATCGGGCTTTATCGGCCTTTTTCTCCTTATTGGTATATTTACGTAATCGTTCTAGCCAAGCCTCTTGCGCACCTCCAGAGAGTATCCAGTCGCATTCCTCTGCGTCTACCTTTAAGCTGTCTAACAACTGCAGTAAAAAGTAGTTAAACTCATCGGGCGTACGTGCCGGAAAGCTGTTATGAAAGTAAAATTTATCTTCCTTTACATAGGTGGCATCAAAACTATCGCCGTTGAAATTTAAAGCAATAGACGAGCCTTCTTCTTTTTTATTGAATTTGCAGGCCGCCTCAATAAGCGGACTAGATGCATGGTAAAAATGAGGCTGATGCACCCCTTGGTGTATGGCCGCCAAAAGTGTTTTTTCCACCGCAAATACCACCACGCATTTGGCCGATTTAATTACTTGGGTGAGCACATCTTCGGTCTCAGAAGCCTGAATAAACTTACCATAAGCACCTAAATGGGCAGTTTCAAATAAGTCTTCGGGAATGTAGGTGAATTTGCAGGTATGAATGCCCACCTTTACTTTTCGGTAATGAAACGTGCACAGCACATCTTGCTTGGCAAAGGTGGCAAAATCTGCCGTTTCACCCACAATTTTTAATTGATCTTGACCAATATCTACGAGGGCATACTGGCAAATAGCCGGCGAAATTTCTAGGAGTAAATCGCATTTACCCGAGTGTTGCGTTTGAAACGAAGGATCTTGAATTCTGGTGGTTTGCATCATCTTCAACAAATGTAAAATTTTTTAGAATAGGTAACATCAAAGCAATTGCGCATTTTTGAAACATGAGTAGCTTTCGCACCCTAATGCGCCAAGAGTTGGGCAATATTCCTACCACCCAGCAGGAAGAAGCCTTTGCCTTATTGGAGCGATTTATTCATGCCCCCGAAGAAAAAGCTTGCCTGGTGCTAAAAGGCTATGCCGGTACCGGAAAAACCACACTCATTAGCGCTTTGGTGAAGGTATTGCCCAAATTTAATTTCAAATCGGTATTGTTAGCACCTACGGGTAGAGCCGCCAAGGTAATGAGCAGCTATTCTTCTAAAAAAGCCAGCACCATTCATAAACGCATTTACCGTAAAAAATCGGCCATAAGCCCCGATATGCAGTTTAGCCTAGGGCAAAATACCCTAAGTAATACCATTTTTGTGGTCGATGAGGCCTCCATGATTTCCGACGATTCCACCGAGTACAGCCGTTCCGGTTTGCTCGAAGATCTCATTCGTTTTGTGTACGATACTCATCCCTGTAAGCTTATTTTAGTAGGCGATACGGCCCAGTTGCCTCCCGTTGGCTCGGCCGAAAGCCCGGCATTAGATGCCACGTATTTAAAAGATAAATATGATGTAAGCGTCTACCAAACCGAACTCACCGAAGTGGTGCGCCAAGAAAAAAGCTCAGGTATTTTATACCATGCTACCCAACTGCGTGAACATATCAGGCAAGATAAGGCCCAAGTACCCGTACTTTCGGCCAAAGGCTATCCCGATTTGTTTCACATGACCGGCGAACGCTTAATAGAAGGCCTCTCGTATGCCTACGATAAATTTGGGATAGAGAACACCTTGGTTATTTGCCGCTCTAATAAAGGAGCCAATAATTACAACCAAAATATACGCAACCGCATTCTGTTTAGAGAAGAAGAACTCAGTGGCGGCGATTACATCATGGTGGTGCGCAACAACTATTTTTGGTTGGCCGACGAAGAGAAAAAAGGCAATTTTATTGCCAATGGAGACATCGCCAAAATTCGAAAAGTGAAATCCATTTCCGAGCAATTTGGCTTTCGCTTTGCCGATGTAGTCTTGGAGTTTTTAGACTATCCGGATGAAGAACCGCTTTCCTGTAAAGTACTATTAGATACGCTCTATGCCGAAACGCCCAACCTATCTTATGCCAATAATAAACGTCTTTACGAAGCCATTTCTGCAGATTATGCGCACATTACCAGCAAAGCCCAGCGTCTAAAAGCCATCAAAGAAGACCCCTATTTTAATGCCCTGCAAGTAAAATTTGCCTATGCCGTAACCTGCCATAAAGCCCAAGGTGGGCAATGGGATGCGGTGTTTATAGACCAAGGCTACCTTACCGAAGAGTTAATAAATACCGAATTTTTACGCTGGCTCTATACCGCCATTACCCGCAGTACTACCGAATTGTTCTTGGTGAACTTTGCGAAGCAATTTACGGGAGTTTCCGCCGACTGAAAAATTAGTGTAAATCACCCACAATAAATTCCCACACTATTTCCAAAATCACAATTTAACCCTAAATTAGCAAGCCCTAACCAAACCCAAAATGAAACTAAAAAATAGCCTTCTGGCCCTGCTTTTCTTGTGTGTAGCAAGCACAGCCATTGCCCAAATACCCGCTCTAGAACGCATAGAGCCTACCAATTGGTGGGTAGGTATGAAAAACCCTAAACTCCAACTCATTGTACACGGCAACCAAATAGCCAACAGAATAGTAAGCATAAACTACCCCGGCGTAACCCTGCTAAAAACAAACAAAGTAGAAAACCCCAATTATCTTTTTCTCGACCTAGAAATTTCTTCGGCTACCCAGCCGGGAACATTCCCCATCCGTTTTGAGAAAAAAGGAACCAAAGCCATACTAGCCAATTACGAGCTAAAAGCCCGAAATACCAAACAAGTTAAAGCCCAAGGCGTAAACACCAAAGATTTCATGTACCTCATTATGCCCGATCGTTTTGCCAATGGCGATAAAACCAACGATATCGTAAAAGGTATGACAGAAACTACGCTAAACAGAGATTCTATGTATTACCGTCATGGAGGCGACATCCAAGGAATTATTAATAATCTAGATTATTTACAAGACCTAGGCGTAACCGCTTTGTGGATTAATCCTTTATTAACCAACGATCAGCCAAAAACTTCCTACCACGGCTACGCAAACACCGAAAACTACCGAATAGACCCCCGCTATGGCACTAACGAACTCTATAAAAAACTCATAGACGAACTGCACAAAAGAGGCATGAAAATGGTGCAAGATTTAGTGCATAACCACGTAGGTAGCAACCACTGGACAGTTTTAGACCTGCCCTCTAAAGACTGGTTAAACCAATGGCCAAGCTTTACCCGCACCACCTACCGCGAACAAACCCAATTCGACCCTTATGTAGCCAAAGCAGATAAAGACCAAATGGTAAAAGGCTGGTTCGATTTCCACATGCCCGATCCCAACCAACAAAACCCATACGTGCGCAACTACATCACTCAAAGCCATATTTGGTGGGTAGAGTACGCCGGAGTAGACGCCTTCCGCCTAGATACCTATGCTTATAACGATATGGATTACATGGCCGAATGGGCCAAAGCCATTAAAGCGGAATATCCAAATCTGAATTCCTTTGGCGAAACCTGGGTGCAAGGCGTACCCAGCCAAACCTACTTCACCGCAGGCCAAACCGTAAACCAGAAACTAGATACCGGCCTCGATGGCGTAACCGATTTCCAAGCACTCTGGTCCGTAAACGAAGCCCTAAACGGAAAATTTGGTTGGACAGATGGCGTAGTTCGATTATACAATACCCTCAGCTACGACTATCAATACAAAGATCCCACTAAAAACGTAGTTTTCTTAGATAACCACGATCTAAACCGTTTTTACTCTGTAGTAAACGAAGATTTCTCAAAATACAAATCCGGAATAGCCTGGTTACTAACCACCCGAGGTATCCCTCAGTTTTATTACGGAAACGAAATTTTAATGACCGGAACTACCACCCCCGATGGAAAAGTACGCCTAGACTTTAAAGGAGGTTGGCCAGAAGATAAAGTAAATAAATTCACCGCCGCCGGACGTACCGAAAAAGAAAACGAAGCCTTTAACTACGTACGCAAACTAGCCACCTATCGTAAAAATAACGAAGTACTACAAACCGGTAAAATGATGCAATTCGTGCCTCAAGATGGAGTCTACGTATATTTCCGCTACAATGCCGATAAAACCATCATGATGCTAATGAACGGCGAAGACAAAGAAATAAAGCTAGCAACCACTCGTTTTGCAGAACGCACCAAAGGCTTTACACAAGCCGTAAATGTAGCCACCGACGAGCTGCTTACCGACATTAGTCAGATTAAAGTACCAGCAAAATCAACCCTAATTTTAGAACTTAAAAAATAAGATGGCCACCATTAAAGCCTGTATTTTTGATTTAGATGGCGTTATCGTAGACACCGCCATTTACCATTACAAAGCTTGGAAACGTTTGGCCAATCACCTCGGCTTCGATTTTACCGAAGAAGAGAACGAAAAGCTAAAAGGCGTAAGCCGAGTACGCTCCTTAGAATTAATTTTAGAATGGGGAGGCGTTTCTAAATCGGCCGAAGAGCAAAAGTACCTAGCCGATCTAAAAAACTCTTGGTATGTAGAAATGATTCAAGAGATGCAACCAAGTGAAATTTTACCCGGTGCCAAAGAATTTTTAGAAGCAGCCCGAGCAGCCGGACTAAAAACCGCCTTAGGCTCCGCCAGTAAAAACTCCGAAACCATTTTGCAAAAAGTAGGACTTACCAACTTATTTGATGTAATAATTGATGGTAATAAAGTAAGTGCCTCTAAACCCAACCCAGAAGTATTTTTAAAAGGAGCAGAAGCCCTAGGTATAGCTCCAGAAAATTGCCTGGTATTTGAAGACGCCTTGGCCGGCGTACAAGCAGCCCTAGCCGGCGGAATGAAAGTAATAGGAATTGGCACCGCCCAAAATTTGCCCGGAGCAAACGTGGTGGTAGCCGGCCTACACCAAGTAAGTATAGAATTAGTACAAACAGTATAAAAAACAAGCCCTTGAGGCTTGGTGAATAACGCATGAAGAAGTATATCAAAATCGACGAGTGGAATATTATTGAAGAAGGATTCGATCCACACCTAAACAAAATTTCAGAAAGTATTTTCAGCTTGGGCAATGGCCGTATGGGCCAACGTGCCAATTTTGAAGAAACCTATTCGGGAGAAACCTTGCCCGGAAATTATGTAGCAGGGGTATATTATCCAGATAAAACTCGTGTAGGTTGGTGGAAAAATGGCTATCCAGAATACTTCGCAAAAGTGTTAAATGCCGCCAATTGGATTGGCATTGATATTAAAATTGATTACGAAACACTCGATTTAGACAACTGCAAAGTCACCGATTTTAAACGAGTACTCAACATGAAAGAAGGCTACTTAGAGCGTTCTTTCACCGCAGAGTTAAAAAGCGGTAAAAAACTAAACGTAAAAGCCACCCGTTTTTGCAGTATTGTAGACGACGAGGCTGGAGCCATCCGTTACAGTATTACCCCCCTAAACTTCGATTCGGCAGTAACCATTACTCCTTCTATAGATGGGGATGTGAAAAACCAAGACGCCAATTACGACGAAAAGTTTTGGGATGAAGTACACAAAGAAACCCATCATGGAAGTGCCTATTTAACTTTACGAACTAAAAAAACAGGCTTCCACGTGTGCACCGGGATGAAATTCGATATTCAGCAAGATGGTAAAACCATTGAGTTTTTATCGGCACCGATAGAACGAGAAAAATACGTAGCTAATAAGCTTACTTTATCGGTAAAAGAAAAACAAGAAACGGTTATCTATAAGTATGCTGCAAACTTATCGTCAGAAAACCACGATAAAGAACTATTAGTGCACGAGACAAAAAAAGTAATAGAACATATTAGCCAAAAAGGCTTTGCGCTCATGCTTAAAGAGCAGGCGCAAGCATGGGCAAGCAAATGGGTAGAAAGCGACATTGTAATTGAAGGAGACGCCTCTGCACAGCAAGGTATTCGCTTCAACATTTTCCAGCTAAACCAAACCTATACCGGTGAAGATGCCCGTTTAAATATTGGCCCGAAAGGCTTTACCGGCGAAAAATACGGCGGTTCTACCTATTGGGATACCGAGGCCTATTGCGTGCCTTTCTACTTAGCTACGGCCGATGAGCAAGTAACAAAAAACCTCTTAATTTATCGTTACAAACAACTCGATAAAGCCATTGAGAACGCCCAAAAACTAGGCTTTAAAAACGGAGCAGCGCTATACCCAATGGTAACCATGAATGGCGAAGAATGCCATAACGAATGGGAAATTACCTTCGAAGAAATTCACCGTAACGGTGCCATAGCTTTTGCCATTTACAACTACATTCGCTATACCGGCGATGCAAGCTACTTAAACGACTATGGTTTAGAAGTATTGTTAGCCATTGCCCGTTTCTGGGCACAGCGTGTAAATTGGAGTACTGATAAATCGCAGTACGTAATGCTAGGCGTAACCGGCCCTAATGAATACGAAAATAACGTAAACAACAATTGGTATACCAGCACCATGGCCACCTGGTGTATGGAGTATGCACTTGAAGCCCTAGCCACTGTAAAAGCCAGCGATGCAGCCAAATATGCTGCTATTGTGAAAAAGATTCGCTTTAAAGTAGCCGAAGAAACCGAGCAATGGCAACACATTATAGACCATATGTATTACCCGGTTGATGAGAAATTGGGGGTATTTTTACAACAAGATGGATACTTAGACAAAGAACTTATCTTGGTAAAAGACCTTCCGGCAGAAGACCGTCCATTAAATCAGAAATGGAGCTGGGACCGTATTTTGCGCTCTTGCTACATTAAACAAGCCGATGTATTG
>JBJTNJ010000002.1:0-12973 GCA_046074005.1 Sphingobacteriaceae bacterium
GCAGAAATACGATCGGTAACCACCATCACTAGTAAGTTGTCGGAAATTGTATAAACGTCTCTTACCTTACCTTTATAAAAGGCTGTTTGTTCTGGGAATTGAAAATGGGTTTCTTTAATTGCTTGCATACTTATTTCTGAATATCGCCGTAGGCTTCTAAAATTCGTCTTACCAATTTATGGCGCACTACATCTTCTCCGCTTAAATAAATAATATCTATGCCTTTAATTTCAGGCAAAATACGAAGTGCAGTGTGCAAGCCCGATTGCTGAATTTTAGGCAAATCTATCTGGGTAACATCGCCGGTAACAATAAATTTAGCCGTGGGCCCCATACGAGTTAAAAACATTTTTAACTGCATATCGGTAGCATTTTGCGCCTCATCTAAAATCACAAAGCAATTATCAAGGGTACGGCCACGCATAAAGGCCAATGGCGCAATTTCAATGGTTCTATTTTCTAAATATAATTTCAGTTTGTCAGCCGGAATCATATCGTCTAGCGCATCGTATAAAGGTCTCAAGTAAGGATCTATTTTTTCCTTTAAATCTCCTGGTAAAAAACCTAAATTCTCCCCAGCCTCTACAGCGGGACGAGTTAAAATAATGCGCTTAATTTCTTTGTTTTTTAATGCTCTAACGGCCAATGCTACAGCGGTATAGGTTTTCCCGGTACCGGCTGGGCCAATGGCAAATAGCACGTCGTTTTTAACAATACTCTCTACCATTCGTCGTTGGTTGGCGGTACGAGCTTTTACTACAATACCATTAGGGCCAAACACAATGGGTTCCGAACCGTTTATTTTCTCTATCAATTTTTCGGGATCGGGCAAAGCTTCCGGAGCACCTAAAATATGTTGAATATCGTTTAGGCTAAGCGATTGGTATTGATCTATATGTTGTAAAATTTCTTGGAATTTAGCTTGAAATAAGCCTAATTGTGCTTCATCGCCCAACACTTTTACTTCAGTGCCTCTAGCCACAATCTTCAGTTTAGGAAACTGTTTTTTTAAGGCCTCAAAATTTTCGTTGTTGGCACCCCACACCGTAATGGGGTTTACTTGCTCTAGGGTTTGTATAAATTCGTTCAAGTGAAAATGATTGCTAATTGCTTTTAAAAATACGTTTTTTTATGCGATAAAAAATTGAATATTTGTAAGCGGAATACCGCTTGTACAAATAACCACAACTAGGCACCTTTTTAATGGCAATTATTACCTTAACTACCGATCTGGGATCTAAAGATTTTTACCAGGCAGCCTTAAAAGGTAGCATTCTAACGCAATTGCCTACGGTAAATATTGTAGACATCACTCACGATATTTCTGCCTTCAATATTCCACATGCCGCCTTTGTGCTTAAAAACGCTTTTCATTACTTTCCAAGAGAAACGGTACACCTTATTGGTATAGATTCGGTTTACCACGAGCGTACCCGCTACTTAGCCATGCGTTACAAAGGCCATTATTTTGTAGGTTCTGACAATGGCATTTTTTCACTACTTTTTGATGAAGAACCCGATGAAATAGTGGAAATTAATATTATGCAAGATTTAAATTACTTGCATTTTCCACTGTCTGATATTTTTGCGAAGGCTGCTTGCCACTTAGCCAAGGGCGGAAAACTAACCGAAATTGGGCTACCTATGAACCAGTTGGAGCAACGAATTACCCTACAGCCCGTAATTAATGGGGACGTTATTAGAGGGGCCGTTATTTACATAGATTCTTTCCAAAACGTTATTACCAATATTAGCAAAGAGATTTTTACCCGCTACCAGAAAAACAGAAACTTTAATTTGTATTTCCGCAGAAACGAATCTATAAATACGCTTAGTTGGCATTATAACGAAGTTCCAGAAGGAGAAAAACTGTGCTTATTTGGCATAAGCAACCACCTAGAAATTGCCATTAATAAAGGAAATGCCAGTGGCTTACTCGGCCTACACTTGGGCGATATTGTAAGCATAGAGTTTTACAAATGATTACCCGAGTAGTAAAATTGAGCTTTCAGCCCGATAAAACCGCCTTCTTCCTACGTATCTTTAATCAATACCAACAGCTTTTAGCACAAAGTGAAGGCTGTACTAGCCTTAGTTTATTGAAAGATGTTAGTGGCACCAGCACCTATTTCACCATTAGCAAATGGAATAGCGAAGCCGATTTAGAGCGCTACCGACAATCTACCTTATTCCGTGAAATTTGGCGCCAAGTAAAGCCGCTATTTGCCGAACCTGCGGCGGCTTGGTCTCTAGAAGAAGTAGGCTGAGTGTAAAAAAAGTTAATACAAAGCCTATAAAAGGCATTTATTGTCAAATAAATCCTACTTTCGTAGGCAATCCAAAGGAGATTAGCACCTATAAATTATGGCCAAATCAACCTTAAATAGTGGAAACTCTCAAGCCGAAGAACTTCCAAAAACCAAAATAACCAAGCAAAGCATTCGAAATATTTCGGAGCTTCTTCGTTACCTAAAACCATATCGAGTAAAGTTTGCCTTTGGCATGTTTTTTTTATTGCTTTCTAGCTTAACGGGCTTAGCATTTCCCTCTTTATTAGGTGCCATGATTGATGCCGCACAGGGCAAACAAAAACTCAGCTTTATCCCTGCCAACATAAACACCATAGGCATTATTTGTTTTAGCATCTTGTTCGTTCAATCATTTGTATCTTTTTTCAGAATTAGACTATTTGTTGAAGTAGCCGAAAAAGCACTTGCCGATATTCGTAGAGATACCTATTTCCGCTTAATTACACTCCCCATGAATTTCTTTGCTAACCGCAGAGTGGGCGAATTAAATAGCCGCATTTCGGCCGATTTATCGCAAATTCAGGACACCTTAACCACTACCCTAGCCGAATTATTTCGTCAAATTGTATTGCTCATAGGCGGTATTAGCCTTCTGGTGATTGTATCGCCCAAACTTACTCTACTTAACCTAACCATTTTACCAGTTTTAGTTATTTCTGCAGTAGTTTTTGGCCGATTTATACGGAAAGTATCCAGAGCCGCTCAAGATCAACTTGCAGAATCAAACACTGTAGTACAAGAAACTTTGCAGGGTATTTCTAACGTAAAGGCATTTGTAAATGAAGCCTACGAAGCCAACCGCTACGAAACTAATTTAAAAAAGGTAGTAAAAATTGCCTTAAGAGGTGCTAGCTACCGTGGCGCATTTGCCTCTTTTGTAATATTTTGCTTGTTTGGAGCCATTGTAGCTGTTATTTGGTATGGCTCGGTTCTTGTTGCTGGCGGCGAACTTTCGGTGGGTAGCTTAACTACCTTTATTTTATACGCCATTTTTGTAGGTGCAGCCATGGGTAGTTTCCCCGAATTGTATGCCAACGTACAAAAAGCGGTAGGTGCAAGCGAACGTGTATTAGAAATATTGCACGAAGAGAACGAAGACATTTCTATTGAAGCCGAAGAAAACAAAGTAAAACAAGTCATTAAAGGCGATTTACGTTTTAATAAAGTGTCTTTTACCTATCCATCCCGACCAGAAATGCCTATTCTAAAAGAGCTAAGTTTTAGTGCAAAAGCGGGGCAAAAAATAGCCATTGTAGGGCCAAGTGGGGCAGGCAAATCGACTTTAGCCTCTTTAATTTTGCGCTTTTACGAAGCCAATGAGGGACAAATCTTGTTCGACGAGAAACCTTCTAGCAACTTCAGTTTAACAGACATTCGGAATCAGGTAGCCATTGTGCCACAAGATGTGCTATTGTTTGGTGGCAGCATCTTAGAAAACATTGCTTACGGTAAGCTTAGCGCTAGCAAAGACGAGGTAATTAAAGCCGCTAAAAGGGCTAACGCACACGAATTTATTTCTAGTTTCCCCGAAGGGTATGATACCTTAGTGGGCGAACGTGGAGTGAAGCTCTCGGGTGGACAACGCCAACGTATTGCCATCGCAAGGGCCTTATTAAAAGATCCAGCCATTCTTATTTTAGATGAAGCCACTTCATCGCTCGATTCAGAATCGGAACGTTTAGTACAAGAAGCCTTAGAGGAGTTAATGAAAAACAGAACTTCTATTATTATTGCTCACCGCTTATCTACAATTCGGGAAGCAGATAACATTCTGGTACTCGAAAAAGGCACTATTTTAGAAAGCGGTACCCATCAAGAATTAATGAAAAAGGAGGGAGGTTTATACCGCTACCTCAGTCAATTACAATTTGAAAGCTAAAGCTGCGTTAAACAGTAAAAAACTGTTTTATGTCAGACATTCCCTTTAGCGGCCTAGGTTCTCTAGTATTGTGCATTATTACTGCCAGTATATTCGGCATTTTATTGTTTTGCTTATTTATTAGACACATTTTACTCACCTGCGAAGGCAAGCTAGCGCAACTTAAAACAAACTGCGTATTTATTGGGGCATGCCTCTTCCCTTTTGTGTGTGCGGCTTTGGGCATAGTGCTATTAATTTTTGCCGAATTTAGTAGCGAAACCAATGTGTTAATAGATCGCTACATTTCGTGGATGGCACTTTCGGTTTCTTTTTTAATGGGCATTAGCTACCTGAGCCTACAGCTCAAAAAAGAAAAAGTCTAACTTAGTTGATGCACTAATAAGCCGGAAGGGAATTTTGGCTCGAACCAAGTAGATTTTGGGGGCATTACCTCACCTGCATCGGCTACGGTAAACAATTCTTCGATACTGGTGGGGTATAACGTAAACAGAATATCATACACCCCATCGTCTACTTTTTTAACCAACTCTTCTATAGAGCTAAGTCCACCTGCAAAACTTAAACGGCTATCAGTTCTTGGATCTGAAATGCCTAAAACGCCCTGTAAGGCATCAGTCTGCAAAATAGAAACATCTAAATCGGCCACCGGATTAGTGCTTTTTTCTGTTTTCTTACTCACCAATTCGTACCAGTTTCCTGCAATGTATAGCCCAAAATGACGGGCTTGAGAAGGCACATAGTTTTTTTCAGTAGAGGGCAGAAGTCTACACGTAAATTGTTCCGAAATTTTCTCTAAGAATTGGGATATAGTTAGTTTCCCTAAATCTTTAACCAAGCGGTGAAACTCAAAAATCCGCAACTGTTCAGCATCCATATATACCGAACTAAAAAAATTATATTCCTCGTTACCTCGATGCTTTAAATTATATTTTCTACGTTCAATACCATAGGAAGAAGCAGCTGCCGCCCGATGATGGCCATCGGCAATATAAGTTGAAGATAAAGCTGCAAAACGGGCAATAAGGGCAGTTAACACTTTCTCATCGGTAATTTTCCATAAACCGTGTTGCGAAGCATCTAAACTAAAATCCAATAAAGGGACGCTTTTTACTGTATTGGCTAAAATTTCTGTCAGTACACTATCTTCTGGGTAAGCAATAAGCACCGGATTAGCATCCATGCCGGTATGTTGCAGATAATCTACCAAGCCCCGCTCCCGCTCTGCTCTAGTTAGTTCGTGCTTTTTTACCGTATTATTCAAATAATCGTCAATAGCAGTTAACGTCCAAAAACCCATTTGTGTAAAGCCATAGTGGCTTACCCGATACACGTAAATAGCCGCTTGCTCATCTTTTTGAAGAATGCCTTTATCTAAAAAATCGTCGAAATTTTCGTTGATTTTTTTAAATGCTAATTCTGTTTTAGAACCCATTAAAAAACGGTTTTCTAACTTAGGAACCAGCATATTCACAAAAGAATAAGGATTTT
The DNA here is from genome assembly GCA_046074005.1 of Sphingobacteriaceae bacterium. Taxonomy (GTDB): domain Bacteria; phylum Bacteroidota; class Bacteroidia; order Sphingobacteriales; family Sphingobacteriaceae; genus JAIPAN01. The sequence goes on from JBJTNJ010000002.1 coordinate 5,680, forward strand.
TATCGCGAATACTCTTTGCCTCGGACAAAGACAGGTTTTCTACCGACAATACCACCTGCGATACCAAAGATTGGCTAGGATGTATCCCTTTAAATGCTTTGATTCCTGGCATGGCGATTTGGTAAAATTACTTGTTAAACTGCTCGATAATTAATTGCGCCAATTCAGCCCCAATACGCTCTTGCGCTTCATTGGTAGAGGCACCAATATGAGGGCTCAGAGAAATTTTCGGATGGTTTAAGATTTCCTGTCGAGGGGTTGGTTCATTCTCAAATACATCTAAGCCAGCAAAGGCTAGTTTGCCCGAGTTTAAGGCTTCTAGCAAGGCTAGCTCATCTACCGTTCCTCCTCTTGAGCAATTTACCAAGGCTGCTCCTGTTTTCATTTTTGCAAATTCGGCAGCACCTAAAATAGGTTTATCGGTATACGGAACATGTAAGCTAATAAAATCTGCTTGTTCTAAGAGGGTTTCTAAGGATGCAGCTGTTACAGGTACATGTACTTCTACCCCTCCAGAAAGAAGCAAAGGCAAGGTTTCTGGCACCGGTGAAAAATCAGAAGCGATTACATCCATGCCTAAGCCTAAAGCTAATTTGGCGGTTTCTCTGCCAATTCGGCCAAAACCAATAATACCTATTGTTTTGCCACGCAATTCGATGCCTTTTGCATAGGCTTTCTTTAGTTCATTAAAGGCCGTAGCACCTTTGCTAGGCATAGCTCGGTTAGCATCTTGTAAAAAGCGAACGCCAGAAAATAAATGTGCAAACACCAATTCGGCTACCGATAAGGAAGATGCTGCAGGCGTGTTTACTACGGCAATACCTTTACTTCGGGCATAGTCTACATCAATATTATCCATACCTACCCCTCCTCTACCTATCAATTTCAGGTTCGGGCAGGCATCTATTAATTCTTTGCGAACTTTGGTAGCACTGCGTACGGTTAGGGCATCGTATGCCCGTAATGCTTCGGCTAATTGTTCTTGTGGAACCGTATTGGTGTCGACGGTAAAGCCGGCTTTTTCTAAAATTTCTTTCCCTATTGGGTCTATGCCATCGTTGGCTAATAAGTTGAACATGAATAGTTTTTAGGCGTGTTTTTCGGCAAATTCTTGCATGGTATCTACCAAGAAGTGGACACTAGATATGGGCAAAGCATTATACATGGAAGCTCTAAAACCTCCTACGCTGCGATGCCCTTTAATACCCACAATGTCACGATCTTCGGCAAATTTTAAAAAGTCTTTTTCGAGCTCCGGATTCTCCATCACAAAGCAGATATTCATATTAGAGCGATCTTCTACCGCACAGGTTCCTTTAAACAAGGGGTTTCTATCTATTTCGGCATACAAAGCACGTGCTTTGGCTAAATTTTCTTGCGCAATGGCTGGAACTCCACCTTTAGCTTTTAACCATTTAAGGTTTAACATGGATACATAAATAGAAAATACCGGTGGCGTATTGTACATAGATTCGCCTTCTATATGTATTTTATAATCGAGCATTGAAGGAATTTTACGGTCTACTTTACCCAAGAGTTCGTTTTTAACAATTACCAGAGTTACCCCTGCCGGACCCATATTTTTTTGTGCACCGGCATAAATTAAATCGAAATCGGCTACGTTTACTTCGCGGCTAAAAATATCAGACGACATGTCGCAAACCACCGGAATAGGCGATTTTGGAAAATGGTGCATTTCGGTTCCGTAGATGGTATTATTAGAGGTGCAATGAAAATACACGGCATCTTTCGGAATGTCGTAATCTTTAGGAATGAAGGTGTAATTCGCATCTTTTGAAGAGGCAATTACGGCTACTTCGCCAAATAGTTTAGCTTCTTTAATGGCTTTATTGGCCCATACACCGGTATCGGTATAAGCTGCTTTTTGCCCATCGCCTAATAAATTCATGGGTACCATAGAAAATTGCAGACTGGCTCCTCCTTGCAAGAAAATTACTGAATAGCCTTCGGGCACGTTCAGCAAAGAACGAACCAAACGTTCGGTTTCGGCTACTACCGCCTCAAACTCGGGCGTGCGGTGCGATATTTCTAAAATCGATAACCCGGTTTGATCAAACTCTAATACGGCTTGAGCGGCTTGTTTAAAAACTTCTTGGGGTAAAATGCAGGGACCTGCTCCAAAATTGTATTTCATACGTATAATGCTAAGTAAAACATTGCTGTTTTACAGGTTTTTTAATTCTTGTATCATTGCTTCCGGATTTTCTGCAGCAAAAACCGCATTTCCGGCTACTAACACATCGGCACCAGCGGCTACCAGTTTGGCAATATTGCCCGAGCCAACTCCTCCATCTACCTCAATAAGTAACTGTGGATTTAGTGTACTGGCCATTTTTCGTACTTTTTGAACTTTTTGCACACTGTTCTCTATAAATTGCTGCCCTCCAAATCCGGGGTTTACCGACATCACCAACACCAAATCTACATCGGCTAAAATATCTTCTAAAACTGAAACGGGTGTATGCGGATTAATAGCTACTCCTGCTTTACAACCCAAGGCCTTAATGGCTTGCACGGTGCGGTGTAAATGAGTGCAGGCTTCGTAGTGGACGGTAATAATGGCTGCTCCGGCTTGTTTAAAATCGGCTAAATAGCGATCGGGATCTACAATCATTAAATGTACATCTAAAGGCTTTTTTGCGTGTTTGGCAATGGCTTTTAGCACCGGAAATCCGAAGGATATATTGGGCACAAATACCCCATCCATAATATCGATGTGGAGCCAATCGGCTTGGCTGCGGTTAAGCATGGCTACGTCACGTTCCAAATTGGCAAAATCGGCCGAAAGTACCGAGGGAGCGATGAGGTGTTTCATGTATCAAATATACGCATTCTACTATAAAAAAAGCCCTCGATGTTGTTGGAGGCTTTTAATCACTTAGTGTTGAATAAGTATCTTTTTCTTTTCTACTTGCCCTCCGCTTAAAATATGGAGGAAATAAACGCCATTAGGCAGTTTTTGCGTAGAAATGCTCATGCTTAATTGATTAAGCGCACTCTGCTTAGTGAGGATACATTTGCCTGAGCTGTTGTATAGCTTCACTTCGAAAGAAGCATCGCTTGGCACGGCATTTTCTGCTTCGTTGGAACCCGGAAAACTAATGGTGAGCTCGGTATTGGCGGGGTTGGGGTAAACCACCACATAACTACAATTGTCTATATAAAGTGTATTGCTGGTGGTTTGAAAACTACAGTTGGTTTGAATTTGGGCATAAATGTAATTAGAACCATAACAAGGCATCTGGTATTGAAACCCATCATAATTTGGCCCAGAATTTCCTATAAAATTATTATTCAAATACCACTTGTAGCTGTAATCGGGAACAAGATTTGTAATTTTAAAGTAATGGGTATTGGTACCATTATAATCTTTTCCAGTTAATACAATTTGAGGTTGATTACTTCCCACAAATATGTCTTTCTGAAGGTTAAAAGTCCCACAATCGCTCGTTAGTTGAGCATGTAAAGTGGCCTTTCCCATTCCGTTGCCTACTAAGGTAATTTGGCTGGTATTGCTTGGGCCCGGAATAAAGGCCTTGCCCGTTACCCACCATTGTACGCTGTTAAGCCCGGCATTCGGCAGCGAATAGGTGCCCGAAATTGGCATACAATCAAAACCGCTGATAGTTAAATTGCAAAATGCTGCACAATTACTAACTGGAATATTTGCATTTAACTCTTGTGCCAACCAATTGCCGTTGCGTTGCGTAAAGCTAATATGTTCTTCATTAACACTACTCCCATTTGAAAAAGCCGTAGTAAAATTTGCAAAAGGGGTATTTTTAGGCGCCGGTGGCGGATAAGCCCCTACATAACCAGAATAATAGTCTACTTGGCCGAGGGCTACATTGCCGCTACCAATATCCAAGGCGCTTGGTGTTGGGATAAAGGAAAAAAAAGGTTTTACCGAAAGCGTTAAAAGCACCGAACCAAGTGCACCAGATTCATGAATTATTTTAGATTCTATTGGCATAACAAAAAAACCTCCCGGAAATTGATCTAAAGAATTTAGCCCCGCAGGGGCTGCATATACCTTACTCATTAGCGTAGTTGTAATTGGAACCAACCACAAAATCTTCTTTTTATACACCATTTTACCAGTGTATGCCGTTGAACTTCCTCCGAAATTGGGTAGCGCATTTACTTCAAAATGCAAGGTAAATTTATTACTACCTGGTATCATTCCTAGTGAGGCTATTTTATGATCTTGCAACAGCATGCCTACTAATGGAAATGCGAACATGCCTAAAACATCGCCTAAAACAGTGGTTTTATAATACCCATCTAGTAAAAATAAATTTTCTCCGGAACCAAGCGGTTGAGGTGTACCACACTCAGAACCGTTGCTAATTGCAATATTCCTACAGGTTTGAGGATACCCTAGATTTTTTAACTCTGCTTGCCATTGCGAATACACCACATCATCTGGTTGATAGTCTATGTTAAGACGATGAGACAGCAATTGCTTAGCGGCAGGGCGATAATTTATGAGCAATAAATTAGCTTGGCTTCCTGCAATTGCATAGGCAATTACCCCACTCAATTGAGATTTTAACCCATAATTTTGTGCATGCACCATCATGGCTTGTAAGCCCAAAGGCACATTGGCGCCTTGCTGTGGCGCATCGTGGCTAATAAACAACCGGGTGTCGTGGTTTTCGCCTTCATCTTCCATCTTTTTTAAGGCATAGCGGGCAATGACGCCACCCATACTTTGGCCCAATACCACATTTTTTACTGCCGGATCTACTTTTACTTGGTTTACACAACGAATTACCGTTTTTAGCAAAAGAGCATTTAAACGCAAATCTTCCGTTCCGTCTTTCCAATCAATATAGATAATATCATATTGAGGAAAATCTAGTAGTATATTTGTCAAATTTGATGAGTTTGATAATTCTTTCTTAAAACTTTCCAAACCATAATCTCCTACTAAATCTTCAGGTTTGGTATAAACACCTGGATCAAAACCCTCTACCACAATCAAGGGTTTGTGGATTTGATGATCGGCTTGGGCGTATTTTACCGTAATTAAGCCTTTGGCCTGTTTGCCGTTATAACTTTCGGTACTAGTCATCAGTATTTTTTCCAGCCCATTGGCATCGACATTGCCGCTAATGCAATTTCCGGGAGGCAATACATTTGCAGGTCCGTTGCCCTTTACGCTGGTACCCGGCACAATCGTATTGGGTATATAAGCATAAGGCGAATTGCTTACGTGTAGTACGCTGCGGCTTTGCAAGATCGTGTTATCGCTAAGGATGATTTTAAAATGGAGCACTTTGATGCCCGACTCGGCATAGAGCACGGGGAAAGAAACACCCGCCTTTAAAACACGGTAACCCAAGCCATCTGAGGCATCGCATTCTATAGCTGCAACCTGATTTTTTTGATTGCTTAACCACAATTCGGGCGGTAGGTATAAACTAAAACCCAAAGCGGGATATTCCGTATTGGCTGGTGAAAAAGCCATTACTTGTTCGATTTTATAAGGGTTTTGCCAAATGCCATTCACATATTTATCGTACACTTGGTCGTTTACTACAGTCACTTTGCTAGCGGCATCATCCGCATAGCGGCTGTATTTATAATACAAACCCGCCAATGTAACCTGTCCGGGCTGTCGTTTTGCAAACCATAGGCTATCTACCCAATTCGGGTTGGGTAAGGTGGCGGATGCATTGGGGTGAATTTGGGCAGTGGCCAAGGTTAAATACACATCGTCCCAATTGCGGTAATACACCAAGGTAGAATCTACCAATACCGTTCCGTTATAATTACCTAATTCGGTCGTTTCTAGCGCCGCATCTTTCAATAAACCAAAGGGAATTTTGGTTTTATCAATGTGTTTAAAAATATAATTCATTCTAGCCGCATAAGTGGTATCCACTTGCGCCCATAAGTTTGTAGTCATTAGAATACTGACCATAAGGAGTATTCCGACTTTGCAGTACAAGTTTTTCATAGAGTTAATTTTTAAAATAATAGAAAAAATTTAAAGGGTATAATGTACATCAAAGCGTCCTTCTCTTACCTCCACTTTTTCACCTTTATCGTTTATGGCATCAAACCAAAAAGTGCCAGAAATAATATAGTTTACTGGATCGAAATTGGTGATGGTTAATTCGCCTTTATAAATTTGATTTGTAGTATACTTACTATCTATATCAGAGAATATTCTGAATTCACCATTTAATTTTCCGGGGATATCGTACTCATCTAATACATAGGTTTGTTCTTTCAATTCGAGAGCATTCGCCCGTAATATTACCTTATGTATTGCATTGGAATAGGTTTTTTCATCGGAACCTCCAAGTGTAAAATAATATCCATTTAAATTACCCGAATTGATATATTGATAATCGCATTGTAATACCCCAGAACCAGACCAACTTTTCTTACGTGGTAATAACGCTTTCCCGTCCACCAAACACCCAAAAGTATCGGCGCCTGTTTGTGTAGGTGGTGGGAGCTTATCTATTTCGGGTATGTTTTTATCTTTTTCACATTGCATGCCGCTAAGCGTAATAAACAGGGCCAATACAAAAAGAGTAAGGCCTTTTTTAAAATTTTGTGTTGTTTTCATAATTTTTGTTTTTTATGGCTTAATGTTTTTAAAATTTTAGTCTGATTTTTTTATAGGCAGTGGTTTAGGGCCTGTACTTATTTAATAAAATGTACATCAAATCGGCCCTCCCGCACTTCCACCTTTACTCCGTCTTTGTTAACAGCATCAAACCAAAAGGTTCCAGATATTATTTGATTGACATCATCAAATCGTGTAATGGTTAACTCTCCTTTGTTAATGAGATCGGTAGTGAATGTATTAAATTTCAAGCTCTCATCTAATATGTGATATTCCCCTGCTAATTTAAACAGAGTATGATACTCATCCAGTGGATAGGTTTTTGTTTCTAGATTTACACACTGTGCTGTAATAGATACACCTCTTATCTCATTTGCATAGGTTTTTTGATCCGATGCTGTAATTGCAAAATAATTACCCGTTTGGCCATTTTGGGTTAAGTATTGATATTGCCCTTGCAGAACTGGTCCAGAAAACCAGCCACTTTTTCTTGGCATAAAAGCTTTCCCATCCACCAAGCAACCGAAAGTATAGGCTCCTGTTTGTGTGGGTGGTGGTAGTTTATCTATTTCGGGTATATTTTTATCTTTTTCGCATTGCATACCGCTAAGCGTAATGTAAAGGGCCAATACAAAAAGAGTAAGGCCTTTTTTAAAATTTTGTGTTGTTTTCATAATTTTTGTTTTT
>JBJTNJ010000003.1:0-3568 GCA_046074005.1 Sphingobacteriaceae bacterium
AACAGCAAATTTCGGTACAGGAATTACTAGTAATCTTTTTTCATACCCACGATCCTACAACACTAAACCGCCAAGGAAACGATATGGGTACCCAATACCGTTCGGTTATTTTTTATGCCAATGAAGCCCAAAAATTGGCAGCAGAAAACTTGATAAAAGAATTAGAAAAAGAACGGATTTTTGATGCACCCATTGTAACGGAATTGAGCCCGCTAGCTACTTTTTACCCTGCCGAGGCCTACCACCAAGATTATTTTAACCAAAATAGCTATCAAACCTACTGCAGTGTGGTAATTGCGCCGAAACTGGCTAAATTTTTGAAAGAGTTTAAGGAGAATTTAAAAGAATAAAAACACCATAACAACGTTCTGTATAAACATTCTTTATGACAGAACAGTTTTTCCAATTTCAAACCCAATTTTTAGGAGCCAACACCTGGGAACAGCGGAAGGATGGTATACCGCTTTATTTACTAGACCAATTAAGCCCCGAAGATCTCCTATTGGCCGAAGATGCCTTAATAAACGCTGCACAAACCAAAGATACTTGGCCCATTATAGCACTTGGCTACATTCATTCTCAGAAAGCTTCGTCCAAACTCTATGCACTAATACCACAAGCCCAGGGTATTACAAAAATTACGTTGGCACATGCTCTTTTTTTAATTAAAAAAGACCCTCTTATGGCAGAAATTGTGGTAGCAGAAATAGAAAAAATAAATAATTGGTCGCAACTTATTGAAGTCATAACTATGCTACCCGATTTTAAAGATGCCCGCCTTCTGGCAATACTCGAAAGCCTAAAAAAACACCCCGACTTTTTAGTGTCTTATCACGCAAAAAGAGCATCAGCAATTTAAAGATTTCTCTTTGGCCTGCCTCACACCAAAATAAAGACTCAGGTTTTCTCGTTAATACCCGCCCGGCATTCAATTTTGGATGTTTCTTAAAATCAGCATATTATGATTAAAAGCTATACGCTATTGGCAGTACTCGTGGGTCTATTTAGTTTGCCTACGCAAGCTCAACAGATAAGCAAAGTAGAAACTGCCTCCACCAACATTCTAGTTGTAAACCTCGAATCTGATTGGATCAATATTAAACAAACAAACAGAATGACCGTATATACTGACTTTAAACCCAATACCTCCAATTGGCTAGTTAACGGCATTACTCCCTTAGATGTGAGTGTGTATTCTGGAGTAATAGATGAAAAAAAAGCAATGCTAATTAATGGAGAAGCTTTTTTTCCACTAAAAATGAGGCACAAGGTGTATCTAGTTATGCCCAGCAATTTAATAGAAAATCAACCGTATACCATTACAACGCCTTACGGAAATTATTCTTTCACTTTCCATCAAAACACCATGCACTGCGAATCAATCAAAGTAAATCAGGTGGGCTATGCTTTAGGCAGCAGTGTACGGTATGCCAATTTTGGGATTTACATGGGCGATGGTGGCTCCTTACCACTGGCTAATCTTCCAAATTTTTCGGTAAAAGATGCACTTTCAAATGCAACTGTATTCATAGGCATACTAAACTACTGGGGCAACGATAGCGGGAACGGAGCTACTCAATCTGGAGAGTATGTTTACCGTATGAATTTAGCATCTCTGCCAGCCGGCAACTATTATATCGAAATTAATGGCATTGGCCGATCTTATACCTTTGGGGTAGGCGATGAATACTCTCGAAAGATTGCCGCCACTCATGTACGAGGCTTATACCACCAACGATGTGGCATTGCCCTCGAAAAACCCTATACTTTCTTTAAAAGAGACCTTTGTCACCACGAAGTAGCACATACCGAATTTCTGGGTTTTGGAGGAGAAGGAGAAGGCTGGATAAACGTAGCTAAAGGTACCCAAATGTTCGATATTGCAGGAGGATACCACGATGCTGGTGATTTTGATAGGCGGGTATATCATACCATTATTCCCTTATTGATGTTGAATTATTATGAAGCCTTTGAAGATCATTTTATAGACAGCCAATACAACATTCCCGAATCAGGAAACGGTATCCCCGATTTTTTAGATGAAGCTCTTTGGGGGGTTAAAATTTGGGAGGAGTTACAACTCGACGAAACAAATAGTTTGGAACCCAGTAAGTATGGCGGAATAATGGGTGGTACAGAAACAAATGCGCACCCAGTGTATGGAAGAGATCGAGCCGATTGGGAGAACAATGGCACTCAGGTATATGGTACCTATGCTATTTACGAATCTACCACCTATGCTAGTGCAGGTTTTTTTGCCCAAGCAGCTCGTTTAATAGCACCTTACAGTCCACGAAAAGCCGATAAATTACTAAAAAGAGCCATTTTGGCTTGGGATTATTGTAGTAAACAAGGATTCGACACAGAAAAAGGATTTAAGATGTACGCCGCCCTGCAGCTATATCTTGCTACTGCCGTTGGAATTGCTAAAGAGGATATGAATAACCCTTATCACCTAGTTTTTAGGCAATTGGCCAAAGATTACGTGATAAATGGCGGCTCCTGGCCTTACCAGTATTTACCTGGAAACAGTACAAGCCGAATTACCACTGCGCATTTTGTTTCGTACCTACTAAATCCGGTAATAAAAGACCAAGTGCTAGCCGATGGCTTACAAGCAGCCATTAAGAATGCAGCCGATAATGGGGGATATATGGCTTGGAAACCTGCCGACTACCCATACCCACAAGGAGCTACCAAGTTTATTGCTTTTGGAGCAGCCACCGCTCAAGGGCGTTATGCAGACCCTGCCGCCTTCATGTACCGACTAAGTACCAATCCTGCTGAAAAAAAGGCCTACTACGACATTGTTAGCCAACTCGGCGACTATTCTTTAGGACTAAATCCATTGGGGCAAAGCTTCGTAACCGGCTTAGGAGCCCAGCAAGTGCAAAGTCCCCTTCACTTAGATTCTTATTGGACCAAATATGGTGAATTACCTCAAGGTGGTAGCCAGCAAGCCATAGGAAATGTGCCTGGCATAGTAGTTTACGGCGCTTCAGAAACAAGAAGTAATCTCGATTATCAAACCGCTGTTAGCGATTATGTGTATCCAGTTTGGGAAAGTCTTCCTGGGCAAAGGCGTTGGACAGATGGATGGTCTTTAGTGAGCAGTAATGAATTTAGCACTTGGCAAACCATGGTATGGAATACGTGTATGTATGCCGTATTATACAATGCTCAAAAAGATCCTAGCGTTCCCTCTATCCCGATTCCTAGGGCTGGGAAAATAAGCATATACCCTAACCCTACCAACAATCAATTAAATATACTTGGCGAATTTGGCACGGGTAGATATACTTGCACCATTTATGATGCCATAGGCCGAAAAATGAAACGAATAAGCAACCTAAGTGCTATAAACGATACCAACAAATTAGTAATACCCGATTTAGCCGATTTAACTACCGGAGTGTATGTTATTTACCTCACAAACACCAACAAAGTGTTTAAGGGGAAGTTTATTAAAAACTAAGCTATGCTAGAACAAGCCTAACTGGCCCTTATCATCAATCTCTACCTCATCTGGATTGGTAATTTCGAAGCTCACTTCTTTGCTAGGTTTAGG
>JBJTNJ010000004.1:0-8145 GCA_046074005.1 Sphingobacteriaceae bacterium
CGAAGTATTTTCAATAGAATAGAATCAAATTTTGCCTCCCAAAAATGGGTATTAATCCCCTTAACTCCAAGGAGAAAGCATCAAACCTTCCTAAATACCAATATTTTTCGTATCTTTGCAGACTCAATTGCTTAACAATCAAAAATATACTCACGGAGATGGCAAAAACGAAACTACTGTTTATTACCCACGAGATGTCGCCTTTTCTGGAATTGACTAAGATCGCAGAAATTACTCGAAAACTTCCTCAAGCTATGCAAGATAAGGGTCTAGAGATCCGAATTTTGATGCCACGTTTTGGTAACATTAATGAGCGCAGAAACCGTTTACACGAAGTGATCCGCTTATCTGGTATGAATATTATCATCGACGATAACGACAATCCATTAATTATAAAAGTTGCCTCTATTCCGGCGGCCCGTATGCAGGTTTATTTCTTGGATAATGAAGATTATTTCCAACGTAAACACGTGTTTGCCGATGGGAACAATAAGTTTTTTGAGGATAATGATGAGCGTACTATTTTCTTCTGTAAGGGTGCCTTAGAAACGGTAAAAAAATTAGGTTGGTCGCCCGATGTAGTGCATTGCCATGGTTGGATGACCGCTTTGGTTCCTGCCTACATGAAAACCGTGTATAAAGAAGATCCTACTTATAAAAATGCCAAAGTGGTGTATTCTGTTTACGATGAAGATGCGTTTACAGAAAACCTACATACCGATTTTGCCCGCAAAGCCGTTATGAATGGCATGGATGCCAGCCATACCGACTTGTATAAAGGCGCAGATGCGGTGTCTTTGCATCAAGGAGCAATCCACTATTCTGATGCAGTGGTTTATGGAAGTGAGAAGATTAGTGAAGATGTGTTAAAGTTTGTTAAAAAAACGAATAAACCGGTTTTAGAATACATTTCAACCGCCGATTTCGAAAATTATTACAACCTTTACCAAGAAATTTCAAACGATGAACTAGTTTCATTGGCTTAATTGTTAACGAAGGTTTACTATGAAGGTATATAGATTAGACTTATTAACCCTGTTGATAAGTCTTTTTAGTTTAGGTGCATGTAATAATCCAGATCAAATTGGATTAGATGTAGATCCTACTAATGGTATTAATACGGCTATTAACGATAACAGCACCGTATTGGCATTTACAGTTCCCGAAGAAAAGATTTTTACCAATAACTTAGCAAAATACCCCATTGGTTATTTTGTAGATCCAGATTTAGGCATTACTCAGGCCTCGGTAGGTGCCAGCATTAATTTACCCAGCGATTCGTTAAAATTTGGGACCAATGCAGTGTTAGATTCGGCGGTATTAGTGCTTAAATATTCGGATTCTTTTTATGGCGATTCTCTTACTTCTGATTATCGCTTTTCGGTACAGCAACTTAGTGCAAAGCTAAACCCACTTACTTCCTACTACAACGATACTCCTATTGCCTATAACAATACAGAAGTTGGTGCAAAGGTGATTAGCAAAATTAAACTAAGAGACAGCATTCCGGTTACTCAAATACGTATTGGTAAAGCAGATACGGTTATTAAACAAGCACCTCAAATTCGCATTCCAATAAGTGCAAGCTTTATTAATAGCCAATTTATTAATGCTGCTGCAGCTAATTTTTATACTCCGGCAACTTTCCTGACCTATTTTAAAGGCTTATACATTAAGGTTGATCCAATGGGTGTTGGTAAAGCAGGAGGCATTCCTTTCTTCGACTTTACTTCTGGTGCCAGCAAGTTAGAGTTGTATTACCGCAATGTAAACGCCAAAATAGATACCAACTATGTAACCTTTGCCATTAATAATTCAATTGCTCCGGTGGTGGCCAACTTTAGCCATGATTATACGGGTACCGAGGTGGCCACACAATTAAGCAACCCAACGGTAGAATACAATAGAGTATTTACGCAAGCTTTAGCTGGTTTAAGAACTAAAATCACCTTTCCTAACCTCGATCAGTTAAAACAATTAGGCAACATTTACATCAATAAAGCTGAACTAATTTTAAGTGTAGAAGGTGGTACCGACGATCCATTTGCTCCTGCTCCTAGAATGATGCTGTATCAAACTGATATTGCTAGTCAGCGTAAATTGGTACCAGATTTAGATCCTTATGATGCCCGTTTTTTAAGCGTGGGCGGCTTTGGTGGTTTATACGATAGCACCAATAAAACCTACACTTTTAATTTAACAGCATATATTCAAGACTTATTAATTGGCAAAGCCAAGCAATATGCACTCTACGTAGCTCCAACAGAAACCACCCTATCTAACTTGGCCAATGCTATAAAGCCTTCTGCAGGAGTAGCTAGCAAAGTTGTTTTGGGAAGTGGCAAAAGTAGTGCTAACTTTAAGATGAAACTTAGAGTAAAATATTCTTTGATAAACAACTAATCGGTTTACACCCTTTACTGAATATATCTTATGTGTGGAATTGTTGGATACATTGGCCATAGAGAAGCATGGCCTTTAATTATAAAAGGACTTCATCGTTTAGAATACCGTGGCTACGATAGTGCCGGGGTAGCCTTATTAAATGGCGATTTACGCATTTATAAAAAAGCCGGAAAGGTTAGCGAATTAGAAAATTTTGCTGCCGATAAAGATGTTTCGGGCCATATTGGCATGGGCCATACCCGTTGGGCTACCCACGGAGCACCCTCTGATAGAAACTCTCACCCACATACTTCGAGCGACGATCGTTTGGCCATTATTCACAACGGAATTATTGAAAATTACGCCACCCTGAAAGAAGAGTTAATTTCAGAAGGGCACGAGTTTAAAAGCGATACCGATACCGAAGTACTTATTCATTTAATTGAAGAAATTCAGAAGAAAACAAAATTAGACCTCAGAGAAGCTGTACGTGTAGCACTTAATGAGGTAGTTGGCGCCTATGCCATTGTAATTATGAGCAAAGATGAGCCCGACCAGCTTATAGCTGCTCGTAAGGGTAGCCCTATGGTTATTGGGGTAGGCAAAGAGGAGTATTTTATAGCCTCAGATGCTTCCCCGATTATTGAGTATACCAAAAACGTTATCTACCTAAACGATAACGAAATTGCCTATCTAAAACGTGATGAATTACTCATTAAGAGTCTTGATAACGTAGTGAAAACCCCCTACGTTCAAGAGCTCGAATTAAAACTAGAGATGTTAGAAAAGGGTGGTTACGATCACTTTATGCTCAAAGAAATTTATGAGCAACCACGCTCTATTAAAGATTGCATGCGTGGCCGTATTTATCCAGACGAAGGTTTAGTGCAGTTGGGTGGGATTAAAGAATATGCCGATAAACTTAAAAATGTAGACCGCATTATTATTGTAGCATGTGGCACTTCATGGCATGCCGGTTTAGTGGGCGAATATTTAATTGAAGAATTTGCACGAATACCGGTAGAAGTAGAGTATGCTTCTGAATTTCGTTACCGCAACCCAATTATTACCGAAAAAGATATTGTAATAGCTATTTCCCAATCGGGTGAAACTGCCGATACCATGGCTGCCATTGAACTGGCTAAAGAAAAAGGGGCTACTATTTTTGGTATTTGTAATGTGGTAGGCTCGTCTATTCCACGCTTAACACATGCGGGTGTATACACCCACGCCGGTCCAGAAATTGGAGTAGCCTCTACCAAAGCATTTACTGCCCAGGTAACGGTTCTAACCTTAATGGCCTTTTACATTGCCCAGCAAAAAGGCACGCTTTCTCAATCTAAACTCATTGGTTTATTATCAGAGTTAGATCAAATACCTAACCTGGTAGAAAAGTGTTTAGCCGCTAATGAGAGTATCTTAGCCATTGCTCAAAAATTTAAAGAAACTAGCAATTGCTTATTCTTAGGCCGAGGAAGTGGTTTCCCGGTAGCCTTAGAAGGAGCTCTAAAATTAAAAGAGATTTCTTATATCCACGCCGAGGGCTATCCGGCCGCCGAAATGAAACACGGCCCAATTGCTTTGATTGATGAAGAAATGCCGGTAATTTTTATTGCTACCAAAAACTCTTCGTATGAAAAAGTAATTAGCAATATACAAGAGGTTAAAGCTCGTAAAGGAGTAGTGGTAGCTATTGTAACCGAGGGTGATGTAGAGGTAAAGAAAATGGCCGATTATACTATTGAAATACCCGATGCCGACGAAGCATTCTTACCCATTTTAGCTACCATTCCATTACAACTATTGGCCTACCATATTGCGGTACTAAGAGGATGTAATGTAGATCAACCTAGAAATTTAGCTAAATCGGTAACGGTGGAATAATACCTGCCATTCTTTGAGCCAAAAAAAGCCCGACCTTTTAAGGTCGGGCTTTTTTATACTATCCGTTCTTATTTATTTTTGATACTGATAGGCAAACTAGGATTAGCTACCCATTTAAGTAGGCTAGAAGCCAATCCATATACATAGCCGTAGATAGCTAAGCTGATGTACATCATTGCTAAGCCCAATAGTACATTAATAAATGCACCTAATACAGCAGCCAAGTCGCGAATATTCCAAACAAAGTCGCCATTAAACTGTGGTGCGCCTCCATTAAACTGATAATTGGTGAGCGAATGCAACATGTCGCTAACAGTAGCTAAACCTACTGCATTTAGCAAGCTGCTCATTAAGTCAACAGGTAAAGAAGCTAAAGGCGCTAGAGGCATTAATACTTCAGTGCCTTCATTCATAGGATTAAATACAGCGGTGTCTAATAAAAAAGACAAGGTGAAGTTAAATGCACTAAACAGCGATAATAGCGCAACCACTTCGCCAATAATACGAATGTTTGTTTTTACAAAATCACTAAACACAAACTCTAACATTCCTTTGTGTGAACCACCTAGCGATTCGCCTCTCGATCTAATTACCTGCGCAATGGGGAATGCCGAGGCAAATAATAGCAGAGAACTGAGTACCGCTCCGGCTTTTTCTAAACCACTGTGGCTGCCAGATAAATACTCCATTGCGGCACGGATTAGGTTAAATTCCATCCATACAAAGAGCGCAAAAGCTACCCACAGATAAATTGTTTTGCTGTAACAGCGAATCCCATCTTTGCTGTCGAACTTGTCTAAACCATCGTTAAATGGCGCTTTAAAGAATTTTTGATTCACCATCTGAGGCAAATCAAGTACTTGGTTAAACATTTTTTTCATAAAAAGGGTTTATAGTTGGTGTAACAAATATTACTAAACAAAAATGCCAAGTAGATGCACGATTTATTAACACTTATTAGAATAACGAGTCTGATATTTTTCACAAAACATTGATTATTAAATACTTAACAAGGTTAGCATTCCCGATTGAGCTCTTTATAAATGTGGAAGACTTCGTAGCTTGTAAACAACTGACTGTGAATATGTTAAAACGTGTTTAAACATGTATATAGCTCGACTTAATTACCGTTAATTATGTACATTTAGTAAAACTTTACTCCTATGAAAGCATTCGTTTTAATTTTTAGCTTGATTTTTGGCTTACTTTTTACCAGCACTGCACAAACAGATTCTCTCAAAACCAACAACTTATTACAAGATTTGTCGTTATCAGATTCTAGTAAGGTGCAATTATTGCCCCACAAGATGATACCTACCCAGCGTTTGCTATGGGGCCCAAAAGGCTTAATGAGAAACTTTGATAAGTTCGAATTAACTCCCGAAAAAAGGCAAAATGAACTAAAGGTTCGTAGAACGATGTTGGTAGCGCACCAAATTATGGGTTTTGCCACTTTGGGTGGGATGGTAGCGCAGGGAATTGTGGGTGCTAAATTATACAATGGTCGTTACGATTTAAGAGATACGCATGAAATGCTAGCAGGAGCAGTAAACATTGGTTATTTTACCACCGCCTCTTTGTCGCTTTTTGCACCGCCTAAAATGGTAGACGAACGCAAGGGGTATAGCAGCATTAAGGTGCATAAACTGTTGGCAGTCGTACACATGTCGGCCATGATAGCTACCAACGTATTAGCTGGTATGGTAGACGACCATCCAAACTTGAAACCATACCACAGAGCAGCGGCATATACCGCATTTGGTGCCTTTGCTGCTTCCATGGTAGTGATAAAATTTTAGTCTGATGAAAAATAGCCTGTTTTTACTGTTGCTAATTGGATTAGCCAGCAGTGTATTTGCACAAGATGCAAACAATGTGAAAGTATTTGCCGATAAAAAGGCCTCTTCTATTAGTTATTCTATGCATCATCCCCTCCATTCTTGGACAGGTGTTAGCAACGACGTTACCTCTCTTATTTTAACCGATGCGGATAGAAGCACGGTTAAGCAAGTTGCGGTAAATGTAAAAATTGCCTCTTTTGATAGTCAAAATGCCAATAGAGATTCGCACGTAATAGAAGCCTCTGAAGGCCTAAAGTACCCCACGGTAAGCTTTTCTAGCTCTTCGATACAGACACAGGGTGATCTTTTATTGGTAAAAGGTACCCTTGCCTTTCATGGGGTTAGCCAACCCGTTAGTTTTCAGGCAACACGCAAAAAAGTAGGCAGTAAACTAGAGATATCGGGAGAGTTTACGCTCAAAATGACTCAATTTAAAATAGAGCCACCAAGCCTTATGGGCATGTCTACCGACGACGATTTTAAGCTAACCTTTAAAATGCTGTATTAAAAACCAGCCACACTATCTTCGCCACGTTTATCGGCTACCGCCTGTATTGTTCCATTCGAGTCAATTACAATAAGCTCTGTACGGCCAATGCCATCGCGAAGTTTAAGGGTATAGCCCATGGCCGCTAAGCGTTCTATAAGCTCCTGCGGAAAATCCTTTTCTACATACACTTCATCGGGTAACCATTGATGATGAAATTTCGCATTATTAACAGCATCGCTCGGCGATAGGTTAAAATCTATTAGGTTTACGAGGGCTTGCAGTACCGAGGTTGGAATGGTTGTTCCGCCCGGAGTACCTACAATGATGTAGGGTTTCTGATCTTTTAACACTAGAGTTGGACACATAGAGCTGAGCATTCGTTTATTTGCCGCAATTTCATTAGCCTTACTGCCAACAGCGCCATACATATTTGGTACGCCAGCTTTAATGCTAAAATCGTCCATCTCATTATTTAGTAGAAAACCGGCTCCGCCCACTACGGTTTTACTGCCATAGGCGCCATTTAGCGTGGTGGTTACCGCTACCATATTTCCTTCTTTATCATATATACTTAGGTGTGTAGTTTCGTTGCTTTCGGTAAAGTTTCCAGCTCTGGTATCACTACTTTTACCCGCCTTACCTTCTGTAAAATCAGCCATTCGGGCATTTAAATAACCAGTGCGCAATAATTTTTCTACCGGAACCTGCCAATAATCAGGGTCGCCCAAATGTTCGGCCCTATCGGCATAGGCTCTGCGTTCTGCCTCGATAATTAGTTGCACACTTTTTTCTGATTGAAATCCGAGCGTTTCTAATTTCTTATCCTCCAGCATTTTTAGCACTTGTGCTAAAATAATACCTCCGCTACTAGGCGGGGGGAAGCCTATCACTTCGTTTCCTTTGTAGTTAAACTGAAGCGGCTTTCTATTTTTAGCCTCGTACTCTTTCAAATCTTTTTTGCTGATAATGCCGTTTCTTCGGTGCATTTCGGCTACCAAAAGCTTAGCCGTTTTACCGCGGTAAAACCCTTTAGCCCCTCTATCGCGAATGCGCTTTAAGGTAGCAGCCAATTCTTTTTGTATCAAGGTATCGCCGGCCCGCCAGTTTCTGCTGCTAAAGGCCGTAGTTTGAGTACTGTATTTCTGAAATGATTCTTTCGTCCAATTAAGCCCAGTGGCTTCATTTTGGTTTAGTACAAAACCAAATTCAGCTAACTCTATAGCAGGCTGTATGAGTTTTTTGAAAGGTAGTTTGGCATAAGGTAGGGTAGCAAATAACCCTGCAACGGTACCAGGTACTCCACTAGCCAAATGCCCATTTTGAGACCGATCAGATTGGACATTTCCCTGCTTATCTACATACATATCTCGGCTAGCTGCATTTGGCGCCTTTTCTCTAAAATCTATTCCTATGAGTTCTCCTTTTGCACTACGGCCTAATAAAAACCCACCACCACCAATATTTCCGGCAATAGGGTATACCACTGCCAAAGCCAATTGAGTTGCAATGGCTGCATCAAAGGCATTGCCTCCTCGTTTCATAATT
>JBJTNJ010000005.1:0-13004 GCA_046074005.1 Sphingobacteriaceae bacterium
TAAAAGATGCCCGCCAAAGAGTGGCCAAACAACTCATCGAAGCGAACAAATATTGTTACTAGGTTTTTCTTAAATCAGAGCCGCTCTAGTGCAAATTAGAGCGGCTTTTTTTGTTAAATAATGTTAAGCTGTCGTTTTTTCGGTTTAATTGGATAAATTTGTCGTTCAGAAACTAAGATGACCAGAAACTTTTTTGCATCCATTTGTTCTTCTATGCTTGTTTTGGCAGGCCTAAGTGCATGTACCAAAACTTATCCAACTATTGCAGAAGTAGATACGCAAGCCGTTAGCAACTACATCCAAAGCAATAACTTATCGGTGCAACAGTACCACCAAACGGGTATTTACTATCAGGTAACCCAAATGGGTACTGGTCCCAATATTGACTATTCTACTCAGATACCCTTAATTTATACCATTAAAACTTTAGATGGCACGTATGCTTCTATTGATACCTTTAACAATCGTTACGGAGGTTATTTCGGTTATTTTAAACCAGATTCTTTGCGGGAGGTGATTAAGAGTGCTTTGCTAAAGCAGGGTGGATCTATCCGTGTAATTGTGCCCTCTAGATTTGCTTTTGGTAAAGCAGGCAGTGGCAATGTACCCGGAAATAGCTCGGTAGATTTTACCGTTACCGCACTCACGTCAACTAAATTGGCCGAGTACGACGATTTTACCATGCTTCACTTTATGCAGGCGAATAACCTAACGGGTTTTTCTAAAGCTGCCGAGGGGTATTATTACAAGATAAGCGATCCGGGATCGGGTACCGCCACTATTTCAGAAACAAGTTCTATCTCGGTAGAGTATACCGGCAAAACTTTAAATGGTACAATTTTCGATCAAACAACGGCTGGTTCACCAGCTACGTTTACCTTGGGTAGCACGGTAGAAGGGTGGCGTTTAGCCCTTCCGCTATTGAAAAAAGGAGGAGCGATGCAAATTATACTTCCCTCTACCTTAGGTTATGGATTAGCAGGAAGCGGCAGTATTGCTCCATTTTCTTGCTTGTTTTTTGATATTAAGGTAACCGACGTAGCCAATTAATCGGCTATTTTTCTAAGGCTTTTTTGTATACACTTAACACCCGATCACGAGCAAAAGCGTGATCTACAATGGGTTTGGTATAGCTGAATGGATTACTAAATTCGGGCACCCATTTTTTCACGTATATGAGTTGAGCATCAAACTTTTGAGTTTGTAGGCTAGGGTTAAACACCCTGAAATATGGAGCGGCATCGTTTCCGCAACCGGCCGCCCATTGCCAACCACCTACATTACTGGCTTGCTCATAATCTAATAGTTTCTGGGCAAAATAGGCTTCGCCCCAGCGCCAGTCTATTAATAGGTGCTTGCTTAAAAAGCTGGCTACAATCATGCGTACGCGGTTGTGCATAAAGCCAGTGGCATTTAGTTCACGCATGCCAGCATCTACAATGGGGTAGCCCGTTTTGCCTGCGCACCAAGCAGCAAATTCTTGCTCGTTATTTCGCCATTCTATACGGTCGTAGGCGGGCTTAAAGGCTTGTGTGGTGGTATGCGGAAAGTGCCATAAAATCATGAAATAAAATTCCCGCCAAATCAATTCCATTAGCCAAGTTTTGTCGGCCACGCCTTGTGCATTTTGTACGAGCTCTCTAATGCTTAGGGTGCCAAAACGTAGGTGAATGCCCACTCTAGAAGTAGCCGGTAAAGCGGGAAAATCTCTGTTTTTGCCATAGTTTGGTAATACCTTGGTGTACTCTTTCCCCGGAATGCGTATGCTGCTAGGCTCAAAGCCCAAGCTTTCTAAGCTAGGTATTTGCCTGTTTTTTTGTTGTTCGCAACGGCTTAGTAAGGTTTCACTCGGATAGCTTGTAATGCCGTTTATCTCTAGTGCTTGCATCCATTTACGGCTGTAAGGAGTAAACACGGTATAGGGTTTTCCGTCGTCTTTTACTACTTCGTCTTTCTCAAAAATTACCTGGTCTTTAAAGGTATGGAAGGCAATGCCTTTTTCTGAAAACATCCCCGCCAACTGTTCGTCCCGGCTACGAGCATAAGGCTCATAATCGTGGTTGGCGAATACATTTTTTATCTCATATTCTTTTAATAAGTCTTCCCAAGCCTCTTGTGGGTTAGCATGTTTTATGAGTAGCGACGATCCAGCAGCTTGAAGCGTTTCATTGAGCGCATGCAGTTCTTGGTGGATAAATTGCACCCGAGCATCTGTACGTTCGCTGAGTTTATCTAAAATTGCACGGTCGAAAATGAAGAGGGGTACTACTGGAAAACCTGAGTTCAGGGCTTCAAAAAATCCTCTATTATCGTGTAAGCGCAAATCTCTGCGAAACCAAAATATAGTTACGGGTGATTTAGTCATATAATTCTTTTAAAGCGGATGAAATACTTGGGTAAAGGAAGCTAAAGCCCGCCTCCTGGATTTTGGCGACTTGCACTCGGGTGCTGCCTAAAATGGCCACACTGCGCTCTCCTAAAATTGCTTTTAATAAAATAGAAGGCACTCCGGGTAACCAAAGTGGTCTTTTAAATTGTTTGGCCAAGGCTTGCGTAAAGGCCTTATTTGTTATAGGTTCTGGTGCAGCCATATTGTAAACACCTTTTAGAGTGCCTTGTTCTAAGGCAAATACGTACATGTTTACCACGTCTTGCCAATGTATCCAAGATATCCATTGTTTGCCCGAGCCTAAGCTAGCGCCTAAGCCTAATTTTACGGGGAGTGCCATAGGTGGCAGAGCACCCCCTTCTTTGTCTAACACAATGCCAGTCCGAAACTTCACGATGCGTAATCCCAATACTTCTCCTTCGTCAATGGCTTGTTCCCAAGCAATGCACGATTCGGCTAGGAATCCCGTGCCTGCCGGACTGCTTTCGTTCAGTATCTCGTCGCCCCTATCACTATAAAAACCTATGGCGGCGGCAGAAATTAGGGTCTTAACGGAATTATTTTTACTGTTTTTTAAAGCGCTATAAATTAAGCGAATAGAGGCGGTACGACTTTCAATAATGGCTTTTTTTCTGGCCGAGGTCCACGGCTTATCTACAATGGCCTCTCCAGCCAAATGGATAACGACATCTGCTCCTTCAAAGCAACGTGCGTCTAGTTCGTTTTTGTCCACATTCCAAGTGTATGCAGTAATTCGTTTATCGATGTTTGGGGTCGCACTTCTGCTTAAAATGCGCACGGTATGGCCCTTATCGAGTAAGGCCTTACACAGTCGTTGGCCAATAAGGCCGGTACCTCCACTTATTACTATTGTTTTGTTCGCCATATTAGCTCCAAAAATTGCTATTTTTAAACAATTTAGTGCAAGATGCACACAATTTAACACCCAAGCGACAAAGCTTCTATATGATTTATCAAAAACACCTCTTTATATGCACCAACCAACGGGCAGCCGATGCTCGAATGTGCTGTGGCGAAGCTAATGGCTTGGCTTTAGTGGCTGCCTTTAAAAAAGCCATTAAAGATGCCGGACTTTCCGTAGAGGTGAGAGCGCAACGTGCCGGTTGCATGGATCTTTGCGAACGGGGCCCCATGGTGGTGGTATATCCGGAGGGGGTGTTTTATGGCAAGGTGCAATTGAGCGATGTTTCCGCCATTGTTGAGGAGCATTTACAGCACAACCGGATCGTGGAACGTTTGCGGGTACTGTCTAAATAACCAACGTTTGCTAGGGTTTCTAAAAAAACCTTATCTTTAAAACATGCATCCCCCCAGAAAGAATAGGCTTATTTATGCGTTCTTCTCTTGGTATATCAACCGCATTATTAATCGTGATTTTAACTCGTTTACGGTAGATAAGGTGGCGGTAGACCCAGACAGAGCTTTGTTGGTTTTGGCCAATCATTTTTCTTGGTGGGATGGTTTTTTTCTATTCCAGTTGAATCGCTTATTTCTACATAAAAAATTTCACATTTTGGTTAGTGAAGAGAATTATCGTGCCCATGGATTTTTAAAATATTTGGGGGCTTTCTCTGTGAAAAAACAATCGCGGAGTATGATAGAAACCTTAGAATATGCCGGTAAACTATTAAACGATCCGGCAAGTATGGTGGTCATTTTTCCGCAGGGGAAGTTGTTCTCTAGCCATACCGATGAGGTGATTTTTGAAAAAGGCTTGATGAATATTATTAATTCCTCTGACCGTAAATTTCAATACCTATTTGTTGCGCTTCTGGTAGATTATTTTCAGTTCAGAAAACCTTCGGCCAAAGCGTATTTGCAAACATGGGAAGGGGCAGAGTTTACCAGTTTGCAGTTAATTAAAAGTGAATACAACAAACATTACAGTCAAGCAAAGCGTAGCCAAAACCAAGAAATTATATAAGTATGGTATTGGTGTATATGGTTTTCTTCTTCTTGGTTATTCGCTTCTGTGTAACCTTATTTAATTTTATTTCGAGGCCCTTATTGCCTAAGAGTACTCAAACTCTTCAGGTGTTAGTTTCGGTACTTATTCCGGCCAGAAACGAGGAACGGAACATAGCCACCTTATTGACCTCACTGGAACAACAAGACTATCAACATATAGAAATACTCGTTCTAGACGATAGTTCTACCGATGCTACTGCTGCTATTTGCTCATCTTTTGTTTCCAGAAATGCTCGATTTAAACTCGTTAAGGGGCAACCCTTAGCCGAAGGTTGGTTGGGTAAAAACTATGCCTGCCATCAATTGGCAAAAGAAGCTAGAGGGCAATACTTTATATTTTTGGATGCCGATACTTGGGTTCAACCAGGGTTTATTGCTGCCGTAGTTCAGCGTTTAAAAACCAAGCGTTTAGATCTTTTAAGCATATTCCCAACGCAGGAAATGCGCACCTTGGGTGAACAACTGTTTGTGGGGCTCATTAATTATGTATTACTCACTTTGTTGCCGGTACGTTTAGTAAAACTTTCCAAGAATCCGCTTTTTTCTGCTGCCAATGGCCAGTGTATGGCCTTTGATGCAGAAACGTACCGACAGAAAAATTGGCACGAACAGGTGAAAGCGAATGTGGTAGATGATATTGAAATTATGAGAGCGCTAAAGGTTTGGGGTGGCGATGGAGAGATTTTGCTAGATAGTGGATTTATTTCATGCAGAATGTACCGTGGATTTTCGGAGGCTTTACAGGGTTTTAGTAAAAACGTATTGGTTGGCTTTGGCAACAGCATTTTGGTAATTAGTACCTATTTGTTTTTGCTGGTAGTGGCCCCTTTTATTCTGGTATTTTTTGTTGATATCCGTTTATGCTTATTTGCATTAAGTTTAATTTTGCTGAGTAGGGTAATGATTGCCCTGCTTTCACGACAATCGCTTTGGAAAAGTATGCTATTACATCCCTTGCAGTTACTAGGGTTTGTGATACTAGCCGTTGTAGCGGTACAAAAGAAATTAAGCCATAGTAGCACTTGGAAAGGACGCAACGTAGCATGAAGCAAAAAAAGCACCTTCTTATTTTCTTAGTTATCCTATTCCACGCAGTAGGATTCTTTGGATTTTTTTTAAGCTACAACGAGTTATTTACACGCCTTATTCCCTTTCATCTGCTGCTCATGCTACTACTGCTAGTTTGGGCCTACGATTCGTTTAACTATCGTTTTTCCTTACTCATTTATTGCTTAGGTTTCGGTATAGAATACGTGGGCGTACATACCGGACTGATATTTGGGCGCTATGAGTATGGTGCTGCTTTGGGCGTTAAGCTTGCTAGTATTCCCTTGCTTATTGGAGTGAATTGGGTCTTACTTATATTCTCGGCTGGTAGCCTTATTCAGTATTTATCTCTTAAGTCTGATGTGTTAAAATCTGCGCTTGCGGCAGCTTTATTGGTTCTGCTCGATGCGTTTATAGAACCGGTAGCCATACGCTTTGATTATTGGCATTGGATTTCGGGAAGTATTCCTTTGCAAAATTACATAGCCTGGTTCTTGTTCTCCTTTGTCTGTTTTTTACTGTTTTTTAGCCGAAAAATTGCGCCAAAAAATCCGGTAGCCTTGACGTTATTCTTAGCGCAGTTTCTTTTTTTTATTGCGTTAAATTATTGGAGCTAAACCCTGCTAAATTTGTACTTTTGATTTGTTATGAGTTATAATCTTCAAGTGACTATCGATGGCGATTCGGGCTTTTGCTTTGGCGTGGTATACGCCATTGATATGGCCGAAGAAATTTTAGCAGAGCAAGGCTACTTGTACTGCCTAGGCGATATTGTACACAATGACGAGGAGGTAGAGCGCTTAAAAGCAAAAGGTCTTCGTATTATTTCTCATGAAGAACTCCCCAATCTAAAGAACGAGAAAGTACTCATTAGAGCACATGGTGAAGCTCCCGAAACTTACCGGGTAGCTTTAGAAAATAACATCATGCTCATTGATGCATCGTGTCCGGTAGTGTTGAAATTGCAGAATCGCATAAAAAACTCATTCGATGAGGAGGAGCAAATTCTCATTTTTGGGAAGCCTGGTCATGCCGAAGTTATTGGTTTGCAAGGTCAAACTAATAATAATGCCTTGGTATTTCAAGATTTGGCCGAACTAGATCAGGTTGATTTGCCTAAATCATTTACCCTTTACAGTCAAACCACTAAAAGCACCGAGAAGTTTTATCGGATTAAAGAGGAATTGATCAATAGAGGGTATGAGGTAAAAGCTCACGATACCATTTGCCGGCAAGTATCTAACCGCGATAAGGAATTGCCGGAGTTTGTAAAACACTTCGATAAAGTGGTTTTTGTATCGGGTAAAAAATCATCGAACGGAAAAGTATTATACGAGGTTTGTAGAAAATATAATAGCCACACCTATTTTGTTTCTAATGCCAACGAATTAAAAGCCGCTATGTTTGCACCCGGCGACAAAGTAGGAATTTGTGGTGCTACCTCTACTCCTATGTGGCTAATGGAGGAAATAAAAACGGCTCTTCTTGCATTATAATACACTAAAAAGCCGAAGGCTTATAACTTCCGCCTTTCTACTATTGATTGAATTTTTTGGTACAAATTAGGTTAACCCATGTTGTGGTAAACCGCTTGTACGTCGTCGTCTTCCTCTAATTTGTCTATTAGTTTCAATACATCGGCGGCTTGCTCTTCATTCACCTCAGCGGTAGATTGCGCTACTCGTTCTAGCTTAGCACTAATTACTTCGACCCCTTTTTCTTCTAAGGCCTTTTGCATTTTGCCAAAATCCTCAAATGCGGTATGAATCACGGCTACATCTTTCCCTTCTTCACCTTCTTCTACGTAAATTTCTTCCAGGCCGGCATCAATCAGTTCAAATTCTAATTCTTCTAAATCCAATTCTCCGGGCTCAAAACGAAACACCGATTGACGAGTGAAAATAAAGTCTAAAGAACCTGTTTTACCCAAAGTGCCGTCGCATTTATTAAAATAGCTGCGTACGTTGGCTACGGTACGGTTGGTGTTATCGGTAGCGGTTTCTACTAAAATAGCTACCCCATGAGCGGCATATCCTTCGTAAACCAACTCTTCATAATTGCTTTCGTCTTTATTGCTGGCACGTTTAATGGCTGCTTCTACCCTATCCTTTGGCATGTTTACCGCTTTGGCATTTTGCATAGCTGTACGTAAACGTGAATTCGCATCAGGGTTTGGTCCGCCGGCTTTTACTGCCATTACAATCTCTTTGCCCAAACGGGTAAATTGAACGGCCATTTTAGCCCAGCGTTTAAATTTTCTCTCTTTTCTAAATTCGAATGCTCTTCCCATAGAATATTACTTGCTTAAATTTTTAATCATATCTGTACTGATTGCTGCCAAATCGAAGGAAAGCTTCCAGCCCCAATCTTCTCTAGCAAAGGTATCGTCTATTGATTTTGGCCAGCTATCAGCAATGGCTTGGCGTGGATCGTTCTCGGTATACGAGACGATAAAATTAGGAACTTGTTTGCGTATTTCTGCAGCTAATTGATCGGGAGTAAAACTAATACCACCTAAATTGTAGCTAGAACGAATCCGTAATTTCTCGACTGGCGCATCCATTAATTGAATGGTAGCACGAATGGCATCATCCATATATAGCATAGGAAGTGCGGTGTTTTTCGATAAAAAGCAGTCATAGCTACCCTTTTTTAGGGCTTCGTGGAAAATGTGCACTGCATAGTCGGTAGTTCCGCCGCCGGGTGCCGCTTTCCAGCCTATAAGCCCCGGGTAGCGAATGCTACGAACATCTAAGCCGTATTTATTGAAATAATATTCACACCAACGTTCCCCAGCTAGTTTGCTAAATCCGTACACCGTATTCGGGTCCATTACGCAATACTGCGGGGTTTGTTCTTGTGGCGAATGTGGCCCAAATACCGCAATAGAGCTTGGCCAAAATACTTTTTTAACTTTAAATGCTACCGATAAATCGAGTACATGAAGTAAGCCATCCATGTTTAGTTCCCAAGCTAGTTTAGGCTTTTGTTCGCCCACGGCAGATAGCATGGCCGCTAATAAATAAACTTGAGTGGGTTGGTATTTCTGAAAAAGAGTGTGTAGATTTTCTTTATCTAACACATCTACATGCTCAAAAGGTCCGGTAAGTAGTTGCGGCTCTCTAATGTCGCAGGCAATTACCTGATCTTTGCCATGAATTTGGCGTAGGGCCTCGACTAATTCTGTTCCAATTTGACCATTAGAGCCAATAACCAAAATTGTTTCCTGCATGTTGTTCTTCGGTTTCAAGCAAAGGTAAAAAAAACCTACTAGCAAGGTGCAATAAACCTACTAATTCAATTTGATAGCCACTGCACAGGTTTTGGTATAATTTTTTACCACGCCATTGGTATTAAATACTTGAACTTTGAGAATATAAATTCCGATGGGCACTCGCTCGGCTTGTTCGTTGAGCCCATCCCATATCCATACACCTTCTGTTCCGAGACTTTGATTTTTTATGAGATAGCGTACCAATTGCCCTTGTTCAGTATAAATACGCACATTGGCTACTTCACCTGGCAGTTCCCAATGGTAAAGTACGGTGAGTACATCTTCAAATCCATCATTATCTGGCGAAAGTGTGGGGGAGCTAAGTGTAAGTGCATCCTTGGATTTTTTATCCTCTACAAATTGTGAATTTTGGACGCCTGGGCTGGCAAAACCAACAGAGGCGGCAGCCGAACGAAAATTTCCGGGAGTATTTGCAGGTAGGCTAAATAAACTTCGCTCTAGCGATACTCCTTCAGTATTGGATAGGAGGGAAAAATGCATCTTGTCTGAATAGTTAAACTGATCAATACGAATAGAATCGCGAACAAGGATCACCACGCCTGAATCGTCATTAAACGAAGGCAAAGAGCCAACCTTTACCAAAGTATTGGGTTGAGCTACCGAGTAATTGGTCAAAATATTGTCGGTATCGGTGGTCAATACTCTGTAGGCTTTTGATGGGATTAAGTTAGTTAAGGCACTCACCGGTTTCAGGTTAATGAGTTTGTTTTGATCGTCGGCGCTGGCAATACCAATATCTTTTAAATCGAGTGGATGGTCAGTGCTATTATAAATTTCCACGAAATCAACACCACCTACCCTCGGGTTAAACAAGATTTCGGAGAGTAGTAAATCGCCTGTCAAAATCTTTTTGGGGAGGTAAAAATTGCTGCTATTATTGGGTGCTTGTAGAAGTACGCCACTACAATCACTCACTTGGGTGCTACTAAGGGTATAGCTCAGCCCACGGGTGAGGGCTGCCCCAAATTTTAGGTAAACTTCAGTAAAATAAGGTGCGATTGCTACCGCCGAAAGGGGCTGCCCCATGCCATTGTTAAGGTTATAATGGTTCGGAACTACTGCCGAACTGCTATCTACAAATCGGTTGTAGCTTACACTGAGTGTTACACTATCGAGCAGGCTAGCAGAGAGTAGCTTTAGCGGATCAGGGTTGAGCCCGTTTGAGTATATACTGTTGCTTTTGCCCGGGCTTCCTCCGCTTACATCTATGCTGGCCCCCCAATTCTGAATGCCGCTACATAGGGCCTTGGGGTTAATCAACTCCAGGCTCCATCCACCTTGTTTTTTAGCTGCATCTTTATACCAGGTATCGGCATAATACACTTCATCAATCAGTTTCCCGTTGGCATTTTTTAGTAGCAAATGATCGCCTGTATTGTTTAGGCTAGGCCAAGTGCTTAAGCCTAGTACTTTCCCGAAAGGCGTAAAATTCGGTACATCAGCTAAGGCACATAGGAGTACGAACTCGTGAGGATCTATACTGTTATTGCCTATGGTGGCGGTGCTCGTGCCATCGCTATAGGTCCAGCTTTTTAGAGAGATGGGGAAATCGGTGGTATTCCAGAGTTCCACAAATTCTACACTAGGTAGGTCTATTTGGGGTGATGGATCGGCGAAAATTTCGTTAATGAGCACCTCTTTGGCTTGTGCCACATAGGGCTTTACATAGGAAAAGTCTATTTGGTTTGTATTAGATTGTATGTTAAAATTATAGTCGCTGATATTGTTGGTGCTTAGGGTATAGCTGTTGGTATTGAAACTGCTGGCAAATATTAGTAGGTATTTATTGAGACTTGGCGTCGATTTTACCTCAGTGGGATTGTTGTAGCCATTAGTCAGTACATAGTTTGTTGTTACTAATGCGCTTTCGGGGTTTACTGCTTCGCTAAAGCTAGCCTCAATGCTAGTCGAATCAATAACTGATATACTAATTAATTGAGGCGCTTCAGTATCCGTATTTAGATTTCCAATACTTACGTCATCGAAATAAAATTTATTAGAATTTGTTGAGGAAGGGTATTCGCATCGGACACCAAACCATGAACTGCTTATATATTTTAGATCCGGGGTAGGACTAGTTCCTTCTGAAGTAAAATTGGAGCCACCGCTTATGTCTGTTAGTATTTCCCAATTCCCATTAATATCTCTAGTTACCCTTACACGGGCTAAAAGCTGGCTGGTGTTTACCCTCGACTTAGGTGGTCCATCGATTATTTTGGTAATATTTGCCCCGTCTTGTCGATATAAATCGTACGAGTCCTGATTTAAACTTTCGCCCACTTGAATAAAATATCCATTTAAGGGAATGGTTAAATCCTGACTAGTAGATACTAGATAAATCCTCATTCGGCTACTCGTACTTGGATCGAAGTCCATTTGCATATAGAACTCCCAAGCTACATTCAGCACTTTTGAATTTGGAGTAACTAATTGGACCGTTTGTCCAGCTGCGGAGAACAATGTCTGAGATTGTAGGGAGCCATTAATCAAAAACCCACTTCCAAGCCAAGTTGGGTTATTAGTAAAATCCCCGTCATTAAACGAGTCGGCTACTTGCCCAAATGCAGATTTGATGCACAGTAGTGCTAAAAAGACTAAACTATTTTTCATATTTGTAAGCATTGACGCATCAATTTACAATTAATTAAATAATTTAACTAAAACTAAATGAAAGTTGCCGTAGTAGGTGCCACCGGTTTGGTAGGTACCGTCATGTTGAAAGTATTGGAAGAACGTAATTTCCCGCTAAGCGAATTGTTGCCTGTTGCCTCTGCCAAGAGTGCAGGTAAAACTATTCGTTTTAAAGGTAAGGATGTGAAGGTACTCACCATTGATGAAGCTATTGCGGCTAAACCCGCTATCGCCTTGTTTTCTGCCGGTGGAGGCACTTCTTTAAAAGAAGCTCCTCGTTTTGCTGAAGTGGGCACGGTGGTTATAGACAACTCATCGGCTTGGCGAATGGACCTCGATAAAAAACTAGTGGTGCCGGAAGTAAATGCACATGTATTAACTAAACAAGATAAAATTATTGCCAACCCTAATTGCTCTACCATTCAAATGGTGGTGGTATTGGAGCCGCTGCATAAAAAATACGGCATTAAACGAGTAGTAGTTTCTACCTACCAATCGGTAACCGGAACGGGCGTAAAAGCCGTAGAGCAATTAATGAACGAACGCCAAGGCGTATCGGGCGAAATGGCCTATCCGTATACCATCGATTTAAATGTAATTCCGCATATTGATGTATTCCAAGACAATGGCTATACCAAAGAGGAAATGAAAATGATTTTGGAGACCAAAAAAATTATGGGCGACGAAAGTATCCAAGTAACGGCTACTACAGTGCGTATTCCGGTAATGGGTGGCCACTCCGAATCGGTAAATATTGAATTTGAAAAAGACTTTGATTTAGCTGAAGTTCGCCAACTATTAGCGCAAGAAGAAGGCATTATGGTGGTAGATGATCCATCGAATTTAAAATACCCTATGCCTAAAGATGCTCATGAACAAGATGAGGTATTTGTGGGTCGTATACGCCGCGATGAATCTCAGAAAAATACCCTAAACCTTTGGATTGTGGCCGATAATTTGCGCAAAGGTGCGGCAACTAATGCCGTGCAAATTGCAGAATATTTGGTGGCTAAAGGCTTAGTATAAATTTATATATACGCACCAAAAAGCCTCCTGAATTTCAGGGGGCTTTTTTCTTGCCATAATTTTTCTACTTTTAAGCATGAGAAAAGGACTCCTTTTGCTTTTGGTATGGTGCTTGGCTGCTGCAAAGCTGTTTGCACAAAACGAATTAGCCAAACAAATAGAACAAGCCTATACTCGTTTTGCTGCCGATGAGCAACTACAGTATGCCAGTATTTCGCTCACCGTACTCGATGCTCAAAGCGGCGAAGTGCTCTTTGCTAAAAACGAGCAACAAGGCTTAGCCCCAGCCTCTACCTTAAAAACCATTACGTCTGCTACCGCACTGTATTTGTTGGGCCCCAATTTTACCTATAAAACAAGTATGGGTTATACCGGTAGCATCTCCAAAGAAGGTATTTTAGTCGGCGATATTATCCTATTGGGCGGTGGCGACCCTAGCCTGGGTTCTTGGCGTTACAACCAAGGAACGTCGGCAGTACTAACACAATGGCTAAACGCCCTAAAGCAAGCAGGCATTAAGCAAATACAAGGAAAAATAGTGGGATGCGATTCGTTGTACGGCGCACAAACCACTCCCGATGGCTGGATTTGGCAAGACATTGGAAATTATTATGGAGCCGGAGCTAG
>JBJTNJ010000006.1:0-8532 GCA_046074005.1 Sphingobacteriaceae bacterium
GGCTCTCTACCCGCTTTGGTGTAAGGTGGTACGTCTTTACGAACCAAAGATCCTCCCGAAACCATTACGTGAGCCCCAATGCTTACGAATTGGTGTACTGCGGTCATTCCACCAATAATGGCAAAATCATCTACGGTAATGTGGCCGGCTAGTTGAACGCCGTTGGCCAAAATGCAATTATTTCCCACCACACAATCGTGTGCAATGTGGGTATAGGCCATTAATAATACATTGCTACCCACTCGAGTTTCTTTTCTGTCGGATGTTCCACGGTTAATAGTAACACACTCTCTAATGGTGGTATTATCACCAATTACCACTAAGGTATCTTCTCCACCGAATTTTAGATCTTGTGGTACTGCAGAAATAACAGCTCCCGGAAAAATACGGCAGTTTTTACCAATACGTGCCCCATTCATAATGGTTACGTTCGAGCCAATCCAAGTGCCTTCGCCAATAACCACATCTTTATGTATAGTTACAAAGGGCTCAATTACTACATTTTCAGCAATTTTTGCTTGGGGGTGAATATATGCTAAGGGTTGAATCATAGATTTACTGTGTTTTTCTGGCTATTTGTGCCATTAATTCCGCTTCTACAACAATTTTATCGCCAACCGTTCCCACGCCCTTCATTTGCGCAATTCCTCGTCTAATTGGCGTAATTAAATCGCAACGAAACACCAGGGTGTCACCGGGTAACACCTTTTCTTTGAAGCGGGCATTTTCTATTTTTAAGAAATAGGTTAGATAGTTTTCCGGATCGGGTACGGTGTGAAGTACTAAAATCCCACCGGTTTGGGCCATGGCTTCAATTTGTAAAACACCTGGCATTACCGGAGCTCCTGGAAAGTGACCTTCAAAGAAAGGTTCACCCATGCTTACATTTTTAACTCCTACCACGTGGTTTTTGCTCAACTCTAAAATTTTATCTACCAATAAGAATGGTGGACGGTGGGGCAAAATGTTCATAATTTGAACGGTATCGTATACCGGGGTAGCGGTTAAATCATATTTAGGCACGTGTTTTTTGCTGGTATCTTTTTTCCACTGTGCTTTAATTTTTTTAGCAAATGCTACGTTTGCTGCATGCCCTGGGCGGGCCGCCATAATGTGGCCCTTTAGTGGAACACCTACTAGTGCTAAATCACCAATCATGTCTAATAATTTATGACGGGCGGGCTCGTTTTGGTGACGTAGTTTAATGTTGTTTAAAATACCTTCGCGGGCAACATCAATATCGTCTTTATTAAAGAGCTTGGCTAGGTGTTTCAATTCTTCTTTGCTTACCTCTTTATCTACTACTACAATGGCATTGTTTAGATCGCCACCTTTAATAAGGTTGTGTTCTAACAACATTTCTAATTCGTGTAAAAAGCAGAATGTACGGCAAGAGGCAATTTCTTTTTTGAACTCTCCCAAAGTAGTAATTGCGGCATGTTGACTGCCTAAAATAGGCGAATTGTAGTCAATCATGCAGGTAAAACGATAATCGTCTAGGGGCATGGCTACCATCTCCACCCTGCGCTCTGGTTCGGTATAATGAATATTTGCGGGAATACTATAATATTCTCTATCGGTTTCTTGATCAACAAAGCCAGCTTTTTCTAGGGCTTCTATAAATTCAATAGAGCTTCCGTCCATAATTGGAATTTCGGGACCATCTAGTTCCATTAACACATTATCTAACTCACAACCCACCAATGCGGCCAATACGTGTTCGATAGTACTTACGCTGGCACCATTTTGGGAAATGGTGGTTCCTCTAGAGGTATCGGTTACATTGTCTACATCGGCATCTATAATAGGGCTGCCGGGTATATCTACTCTCGAAAATTTGTATCCGTGGTTATCTGGAGCAGCTTTAAACGTAATGTTTACCGCTTCGCCGGTGTGTAAACCCACGCCAGAAAGCGAAAAAGAGTTTTTAATGGTTCGCTGTTTGATATTCATGGTTCTTTGTGAAAGAAGTGGATTCTCTATAGATTCCGCTTTATTTTTTTAAGTTTTTTAATTCGTTTTCTAGTTCTACCAATCTACGCTCCAACTCTGGCAAGCGCTGGTAAACTACTTGAGAACGTTGATTATTGATAAATGGTGTGGCTGGTACGCCACCCCATTTCTTATCTTCTTCTGTTAGCGACCGGGTAATGCCTGATTTTGCTTGTATTTGGCTGCCTTTGGCAATGTTAATATGGCCCACAATTCCTACTTGCCCCCCAATTACATTTTGTTCACCCACTTTAGAACTTCCGGATACACCGGTTTGAGAAGCAATAACCGTATTGCCACCAATTTCTACATTGTGTGCAATTTGTATAAGGTTATCGAGTTTAACACCCTTGCGAATAATGGTAGAGCCCATTGTTGCCCGATCGATGGCAGTGTTAGCGCCAATTTCCACATCATCTTCAATAATTACGTTACCAATTTGGCTTACTTTACTGTAGCTTCCATCTGCTAGGGGTGCAAAGCCAAAGCCATCGCTTCCTACTACTGTGCCCGAATGAATAATTACCCGGTTTCCAATGCTGGTTTCAAAGTATAATTTTACCCCAGGGAATAACACACAGTCGGTACCGATAGATACCGAATCTCCCACATAAACCTGTGGGTAAATTTTACTATTATCGCCAACAATGGCGTTGGCGCCTATATAGGCAAAGGCCCCAATGTATACGTTTTTGCCAATTTTTGCGCTTGGGTGGATAAAGCTAGGCTCTTCTATCCCCTTCTTATCCATTTTTGCGGTATTGTACATTTCTAGTAATACCGAAAATGCGCTGTAGGCATCTGCAACCCGAATAAGCGTGGCGCTTACTGCTTGTGTGCACACCAGATCGGCATTTACAATAACAATAGATGCGTTAGAGCTGTATAGAAAAGGTTCGTATTTGGGATTTGCCAAAAAAGATAAGTCGCCTTTTTGGGCTTCTTCAATTTTTGCCAACTTGCTTACTGCCACGTCAGGGTTTCCCTCAATGGTTCCATTTAATAGTTGCCCTATTTGTTGAGCAGTAAATTGCATGCGCTACGTTTTTGTTAAACTTGGTATTTAACTTGCAAAGTTAACCTTATTTGGGGTTTAGCCTAACAAAAATTTAATTAAAGCTTAACGCCCCAGTTCTTTGAGATAACAAAAAATGTATTTCTTAACCGTTTTGGCCAATGCCTCTAGGTTAGAATTGTCAGATGCTTGTGCAATATCTACCACAGAGCCATCTTTCATTAAAATTTGAATACTTCCGTCTCCAGGGCGATAGGCACTATTTTTGATGGTATCGGTAAACACAAAATATGAAGCGTCGTCTTCAGAAACACGATACATAGCTCGGGCACTGTCTACCATTTCGGTAATTACGTGTAGTTCGGGGGCTTGGTTGCTAATTTCTACTTGGTATAAATTTCTAGAGATAAGGTGCTGGCAAAGCGTAGATAAAATAAGATCGTCGTCTTCGGCCCAAACTTTTACCGAGGTAAAAATATCGTGATCATCTAACAGGGCGAAGCGCTCTAGGTGTATAGGGTTTTCTAAGAAATCTTCTTGTTTAATAATGTTGTTTAAGAAATGAGCTAAGCTTGGCGTTGCAAACAGATTTTTGCCATCCAATGCAAGTTCTCTGGCTCGTTCTAAGATTTTAATTAGCAGTTGTTCGCCGGCAATAACCGTTTTGTGTAAATACACTTGCCAGTACATGAGCCTGCGGGCAATTAGAAATTTTTCAATAGAGTAAATACCCTTTTCTTCTACCACCAATTGGCCATTGTGCACGGTAAGCATTTTAATAATGCGGTCTGAACTAATTACCCCTTCCGACACCCCAGTGAAGAAACTATCGCGGTTTAGGTAATCCATCCGGTCTATATCTAGTTGACCGGAAATTAATTGAGAAAGAAATATTTTGGGGTATTTTTTGGTGAATATAGCAATTGCCATATCTAGCCTACCACCAAATTGAGCGTTTAGGCTATCCATTAACAAAGAAGACAAATGCTCATGTGATACACCCTCAATTAACACATGCTCCAATGCATGTGAAAAAGGCCCATGGCCAATGTCGTGTAGCAAAATGGCAATTTGAACTGCTTCTTCCTCTTCGGGACTAATATCGGCACCCTTCGATCGCAATGTTTCTACCGCCAAGCCCATGAGATGCATAGCCCCCAATGCATGATGAAAGCGGGTATGTAATGCTCCCGGGTAAACCAGGTGGGTCATCCCCAATTGTTTAATGTAGCGTAAACGCTGCACATAGGGGTGTTGTAATAAATCGAAAATCAGTTCCGTTGGAATACTGATAAATCCGTAAACCGGATCGTTGATGATTT
The DNA here is from genome assembly GCA_046074005.1 of Sphingobacteriaceae bacterium. Classification (GTDB taxonomy): domain Bacteria; phylum Bacteroidota; class Bacteroidia; order Sphingobacteriales; family Sphingobacteriaceae; genus JAIPAN01. The sequence goes on from JBJTNJ010000006.1 coordinate 4,330, forward strand.
TTTTCTTATTCAAGGCGATAGATTGTATACTACAAAAATTGCTAAATTAAATGAGACTAAAAAAAGCGAATGTTGACGTATCTTAGAGTTTTAATTGGAGAGATACGGCATGCAAGAAACCTACATACTTTGGGCAGACGACGAAATTGATTTATTGCGCCCGCATATCTTGTTCTTAAACGATAAGGGCTATCGTGTAAAAACGGTTACAAATGGCCGAGATGCACTCGAACTCTTCAAAAAAGAACATTTCGACCTTGTTTTTTTAGACGAAAATATGCCCGGTTTAACCGGCCTCGAAACTCTTACCGAGATTAAGAACATTAGTCCAGAAACCCCCGCCGTATTAATTACCAAGAGCGAAGAAGAATATTTAATGGAGGATGCTATTGGGTTTAAGATTGATGATTACCTGATAAAACCCGTTAATCCCAAACAAATTTTACTTACCATAAAAAAGCTGATTGATAATAAGCGTTTGGTAAGTGAGAAAACCTCCATGGCCTACCAACAGGATTTTAGAAACCTGGGCATGATTTTGAATGAAAAATTAAGCCACGAAGAGTGGGCAGATGTGTATAAAAAACTTGTTTTTTGGGAACTTTCACTCGACAAACTGGAAGATGCCGGCATGCATGAAATCTTAACCACTCAAAAAGAAGAGGCGAATACCCAGTTTTTCAAGTTTATAGAAAAAAACTACTTACACTGGCTAAAAAATCCAGAGGAGAGGCCACTAAGCTCCGATCAACTATTCAAGAAAAAGATATTTCCTATCCTCCACCCGGAACAACCCACTTTTTTTATCCTAATAGATAATTTACGCTACGATCAGTGGCGGGTGCTTAATTCGGTAATTACCGAATACTTTCGCCTAGAAGAAGAAGAGCACTATTATAGCATTTTACCCACTGCTACCCAATATGCTCGAAACGCCATTTTTTCTGGCTTAATGCCCCTGGAAATGGAAAAAAAGTTCCCGAAATTTTGGCAAAATGACGAAGATGAGGGTGGTAAAAACCTGCACGAAGCAGATTTTTTAAAAGAACAAATAACACAGGTATACCGCAAAGAGTGCCGCTTTAGCTACCATAAGATAGTAACTGCCGAAAAGGGCCGAGAATTAACCGAAAATATCAGCAATTTATTATCAAACGACCTCAATGTGTTGGTATATAATTTTGTGGACATGCTTTCGCATGCCCGCACCGATATGGCGATGATTAAGGAATTAGCTAGCGATGAATCAGCCTACCGTTCACTTACGCTTTCTTGGTTTATGCATTCGCCTCTGTTAGACACCCTCAAGAAATTAGCCAAGAAAAAGGTGCGCATAATTCTCACCACCGATCATGGAACCATTCGGGTAAAACACCCCATAAGGGTAATTGGCGATAGAAATACGAATACCAACCTGCGTTACAAACAAGGAAAAAACTTAAATTTTAATCCCAAAGAAGTGTTTTTGGTTAAAAATCCAAGCGACGCAAAATTACCCTCTCAATACCTAAGTTCTAGCTTTATTTTTGCTAGGCCCGACGATTTTTTTGTGTACCCCAACAACTACAATCATTTTGTAAACCATTACTACGATACTTTCCAGCATGGGGGTATTTCTTTGGAAGAAATGATCATCCCCTTTGCCACCTATTTACCTAAATAATATTTTTGCGGCATGACCACACTTGTTTCCTCTATTGAAAAACTCGATGAAGCTGCTCAGGAAGTACTTCGCTATGCACAAGGCTATAAAACGTTTTTGTTTTTTGGCGATATGGGGGCTGGTAAAACTACACTCATTAAAGCTATTTGCGATTCCTTAGGTGTAGAATCGGATGTGAGTAGCCCCACTTTTTCTTTGGTAAATGAATACGAATATCCCGAGGGTTTGGTGTATCACTTCGATTGTTATCGACTAAAAACACCTACCGAGGCTCTTGATTTTGGGTTAGAGGAATACCTTAGTTCCGATAGCTATTGTTTTATTGAGTGGCCAGAAAAAATAAGTGATTTTTGGCCAGAGCGCTATCTTGAAATCAACATTAGCAATCAGGAAGATCCCCAAACCCGGCACATCAAACTAGAGAAAGTAGGATAGTGCTATCCGATTGAGTGCGTTCTTAAGAACTGTACCGATTGTTCTATATCTGGAGCTAAATACCGATCTTTTTCTAAAATCGGCACTACCGCTCGGTAGGCTAAAACAATTTTTTCTAGGGCCGGAGAGCTTTTCTTGGGCTTTCTAAGAGACAATGCTTGGCATCCATTCATTAATTCAATGGCTAGAATGCGCTCCACATTGTTGCATACCCGTAAACATTTGGTAGCGCCATTGGCTCCCATACTTACATGATCTTCTTGTCCATTGCTCGATACGATAGAGTCTACTGAACTGGGCGTACACAATTGCTTATTTTCACTAGCAATGCCCGCAGCGGTATATTGCGGAATCATGTATCCGGAATTTACTCCGGCTTCTTGAATTAAAAAGGGAGGCAAGCCACGTTGTCCAGATATCAATTGAAAAATGCGTCTTTCGGAGATGGAGCCCCACTCGGCCAAAGCAATACATAAAAAGTCGAGTGCTAGTGCTAGTGGTTGCCCATGAAAATTACCTGCTGAAATAATTTCGTCGCTTTCTGGAAAGATGTTTGGATTGTCGGTCACCGAATTTAACTCTGTTTCAATTACCGAGCTCACGTAACGCAGGGTGTCTTTGCTGGCACCGTGAACCTGAGGTATACATCTAAACGAATAGGGATCTTGCACTTGTTTTTCAGGATCGTTTATCAGTTCACTATCTTTTAAAAGATCAAAAATGCGTTCGGCCGTTTCTACTTGCCCCTGATGTGGGCGGATGCGGTGACTATCGGCTTTAAAAGGATCTATGCGGCAGTTAAAGCTGTCAGCAGAAATACTTCCCACAATATCTGCCCAAGCAGCTAATTTTTGTGTTTTCAATAAGATATGCACCCCATAGGCTAACATAAATTGTGTACCATTTATGAGCGCTAGGCCTTCCTTAGGCTGTAATTTTAGTGGGCTTAATCCATGTTTGGCTAGCGCCGTTTTTGCCGATACTTGTTTTTCGCCTTCCCATACGGCTCCTTCGCCAATAAGGGGCAGTGCCAAATGTGCCAATGGGGCTAAATCTCCCGAAGCGCCCAAAGAGCCTTGGGTATAAATAACCGGTAATACATTGTTGTTGTAAAAAGCCACTAGGAGGTTTACTGTTTCTATTGCTACTCCCGAATGGCCATAGGATAGCGATTGAATTTTTAAAAGCAGCATGAGTTTAACCACTTCTTGTGGTACAAATTCGCCGGTGCCACAGGCATGCGATAAAAGTAAATTATGCTGTAAATCTACTAGCTGATTGTTAGGTACTTTTAGGTGTTGCAGGTAGCCAAACCCGGTGTTTATACCATAAATTGGCTCAGAGCTTTTAGCTATTTTTTGATCTAAAAATGCTCTACAGGCCTTTATTTTTTCTTCGGCTTCCTTACTCAGGTATATAGTGGCCTTACTTTCAATAATTTCTTGAATTGTTGAGAGAGAAAGGGCTTGGGTGCCTATGGCGAATGTTTTCATTCTTACTAATTGGTTCCCAAAAATGAAAAAAAGGAATCAATAAACGGAATTAATTTTTGAAGGGGAGGTAATTTAAGGTAGCGTGTACCGCAATGCGTTCCGCTATTTTGTTAAACACCAATCTCGGGATGTCAATTTTGTGGTCGGCTAGGGCGATATTGAATCGAGTTTCTAGTTTTAATTCACCCTTGTTTACACTCAGTTTTCCGGTGAGTGTGCGTTTTTGGTCTACCCCATGTAGGCTTAATACACCTACCGCCGAAACATCATATACCCCATCTTTAGAAAAGTCAATTGCCGGACTCATTTTTCCTTTAAAGGTGGCATAGGGGTAGCGGTCGCTTTCTAAATAATTTTCGTTAAAGTGCTGCTGCATGAGCTTGTTTTGAAACTCAAACTGGTTAATGGGCACCCGAACCATAACTTCTAGGCTTTGTGTATTTAGCATAGAAATTACACGATTGTTTTTAGCATCAATATCTTCTAGTGGAGCACTAGAGAAAAACGTAATCTCTCCCTTGGTGGTGGAGACCACGTTGTTTTGGGCACAAGTTCGAAAAACGCTCATGCCCATTAGTAAGCTAAGTAGTAGAACTAATTTACTCATGCTAG
>JBJTNJ010000007.1:0-8087 GCA_046074005.1 Sphingobacteriaceae bacterium
CAGGCATCAAATTCCTTAAAATGGCGAATATTTCGGGCCAACTGAGGCCCAATGCCGTCTACGTGGAGCAATTGCCTATAAGAGGCCGTAAAAATAGCTTCAGGGTCTCCAAAATGGCTAAGAAGTGCACGAGCCAATACGGCTCCCACACCCGAAACTCGGGTTAAGGCTAAAACAGAGATGGTTGACACGATACGTTATTGTGCTTCGAAATACACAACGTATTTTGTGAGAAAAAAATCTTGAGGAAAGTATTTTGTAATTGGAAATTTTTGAATGCCTTTGAGTTTGGCGGCTGCTAGCTCTTCGGTTAAATCGCCTCCTTTGAGGTATAAAACTCCATTAGCAAGGGTATTTTTGCCTCCTTTTCTAAGTTTAGCACGCACCCAAGGGTAAAAATCTTTTAATTGTGTAACGGCTCTCGAAATAACAAAATCAACACTTCCTTTTACCTCCTCTGCACGCATATGACTGGCTTGGACATTTTTTAGACCAAGGGCTTTGGCTACTTCTTGTACCACTTTAATCTTTTTACCAATAGAATCTACCAAATGAAAAGAGGTTTCGGGAAACAAGATGGCTAAAGGAATGCCTGGAAAGCCTCCCCCTGTTCCTACATCGAGTACCGTTTCGCCGGGCAAAAAGCGGAGCACCTTAGCAATACTGAGTGAATGAAGTACATGATGTTCATACAACATGTCGATATCTTTTCGAGACACCACGTTTATTTGTGCATTCCAAAAAGGATAAAGCTCTCCTAGGGCCTCAAACTGTTTTTCTTGTTCCTTGCTGAGGTCTGGAAAATAACGATATATGTCTTTTACGCTAGGTTTCACTAATCGTATTTTTTAATAAGGTATATTCCTTTAAGTACCGCATTTTGAAGCAAATACAGTGGCTCTAAAATAGGCATTGCCCATTGAATATTGGGATGTTTTAAACGCTTGGCAATTTTATAATACACTGCATATTGCACTATTAAACGGAACAAATATACACCAAGTACGATTAGCCAGTTTAAACCCAGTATAAGCAAAGCAATACCTGCACCATAGAAAAGCGCAGCAGAATAAGCTCCTGCTTGTAGGCGCAATCGATTGCCTAAGGAGTATAGCTTCTGAATATCCATACGGGTGAATTTATCTTTTACAAACTGAGCATAGCTGTATGTTTTATCCGTAAGCACATGACTGGCGGGGTTTATTTCTATGCTTGTATTTTGTTTAGTAGCGTGTTGGTTGATAAAAAAATCGGTTTCACCATAACCTAAATGCATATGAGAAGCATAGCCCTTGCCTGCAAAGAAAGCGGTTTTGGTAAACGCTATATTCTGCCCATACCCACTAACCGCTTTTCCTTTACTAGCAAAAGCAAGGCTATGTAAGGCCGTCATAAAGTGATCGAAACGGGTAAGTAGGCTCCAAAAACTGGCTCCTGCAGGGAAAGGTACATAGCCTAATACCAATTCCGTTTTCTCTGTAAAATTGGCTTGCATTTGAGCAATCCATTTTTTAGATCTTGGCAAATAATCGGCCTCAATAAATAAAAGATGTTCGTGTTGGGCAGCCTTAATGCCCAAGGTAAGGGCAAATTTCTTGTTCCGTCTAAAGCGATCGTCAATTGGTACATTCACTATTTTCACCTGCGGATAGGCAACAGCAAGGGTTCTTAAGAGTTCTTCCGTATCGTCCCAAGAGCAATCGTTTATTAAAATCAACTCAAAGGTTGCTTCTTCTTGACTTAGCCACTCGGGAAGATTTTTTTCTAGATATGCTGCATGGTTTCTTGCGTATACCAGAACCGAAACAGGCTTCTTTTCTCCTCTTTCTTTCTTTGTAAGTGGGTAGCGTGCCAAACGCAAATGCACAAATAACAGGTGATAAAGCTGTATTAATGTTACAACAATTAATACGCCAAGAAGTACCAAAATTGGCACAGAAAAAACTGTTAGTTGCTGAGTACTGAAATTCATAAAACTAGTTACGGTGTTGGGCCTGCAAATTTGTTATTTTTTTAACACAATTTGGGAGTAAATTGAAAATTAAAAGCCCTAAATACAGGTATTTTTTTGTTATTTTGCAGGCTCTATCCTATTCATGAAGTTTACATTATCAGCCACAGACGCTCATTCTAAGGCCCGTGCGGGCGAAATTGAAACGGCCCATGGAACCATCCAAACGCCTATTTTTATGCCTGTTGGTACCGCCGGGACGGTAAAAGCCGTACATCAACGAGAATTAAAAGACGATATAAAAGCCCAAATTATTTTAGGCAATACCTACCATTTATACCTACGCCCCGGCCTAGATACACTAGAAAAAGCAGGGGGATTGCACAAATTTAATGGCTGGAATGGCCCTATTTTAACCGATAGCGGGGGCTATCAGGTGTATTCGCTTTCGGGCGTACGTAAAATTAAAGAAGAAGGAGTTACTTTTCGTTCGCATATTGATGGTTCGAAGCATTTATTTACGCCCGAGGGTGTGATGGATATCCAACGGACCATTGGTGCCGATATCATAATGGCGTTTGATGAGTGTACACCCTATCCTTGCGACTATACCTATGCACGGAAATCAATGGAAATGACTCATAGGTGGTTGAAGCGTTGCTGCGATCGTTTTGATAGCACGGAAGCTAAATATGGTTATGACCAAACCTTATTCCCTATTGTACAAGGCTCTACCTATAAAGATTTACGCATAAAATCGGCAGAAACCATTGCTAGTTTTAACCGAGAGGGAAATGCCGTTGGTGGCCTTTCGGTAGGCGAACCTGCCGAAGAAATGTATGAAATGACAGATTTGGTTTGCGGAATTCTACCAACAGATAAGCCACGCTATTTAATGGGCGTGGGCACACCTGTAAATTTGCTCGAAAATATTGCCCTCGGGGTAGATATGTTTGACTGCGTAATGCCTACCCGAAATGCCCGAAATGGGATGCTTTTCACCAGCAATGGCATCATCAATATCCAAAACGAAAAGTGGAAAAACGATTTTTCACCCTTAGAAGCAGATAGCGAATTGTTTGCCGATACCCAGTATACTAAAGCGTATTTACGTCATTTAATGCAATCAAAAGAAATTTTAGCTGCACAAATAGCTTCTTTGCATAACTTGCATTTTTATTTATGGTTAATGAAAGAGGCTCGTAAGCAACTACTAGCGGGCACTTTTTACTACTGGAAAAACAAAATGGTTAAACAATTGGCGCAACGCTTATAATGGAACGGATCAAACTTATTGATTGGTATATTATTAAAAAGTACCTGGGCACCTTTGTGTTTACCATGGCTATTTTCACCGTGGTGATTGTTATTTTTGATATTTCGGAAAAGCTAGACAATTTTTTAGAATACCATGCTCCACTCAGTAAAATTGTTTTCCAGTACTATGTGGGTTTAGTCCCCTTCTACCTAAACATGTTATTGCCGCTTATTAATTTTATTGCGGTTATCTTTTTTACGGCTAAAATGGCCGACCAAACCGAAATTGTTCCCATTTTAAGTGGCGGAGCTAGTTTTATGCGTTTTTTGAGGCCCTATTTTCTTGCCTCTACAGTTATTTTCTTCTTTTCCCTCATTTTCAATCTATTCATCATCCCAGAAACTAATCAACTAAAGATTGATTTCGAAAACACCTATATAGAACCGGTATCTTTTAATTCGAAAATGTACACCAATATGCGTTTAGATAAAAATACCTACGTGTACATTGAAAATTTTGACAACGTAAACAAAATTGGCTATCGCTTTACCTTAGATAAATTTAAAGGGCAAAAACTTGAACAAAAGTGGGTAGCCGACCGTATTGTATGGGATTCGGTAAAGCATTCTTGGAGCATTGACAATTATTCAATTCGCCGAATTAATGGCTTAAAGGAGAAAATAGACTACGGCCAAAAGAAAGACACCATTTTAGATATGAATCCGGATGATTTTAAGATTTACGACAATGTGTATCAGGCTATGAATATGGGAGAATTAAACGAACGTATTAGAAAAGAGAGCATTAGAGGAACCGGTGTAATGGATAATTTGTTGATAGAAAAATACAAACGTTTTGTATACCCTTTATCTGCCTTTGTGCTTACACTTATGGGGGTTTCCTTATCTTCTCGTAAGGTAAGAGGTGGCGTGGGCATTTCCTTAGGTTTGGGCATCTTACTGAGCTTCACCTACATCCTATTTATGCAGTTTTCTACCATGTTTGCACTCAAAGGAGGGCTTTATCCTCTTATTGCAGTGTGCATTCCAAATTTCATTTTCGGATGCTTAGGCATTTATCTCTTAAAAAAGGCCCCAAAATAACGGAATGAGTCACCACAAGCTGTCTGTATTAAAACGTAATTTACTTGTTTTACACATAACCGTATTGGTTTGGGGCTTCACAGGCATTTTAGGTGCGCTTATCTCTGCTCCTGCCATTCCCTTGGTATGGTACCGAGTACTCATTGCTTTTAGTACACTAGGCATTTACTTCAAGCTTACAAAAACAAGTGTTTCGGTATCTAAAAACACCTTTATAAAGCTGTTTTGTACAGGAGCTATCGTAGCAGGGCACTGGGTACTTTTCTTTTTATCTATTAAAATAGCCACCGTATCGGTGGCCCTAGTTTGCTTGACAGCACTCACCCTGTTTACAGCCATTTTGGAGCCTATTTTTGAGCGAAAAAAAACATCTAAACTCGAAATTATTACCGGCATTTTTATTATTACCGGCATTTACCTCATTTTTAAGTTCGAAACAAATTATACCTGGGGAATTATTTGTGGCTTAGCTAGCGCTTTATTAGCCAGCATATTTTCCATTATTAATGCCAAACAAGTTAAGAACCGCCCCGCACCTATTATTGCATTCTACGAGCTTATTGGGGCCTGGGTATGGGTTTCTTTATACTTAGCGTATACCCACGGCTTTACCGCCGATTTACTACTTAGCACCAACGATTGGGTGTATTTGATAATTTTAGGCACTATTTGCACCTCCGGTGCCTATGTTGCAGGTGTTTCGGTAATGAAAGAACTTACTGCCTTTAGAGTAGCCCTAATTACGAATTTAGAGCCTGTTTACGGTATCATATTAGCCTTCATTATCTTTGGCAAACGCGAACAAATGACCACGGGTTTTTATGCAGGCGCCTGCATTGTACTTTGCACCGTCTTTCTATTTCCCATTATTAAGAATAAGTTAGAAAAGCGAAGACTCCGCAAGCAAGAGCATCATATCTAAAAAATTAACGTCACAGCCTACTAACCCATAGGGTGGGGGAAGGGTTTTACTCCCTATATTGCGTTCTTATTTACTCTCATTTTCAATTCTATTTCGATACAATTCAGTAGGTTATTTCACCTATAATGTGACTAAAATATAAGGGCAATAATTTATCGCTAAAAGAGTTTTAATGATATGCATTCGGTATTAATTTTATTCGTTTTTATGGAAATTTTAGCACCTTTGCAAAAAGGCATTTTCAGTCCTAAAAAGCCTCAAAATAGGTTCAAATTTTATTTAAATAATACATTTATAAATAACTATAAATCAAATACTTATATAATTATAAAAAAGTAAAAATTTAATTAAAATACTCTTATTTACTAAAAAATATAGCAAATGATCAAATCAAGCTATTTAAAATATTATAAATTATTAATAATCAGTACTTTAATTATATTCAATTTGAGTATAAATTTATCTATTGCAAATGCCCAATTTTTCGATGCCGGCCAGAACCCTCCTGGCCTAAAATGGAGACAAATTAATACCCAACATTTTCAACTTTTATACCCCACCCCACTAGAGCTTGAGGCGCAACGAATGGCCAACAGTTTAGACTATATGATTGGTCGTGTAAGCAGGTCGCTAAACAAGGAGCCGAAACGCATCACCGTAATTCTTCAAAACCAAACCGTAGAGTCGAATGGTTTTGTGCAACTAGCTCCCCGACATTCTGAATTTTATGCCACACCTAGCCAAGAGTTCGATTCGCAAGATTGGTTAAACAGCTTGGCAGTACATGAGCTACGGCACGTAGTGCAGATAGATAAACTTACGGGCAGTATTCAAGCTCCAGGATTCGAATCACTTGCCTTTGCCTTTTTCGGAGTTAGCCTTCCTGCTTGGTTTTTTGAGGGAGATGCCGTACTCAGCGAAACGCTCTTAACAGAAGCTGGCAGAGGACGACAGCCTAGTTTTAATTTGTATTTAAGGACCAATTTACTCAGCGATAAAAACTACAGTTATGGCAAAAACTACCTAGGATCGCTCAAAGACCTTACTTCCGGATACTATCCATTAGGCTATTTCATGGTAAGCAAGCTACGAAGAGATTATGGCGATTTTATACTAGACACACTGCTTAATCAAATGGCCAGCCACCCCTTCCGATTGCACAATTTGAGTCAAACCAGCGAAAAACTAACCGGCTTAAGCACCGAAATGTGGTACAAATCGACCATGATTGAATTGAAACACTTATGGACAGAACAGTTAAAAAACACCAAACACACAGCATACACGCCCCTAAATAAGAGAAAAGTGGCTTTTGCCGAAGATTATTTGTTGCCCCAGCGAAGCGGAAACGGGACGATTATCGCCCTAAAACATAGCAAAGCACATACTAGCCAGCTGATTGAAGTAGATAAAGCTGGTAAAGAAAAAACATTATTGAGCATTGGCATTCAACAAGAACCCAATATGCATGTACAAAACGACAAAGTGGTTTGGGATGAGCTCAGAGAAGATAAACGCTATGCCAAGCGTTCTTTTAATGTAGTTTGCCTTTATAATTTAAAAACACGACGCTACGAACAGCTCACCCACAAAACAAGGTTATTTTCCCCCTCTCTATCGCCCGATGGCAACAAAATTATAGCTATTAAGGTAGATTACAGCAACAAAATGAGCTTAGTTGAGCTAGACGCTAAAAACGGCAACTCACTCAGAGAATTCCCCAATACAGATTTCAGCATTTTGCAAAGTCCCCAATACCATGCTTCTGGAAACAAAATAGTGTATTTAAAAGTGACTCAACAAGGTAGTGCCATTGAAGAACTTAGTGTAAACACACACGAAATACGAGAAAGAATGGCTCCCCAGGTAGCTTTTTTATCTAGACCTAGTTATGCCGGCGATAGCATTTTGTTTAAAGCGCACTACAATGGAATTGACAATATTTATCTGCTAGACATATATGGGGCAATAAGCCAAGTAAGTTATGCCAAGTTTGGCGCTTATTACCCCTCTTTTAACCCCCAAAACCGCAAAGTTTTGTTTAGCAATTTTGGTGCAAAAGGCCACGATATTGCAGAATTCTCGATAGATTCTGTGCAAAAACAGGACGTTTCAACTATCAAAAACACCTTTGTTGACTATTCGGCCCCACTACGTTCGGAAGATGGTGCTCCCGTTGATTTTACACAGATACCACACAAAGTATTTAACAGCATCAGGTATAGCCAAGTGAAACATGCCTTTAATTTTCACAGCTTTTTACCCATAGTGGCAAATAATGAATTTACAGATGAACTTAATTTGGGAATTAAAGCTGTATCAAACAACTTATTAAACACCCTAGATTTCTATGTGGGCTATGTATACAATCAAGGATTAGGTAAAAGCGAATACCAAGCAGGACTTACCTATAAAGCACTATACCCGATTATTAAACTTAATTTCCAAGATAGGGCACGGAAGGCACTGTATAACAACAGTCCTTTTACCTGGAGAGAGCAAGTAAGCGAATTAAGTCTAGGGCTTCCTTTTACCTTTAACCACCTAGATAAGCACGGAACAGCCGGCTTGGAAATAGCTACTAGTTATACCTCTAGAAATCATATTACAAGCCTACCTTCTGGAGTAAACCTAATCAGCTCCCTTGCCTTTCCTATGCGCTACAGCACCTACATAAATCAAAATACCCGACGGAGCAATAGAGACTTAGCACCGAGGTGGGGACAAAATTTCCTGATAGAATACGAACATCTTCCTTTTGATAATCACCTAGAAGGGCACATACTGAGCACACAAAGTCTGTTCTTTACACCAGGACTGTGGCCAAACCACAGTTTTTCAGCAAGCTTAAAT
>JBJTNJ010000008.1:0-30113 GCA_046074005.1 Sphingobacteriaceae bacterium
CATCACGCCGCCCAAACCGATTTGTTTGGTAATCCTGTAGATATAGAAAAGGTGGTGAGTAAACAATTGCATTTAGATGCATTTGATGAACCCTCAAAAGAGGCAAAGAATGCAGAAAATACACCACACACCTACCACCTAGCAGATACCCTAGATAGCCAAGCAGAATTAATTAGTCTGCTAGCCCAACAAAGTGAAATTTGTTTCGATACCGAAACTACCGGAACCGATGCTAATAATTGCGATTTAGTGGGTCTTTCCTTTGCCATTAAACCCGGAGAAGCTTGGTACGTTCCTGCTCCCGAAAACCGTCAAGCATGTTTGCAGTTACTTTCTTTCTTTAAGCCAATTTTAGAAAACCCCAAAATTGACAAAATTGGCCAAAATATTAAGTTCGATATTCTGGTATTGAAAAACTATGGCATTGAAGTGCAAGGCAGCCTCTTCGATACCATGTTGGCGCATTACGTGCTCGACCCCGATAGCCGCCACGGCATGGATATTTTGTCGGAAAACTATTTAGGTTATACCCCCATTTCTATTACCACCTTAATTGGTGCAAAGGGAAAAGGGCAGGGTACCATGAAAGATGTGCCCTTGGATAAAATTACCGAATACGCCGCCGAAGATGCAGATATAACTCTACAGCTGAAGCAAGCTTTTGAACCCATGCTAAAACCAGTTAATGGCGATACATTATTGGCTGATATAGAACACCCCTTGGTGTATGTATTGGCCGATATGGAACGGGAAGGAGTTTCTTTAGATACCGCTGCCCTGCACGAATTATCCAAGCAATTGGAGATAGATATTGCTCAATTAGAAAAAAACATTTACGAAAAAGCAGGCCTACGCTTTAACATTGCATCGCCTAAGCAATTGGGCGAAGTATTGTTTGATAAATTGCAGCTAGACCCCAAAGCCAAGAAAACAAAAACCGGCCAATACCAAACCGGCGAAGACGTGCTGTCGTCCCTAGCCCATAAGAGCGATATTGTACAGGATATCTTAGATTTTCGCCAATTGCAAAAATTAAAATCAACCTATGTAGATGCCCTACCGCAATTAATTAATCCGAGAACGGGTCGCATACATACCTCTTATAACCAGGCCGTAGCCGCTACGGGCAGGTTAAGTTCCAATAACCCCAATTTGCAAAATATTCCAGTGCGTACCGAACGTGGACGTGAAGTGCGCAAGGCTTTTATTTCCAGAGATGCCAACCATGTATTACTCTCGGCCGATTATTCACAAATAGAGCTACGCCTAATTGCAGAAATTAGTAAAGATGCCAATATGCTAGAAGCCTTTGCACAAGGCTTAGACATTCACACTGCCACAGCTGCAAAAGTATATGGTGTGCCTTTGGCCGAAGTAACATCCACCCAGCGTAGAAATGCCAAGGCGGTAAATTTTGGTATTATTTACGGGCAGTCGGCCTTTGGCCTTTCGCAAAACTTAGGCATTCCAAGAAAAGAAGCTTCAGAAATTATCGATAATTATTTTCAGCAATACCCCGGTGTAAAACGCTACATGCAAAATACCATGATTTTTGCCCGAGAGCACGGCTATGTAGAAACCATTATGGGTCGCCGTCGCTATTTGCGTGATATTAATTCGCAAAATGCAACCGTACGGGGCTTTGCCGAACGAAACGCCATTAATGCACCCATTCAGGGTTCGGCAGCTGATATGATTAAGCTAGCCATGATCAAGATTCACCAGGATATCATCGACCAAAAGCTGGCCGCCCGTATGACCATGCAGGTACACGATGAATTGGTGTTTGATGTGCCCAAAGGCGAAGTAGAAACGCTTAAAGAAATTATTCGCAACCGTATGGTGCATGCTATGCCCCTGAATGTACCCATTGAAGTAGAAATTGGAGAGGGCAACAACTGGCTGGAGGCGCATTAATTTTTTCTGTACTTTTGACCAATGCAAGCCGCTAAAAAAATTTACTTCGCTTCCGACTTTCACCTAGGTGCGCCCTCTTATGCCAAAAGCAGAGAGCGGGAAGCCCTAGTAGTAGCCTGGTTAGATAAAATTAAGGCAGATGCCGCCGAAGTATACTTAATGGGCGATGTATTTGATTTTTGGTTTGAATACGCCACTGTTATACCCAAAGGCTTTGTGCGCTTGCAGGCTAAAATTGCCGAATTAACCGATGCCGGCATTGCGGTAACCCTATTTAAAGGCAACCACGATATGTGGATGTTCACCTATTTCCAGAAAGAGTTGGGAGTAAACATTGTGTCTGATGAGCTAGTGCTAGAACGCAATGGAAAGAAATTTTATTTGCACCATGGCGATGGCTTAGGTCCCGGCGATGCTACCTATAAGTTATTGAAGAAATTTTTCCGAAGCCGGTTTTGCCAATGGCTTTTTGCTCGTTTGCACCCCAACTTGGGTATTGGGCTGGCCAATTATTGGTCCAGAAAAAGCCGAGTAGCCAGCGCCAAAAAAGAGCAATTTGAAGGCGAAGATAAAGAGTGGTTGGTGCGCTACTCAAAAGAAGTGCTCAAAAACACCCACTACGATTATTTTGTATTTGGCCACCGCCATTTGCCTTTAGATGTTCGTTTGAGCGCTACGAGCCGCTATATCAATTTAGGCGAATGGATGAACTACCAATCGTATGCGGTATTTGATGGCAAGGAGTTAACGCTCGTTTCGTAAGTTTTACCTATTTTTGTGCGCTTTTGTGGGTGTGCTAAACCCGATTGCAGCGCTTAGCGCCTTGGGCGCTTTGAGCGGAAAGCGGGACTATAGGGGCCTATAAATGAATAAATTGATTTTCTGAAAGTATAAATATGTTAGATAAGTTAGAGGCCATTAAGGTTCGTTGGGAAGATGTAGAGCGTGAGTTGAGTTCGCCCGATGTGATGAGCGATATGAAGCGTTTTGCGCAGCTGAACAAGGAGTACAAAGACCTAACCAAGATTGTGGATGAATACAAGATTTACCGCAACATGGTCAGTAATATTGAGGCCAATAAACAAATGTTGGCTACCGAGAAGGATGAAGAAATGCGGGAAATGGCCAAATTAGATTTGGACGAACTGTTGGTGGCTAAGGAGGCTAAAGAAGAAGAAATTCGGGTGATGTTAATTCCGAAAGATCCGGAAGATGCAAAAAATGCCATTGTAGAAATTCGTGGCGGTACTGGTGGCGATGAGGCTGCTTTGTTTGCAGGCGATTTATACCGCATGTATGTGCGTTTTTGTGAGCGTAAGGGGTGGAAAATTCAAGTAATGGATGTTACCGAGGGTTCTGCAGGTGGCTATAAAGAGGTAGTGTTGGAAGTTACGGGCGAAGATGCGTATGGCCAGCTGAAATATGAAAGCGGGGTACACCGCGTACAGCGTGTGCCCGATACCGAAACGCAGGGCAGGGTGCATACCTCGGCGGCTAGCGTGGTGGTTTTGCCCGAAGCCGATGAGTTTGATGTGGAGATTAACATGAACGATATTCGTAAAGATTTGTTCTGTTCGTCGGGCCCTGGAGGGCAGTCGGTAAACACCACTTATTCGGCAGTTCGTTTAACACACATTCCAACGGGTATTGTGGCGCAGTGCCAAGATGAAAAATCGCAGCTAAAGAACTTTGATAAGGCTTTGAGCGTATTGCGTAGCCGTATTTACGAAATGGAATTGGCCAAAAAGAACGAAGAAATGGCCAAAAAACGTAAAACTATGGTGGCTACCGGCGACCGCTCGGCCAAAATTAGAACCTATAATTATCCGCAGGGTAGGGTTACCGAGCATCGTATTGGGTTAACTATTTACAATTTGCCAGAGGTAATGAATGGCAGCATTCAAGACGTGATAGATGCCCTGCAACTGGCCGAAAACGCCGAAAAAATGAAAGAAGGCACGGTTGCTTAATTTTTTAAATTATTTGTTGCAGACCTAATTTTATTGCGCTATATTTGCCCTCTCTTTTGGGGAACCGAACCAAAAGATGTTCTTTATAAGATGATCTCGTAGCTCAGCCGGTAGAGCATAACACTTTTAATGTTGGGGTCCTGGGTTCGAGTCCCAGCGGGATCACTTTTTTGGACCGGTAGTTCAGCTGGTTAGAATGCCGCCCTGTCACGGCGGAGGTCGCGGGTTCGAGTCCCGTCCGGTCCGCAAAGAACTTTACAAAAACCCTCTTAGGAAATCCTGAGAGGGTTTTCTTTTTGTTTATTTACCCTATTGCATATCTAAACCCTGAACAGCATCTTTGTGTTGCCTTGGATATGAAAATTCTTTTAGTAGATAATTACGATTCTTTCACTTACAACCTCCTTCATCTAATTCAGAAACTAGGGGCACAGTATGAAGTAAGTGTTCGTCGTAACGATCAGCTAAGCTTGGAGGAAGTAGATGAATATGATCGTATTTTGCTTTCACCGGGGCCAGGTTTACCCGCAGATGCCGGCCTTTTACTTTCAATAATTAAAACCTATGCAGGTAAAAAACCAATCTTAGGCATTTGCTTGGGCCATCAGGCCATTGGGGAAGTATTTGGTGCCAAGCTTCTTAATTTGTCACAGGTAGCCCACGGTCTAGCTACACCAATTAACAAAACAGACATCAACTCCCCCCTATTTAAAAATTTGCCAGAAACATTTTTGGTAGGCCGTTACCACAGTTGGGTGCTTAGCCCGCAAAATTTTCCGGAGGCGCTCCAAATTACTGCTACCGATGAAGCTGGAAACATTATGGCTTTGCAACACGAAAACCATTCAATTCAAGGGCTGCAGTTTCACCCAGAAAGTGTATTAACCCCCGATGGAGAGACGATGATGAAAGCTTGGCTGGAAGTCCTTTGAGGCTTGTGTTAGGGAAAAATTTCTTAGAATAAGTGGGGCGGTTTTTTACTGCAATAGTCCTTTTTATAAGTATTATTTTTTAAATTCATCTTTTATAATTACCAATTATAACCCTCTATCCCCCAGATGAAAACCTTACAAACTGCAGATTACCTCGTATTCTTAGTATACTTTCTTATTGTAGCCTTGTACGGCTATTATGTGTACCGCCAAAAAAAGGCACATGCCGAAAATTCTAAAGATTTCTTTTTAGCTAAAGATTCGCTCACTTGGTGGGCCATTGGAGCCTCTCTTATAGCCTCTAATATTTCGGCCGAACAATTTATTGGCATGAGCAGTTCCGGCTTTACCATGGGCCTAGCCATTGCCACGTACGAATGGATGGCTGCCGCTACCCTGATTATTGTAGCCGTATTTTTTATTCCGGTATACATCAAAAACAAAATTTATACCATGCCGCAGTTCTTACACCAGCGGTATAATGGAACGGTAGCCATGATTATGGCTATTTTCTGGCTACTGCTCTATGTGGTGGTAAACCTTACCTCTATATTATACTTGGGCGCTTTGGCCATTAACAGCATTTCGGGCTTAGATATAACGGTATGCATGTATTTGCTAGCAATTTTTGCCATCATTATTACCCTAGGTGGAATGAAGGTAATTGGCTATACCGATGTAATTCAAGTGTTCTTTTTAATTCTGGGCGGATTGGTAACCACCTATTTAGCCCTACAATTGGTAGCCAACCACTTTGGCACCTCGGGTGTGCTTAATGGCTTTAGCTTAGTTACTCAGAAAGCCGCCGACCATTTTCACATGATCTTTAAACCTAGCAATGCCCATTACATGGATTTGCCTGGCTTATCGGTATTAATAGGAGGGATGCTTATTGTAAACTTAAACTATTGGGGCTGCAACCAGTACATTACGCAACGTGCTCTTGGTGCCGATTTAAAAACTGCTCGAAGTGGTATTTTATTTGCTTCCTTTCTGAAATTATTAATGCCCTTAATTGTGGTATTGCCAGGTATTGCCGCTTTTGTATTGTACAAAGAGGGCTACGGAAATTTCCAAGGCGATATGCTTAGAAATGGAGAACTGGTGCCCGATACCGCTTATCCGGTACTCTTAAACTTACTACCGGCCGGCTTAAAAGGACTTTCTTTTGCCGCATTAACTGCCGCTATTGTTGCTTCTTTAGCCGGTAAAGCAAACAGTATTGCTACCATTTTTACGCTAGATGTATACAAGAAAATAGTAAACAAAGAGGCTAACGAGCACAAGCAAGTAATTATTGGCCGAATTACCGTAATAGTGGCCATGATTTTGGCCATTCTAATTGCACCCCATTTAGGTATCGATAAAAAAGGGGGATTCCAGTTTATTCAAGAATATACCGGCTTTGTTTCACCGGGGGTGTTTGCCATGTTTATTCTTGGCTTTTTCTGGAAACGCACTACGTCTAACGCTGCCTTATTTGCTACCATTGGAGGTTTCTGCTTATCCGTATTTTTTAAAGTATTGCCAAGCTTTGCCAACTTAGCTTTTTTAAGTCCATACAGATTTTCAAAGCTGGTTACACAGGCTAATGGTGCGCAGGTATATGAAATTCCATTTATAGACCGTATGGGTTTTGTATTTGCTATTGCGGTTATCGCTATGATAATTATTAGTCTGTTTGAAAACAGAAATGGCAACAATCCAAAAGGTTTAGAAATAGACAAAGGCATGTTTAAGCCACAAACGTCGTTTATAGTAGGTGCGGTATTGGTAATGGGTATCATCACGGCATTGTACACGATTTATTGGTAAGTTTTTTAACGTTTAGCGCATGAGTTTACACGAAACCTTAACAAACATCTTTGTTAGCGAAGAGCAAATTCCGGAAGCCTTTCGCCTAACTGCCGAATTACACCAAGGAGAATACCTGTGTAACGGACAAATGAAACCTTGGAACGGAGAACGCCATACCGTATCGTCGCCCATTTGCATAAAAACCGCCAATGGCTTAGAGCGAAAAGTAATAGGCAGTTACCCACTTTGTACGCAAAAAGAAGCCAACGAGGCGCTAGATGCTGCCGTAGCTGCCTACAACAATGGCCGTGGCGAATGGCCTACCATGAGTGTGGCCGAACGCATTGCTTGTGTAGAGCGTTTTACACACGAAATTATTGAGAAAAAAGACCAAGTGGTTAAATTGCTGATGTGGGAAATTGGGAAATCGCACGGCGATTCTGTCAAAGAATTCGACCGTACCATTGAATACATCTATGCCACTATTGATGCCTTAAAAGATATCGATCGTCAATCGTCGCGATTTGAGATAGAACAAGGTATTGTAGCCCAAGTACGCCGTTCGCCGCTGGGGGTAGTATTGTGTATGGGGCCCTTTAACTATCCGCTAAACGAAACTTTTACCACCCTTATTCCGGCCCTTATTATGGGCAATACCTTATTATTTAAACCACCTAAACACGGCACCTTATTGCACTATCCTTTATTGGAGGCCTTTAAAAAATGTTTCCCTAGGGGCGTGGTAAACACCATTTACGGAAGAGGGAATACCATTATTCCGGCCTTAATGGAATCAGGAAAAATTAACGTATTAACCCTTATTGGTTCTAGTAAAGTAGCTAATCAGCTTAAAAAATTGCACCCTAAAGTAAATCGCTTGCGTGCTATTTTAGGCCTCGATGCTAAAAATGCAGCCATTATTACGGCAAAAGCTGACTTAAAGTTAGCTGTTCAGGAAACCGTTTTAGGAGCACTTTCTTTTAATGGTCAGCGTTGTACCGCCCTAAAAATTGTGTTTGTACACCGTAGCTTAGTTGATGAATTTTTGAAAGGATTAACGGAAGCGGTGGCGGCCTTAAAACCAGGCATGCCTTGGGATGCCGGTGTGGCCCTTACTCCGCTTCCGGAACCACAAAAACCAGCATATTTAAAAGATTGCATTGCCGATGCACTTGCCCATGGAGCCAAAGTGGTAAATCCGGGCGGTGGAGAAACCGTAGAATCGTTTGTATATCCGGCTATTTTATATCCGGTAACTAAACACATGAAACTCTATACCGAAGAGCAATTTGGGCCGCTAATTCCGGTAGTACCTTTCGACGATTTGGAGGAGCCAATTACCTACCTCATCGAATCTACCCACGGGCAGCAGGTGAGTATTTTTAGCCAAGATAAAGACGAAGTAGCTTCCTTAATTGACCCACTGATTAATCAGGTAAGTAGAGTAAACATCAATTGCCAATGCCAACGTGGGCCCGATGTGTTTCCCTTTACCGGCCGTAAAGATAGTGCCGAAGGCACCCTTTCTGTGGTAGATGCCTTGCGCTCGTTCTCTATACGCTCCTTGGTAGCTACCAAATTAAACGATAGCAATAAACACCTATTTAACGAAATTGTAGATACGCACAGCTCTAATTTCTTAAGTACAAAGTATTTGTTTTAATACTTCTCTTGCTCGTATTTTTCAAGGCCTCTTCCTGTACAGAAGAGGCCTTGTTTATAGTGCAGTACGTGCTGCCAAAAATAAAAGCCGTATCTTGCATAAATTTTTAGAGAGCGTTGGTTCTCAATGCTTCCTTATCACCCTTATACATATACATGCAATTTCAAGATTTAAACCTTATTGAGCCTATTTTAAAGGCGCTTAAACAAGAAGGTTATACCAACCCAACACCCATACAAGCACAGGCCATTCCATTGGTATTAGACGGCAACGATTTATTAGGTTGTGCGCAAACCGGTACCGGAAAAACGGCCGCCTTTACCATTCCTATACTTCAGTTATTAAGTGCCAATAAACCTTTCGATAAGAAGAAAAAAATACGCAGTTTAATTGTTACCCCAACCAGAGAATTGGCTATTCAAATTGGCGAAAGTTTTAAGGCCTATGGTCGCCATACGGGCTTAACTTGCAGCGTTATTTTTGGCGGAGTAAGCCAAGGTGCCCAAGTAACTGGCTTAAGAAACGGAGTAGATGTGGTAATTGCCACTCCGGGTCGTTTGTTAGACTTAATGAACCAAGGCCTTTTAAGCCTTCGCGATATAGAAATTTTTGTGCTCGATGAGGCCGATCGTATGCTCAATATGGGCTTTATTCACGATATTAAGAAACTGTTAGCCGTTTTACCCAAACAACGTCAGTCTTTATTTTTCTCGGCCACTATGCCACCCGATATTATTAAACTATCGGATAGCATTTTAAATAAGCCTAAGCAGGTATCGGTTACGCCAGTTTCTTCTACTGCTGAAATTATAAACCAGGCTATTTATTTTGTTGATAAAGGCAATAAAGCTACGCTATTGGTAGATATTCTTAAGAACCCCGAGATTAAAACCATGCTGGTGTTTACCCGTACCAAGCACGGTGCCGATAAGGTAGTGAAGCTCTTACTAAAACACCGCATTACGGCTGAAGCCATACACGGAAATAAGGCGCAAAATGCTCGTCAGCGGGCATTAAACAATTTTAAAGCACAAACTACCCGGGTATTGGTAGCTACCGATATTGCTGCTCGTGGTATTGATGTGGATGAGTTGGAGTATGTGCTTAATTACGAATTACCCAACATCCCCGAAACCTATGTGCACCGCATTGGCCGTACAGGTAGAGCCGGCGCCAAAGGCAGCGCCTTTTCTTTTTGCGATGCGGAGGAAAAAGCTTATTTAAAAGATATTGAGAAACTAATTGCCAAGCAAATTCCAGTGATTGAAAATCATCCCTATCCTTTGCAAGACCATAATCCGGTAAAAGCACCCAAGCAACAACAAGGTCGCCGTGATAGGGGGCACCAAACGCCTAAGCCTCAAGGTAGCGCTAAGCCCTCGGGAGGGAAAAGTTGGTTTGCAAAATCGCGATCTAAGTATTAGTATAAGTTATTGACTCTAATTATTTTGTAATATTGTTTTTATGTTTCATTGGATTAAGTATGTTTGGTTGAACATATAATTCAATCGCTGTGGAAGTGCACCATAAACACCATATCCCCAAAAAAATAACAGAATACTTTACAGAGTTTTTGATGCTGTTTACAGCCGTTACTCTTGGTTTTTTTGCCGAAAATTATCGGGAACACTCTTTGGTAGAGAGCAAAATGAAGGAAAATTATGAATCCTTAATAGAGGATTTAAAATCAGACTCCATTAAAATGTCGCACTTAATTTCAGACTACCCGAAGGGCAATAAGGTGTTAATGGACTTTAGTGATTTGCTTTATAAATTTCACTCGAAGGCAATTACCTACGAACAGTTTGTAACCGAGTATAAGAAATTAAAAGAGTTTCCTAACTATAACACTGTTTTTATCAATAACACCACGTTCAAAAACATACAATCGAGTGGCATGCTCAGTTATATTAATGATAAGTCCCTGCGTTTCGAAATCTCTTTCTATTATGAGGTAATGTTTAAGCAATTGCAAGATAATAATGCGCTTTTCGATAGAGATGGAGTTGAGTTCTTTGATCGCAACCTTCCGTTTACTCATGCTATCGGGATACGAACTATTGAATATGCTGAGGGCGGCAAGAAAAAAGCAAAATTAGTTCGTGCGTATTCGGATAAGTACTTCGATTTTGTGCTTCATTTGCCAGAAACAAAGCGCTTACTTACTGCAGATAAGTTAATTTTTCAGTGCCAAGTATACCATGATAGATACGCAAGCTATAATTTCTTGTTAATGAAGATGATGGAGAAAAATGCGCTCTTACTCAAAGAACTTAGAAGTGTACATCACTAGAACCATTTTTTGCGTTTAAACCACCAGTAAATAAAGGCGGTAATGGCCACCATACTAGCCAACACTAAAGGATAACCCCAGGTGCTTTCTAGCTCGGGCATAAATTTAAAGTTCATGCCGTAAATACCTACAATAAAGGTGAGGGGCAAAAAGAATACCGAAAAAATAGTTAATACTTTCATTACCTCGTTTGTTTTTTGTGCCGCTATGGAGAGGTAAATCTGTTGTAAATTCCCTACATCGTCGTGCAATTGATTAAAGAGGGTAAGTAGTTTGGTATGCAAATCTTTAGCATCTTGTAGTACCAAATTGCGTGCTTTATAGGCATTGAGTGAATGGGTAATATCTTCAGTTAGAATTAATAGCTTAACGAGAATATTTATTTTTCGTTTTAAATAGTATAATTCGCTTAAAATACTGGCCTGTGTGTTACGTAGAAATACTGCCGTTTCAAATTTATCTAGCTCGGCTGCTAACTGTAAAGCCGGTTTGTTGTAGGAGTGTAATACCTGTAATAAAATCTTCGCAACTAATTCTGCAGGGTTTTTATATGAATTGCTTTGTTCAAATTGGGCTTGAAGATCGTCTATAAATGCTTGGGGCAAGCGATGTACGGTAATGATAAATTCTTCATTAAAAAATACTGCCACTTTGGTGCTTAATTGTTGTACCGTGTGCAGCTTATGTCCCAATTCCTGATCCAATATTTTCCGGGTAATTAGAAATTTAACATCGCCTAAATCTTCAGCTTTGGGTAAGTGGTCTGGCTCTAAGCAATCGGATAAGGTATACTGATTTAAGTCAAACTCGGCGCTTAGTTCCTGCAATTCGGTAGCCGTTGGATTGCATACATCAATCCATGTAAAACTACTTTTTAGGTGTTTAAATCGGTGTATGGCCATATTATCTTCTTTTATTACGGATAATCATTAATACGGCCACCAAGATGGCGCAAAGTATGGCTAATTTCATGAGAGTTTTAATTAATAAGGCGTACCCAATACTCTAATATAGCGAAAGCCCCTTAATTTGTTAAATTATGTTATTCGTTTTAGAAATCGGAGAGGCATCAATACCTTTGCGTATACAAAAAAACTAGATGAAAATTTCCAACCTATTTCCTATAACAGCTTGTGTGGCTATTCTGTTAAGTGCGTGTAGTACCAGTTCTAAAATTGCAGCCTTAAAGCCAGAACCTAGCTATAGCACCGATATTGTGTACGATAAACAAGTATCTTATGCCAATATTCCTTTAGAAATTCAGGTGGCCGATTTGCAAAATCAAACGAATACGCATTTAAGTGGCTTAATTTATGAAGATGCTAACCTGGAAGACGATAAGGTGATGTTAAGCGTTTGGAAACAAGCGCCTATTGTAATTAGAGAAATAAATGGCCGCTTGGCCATGGAATTGCCTTTAAAGATTTGGGCAAAAGTGAAATATGGTATCGACAAATTTGGCCTTTCGGTATACGATACTCGTGAAGTAAATTTAAATGGAGTAATTAAACTAAATTCTGCCGTAGCGGTACAAAATTGGAAATTAGCTACCCAAACTCAAATTGAGGGAATTGATTGGGTAGAAAGTCCGAGCATTGTTATTGCTGGAAGAGAGGTGCCTATCACCTATCTCATTAACCCCGTACTTTCGGTATTTAAAGGCAAATTAGCTAAAAAAGTAGATGATGCCATTGCCCAGTCATTCGATATAAAACCCTATGTGGTTTCGGCCTTAGAACAATTGGCTAAGCCTATACAAGTAAATCCGGAGTATAAAGTTTGGATTGGCATGCAGCCTTTAGCACTGTATGCTAGCCCTACCACGGTGGCCAATCAAAAAATTAGTTTTAATCTAGGTATGAAGGCCTATATCGAAACATCGATAAATGCGCAGCCTAGCCTTAAATTTGACAAAACACAACTTAATTTGGTGCCTAATACCTTGCCTACTACCGATTTTAGCTTAAGTGTGGCCAATATTATTACCTACGCCAATGCTGCCGCTTTGGTGCAACAGAATTTTGCAGGGCAAACCTTTAGCTCCGGAAAAAGAGCGGTTACCATTAATCAAATTGATTTATGGGGAAAAGACAATCAATTAATAGTTGCATTAAATATGAGTGGAACCGTAAATGGCACCTTTTACTTGAGCGGTATACCTAAATACGATGCGCTTAAGAAAGAAATTTATTTAGACGGCGTAGATTTTGTGCTAGACTCTAAAAACAAATTACTTAAAACGGGCGATTGGTTGGTGCATGGCTTACTAGCAAAAAAAATTCAAGAAAGCTGCCGTTTCTCTATTGCGGAGTATTTAACTAACGGACAGAAAACCGCCTCCTCCTACCTTAACGGCTACCAGCCAGTAAAAGGCATCCATGTGAGTGGGGCCTTAACTACCGTGCAGCCCGGACAGCTTATTTTAACTCCACAAGCTATTGTAACTATGCTCAATGCAAAAGGCAAAGTGGCTATTAAAGTAGATGGATTAGACTAATTACCAAGGAATAGTGCTGATTCGGGTTTTAAAGTAATTTGCCGGTCCGCTTTGGCCGGCCAGCTCATTGCCACTTAATAAGCGGTAATACTGTTCTGTTGACCACGGAGCGGGCAAATCTACAATACTCATATCTTCGCCTGTAGCATTGCTTATGTAAGGTGCAATTTTGCCTTGCCACGTAGCAATGCGTTGCATACTTCCTTCGGCATTAAAATACTCGGATTTGGTAGCTAATTCTTTAATATAGGCTTTGTATTGCTCCCTGTATTTTGCAATCTGCAGCACCTTGGTAATTAAGGGACTTTCATTCATTTTCCCCCAATTCAACGGATCTTGCGTGCCCGTATTAAAAAAGCCCCAATAGGGGATAGCGGTGCCTAAACTATTGTCGTAATCGTAAGGAATATAATATACCTTACCATTGGGGTTAAAGTACAAAAAGTAATTATTGCCGTTCCCCCAATAATCGTCCCAATTGCCCGTAAGTACACTTACCGCAAAGGTTTTGAGCAATAAGTTTACATCCATTTTTTGGGCTATCCAAGTTTCAAATTCAGCGCCCGTTTTGCTGTTTAGCTGGCTAATAAACTCCGAGAGTTGGGCCTTGGCAGCTATAAACGAAGTTTTATTGGTTTTTAGATCGTAGGTATAATAGTTCGATGCATTGGGGTCGAGGCCAACACTTTCTATACCAATACTGTTGGTATTGGTTAGGTTGGCTGGTCCGCCACCGTTATAGAGGCATTTCCAAAGGTAACCCACGGTGGCGCCCCATTCGTTTTTACGGTATTTTACAAAATCACTATCGCCATTCTCAATCATGTAATATACTCCGTAATAAGCCGCACTGGCATCGCCACTTACTTTAACAGTAACTCGGCAATAAGAAGCTCTGGGTGCAGTCCATACCCCAAAACGCCGAAACAAGTCGTAACCATAAATTTCTCGAACATAACTCGGGTCGTTGTTAGCAAATTTCAAGATCATCTTTTCTAAACCCTTTAATTGTTGCTTGGGTTTATATCGACTAAAATCTAAGGCAAAATGGCTATGGTGCCAATCGGGGTTTAGTAATTGGTGTGTTTGGCCAGGACTACCCTCTGGGCGTCGTCGGCTCGTATTACCTCGTAATTTCAAACCAATGCTATCTAAAATAGTTGCTACGCCATTTAAGCTAAAACGAAGTTTGGCGGGAACGTATTCCTCGTTTTTAGAATTTAGGTCGTAATTATGAAGAAAGGTATTCCAGTCGCTTGGAGTTACTTCTACAGTAATTTCTGGAATATCATCTATATGAAAAAGAGCCGCACTCTCTTCAGTATTAGAGGGTAGGCTACTTGCTTTGCGGCAAGCCGTGTTTATTAGTACTAAGCACAGAAAGAAAAGGGAGATTGTATGTTTACAGGGGCGCATATTGGCTTGGTGTGTACCTAAAGATACCAATTATTCCACACTAACGGTTAAGCCCTCTTGTTGCAATATTTTGCGATAAATTTCCATTTCGGTAAATGAGCCTTCTAGTACGGCGGATTTGCCTTCGGTGTGTACGGTCCAAGCTATTTTTTCGGCTTGTAGTTCGGTATAATCTAGGTATTTAACTAGGCAATAAATCACATGGTCGAAGGTGTTTACCTCGTCATTCCATAGAATAAGGCGATGCACTTCTTTGAGTGATAATAGAATCTCTTCGAGCGTAAAGGTTTCTTCCTGAGTTTGAGTGCCCATGGTGCAAAGATACAAAAGCTTGCGTTTAACTTCCTTTGGTATTACGAATCATCTGCTCAAGCATGTCCCACATCTCAGGAGTAACGGCTTCTAAGCCATTAAATTGTCCGGCTCCTTGTAGCCACTCACCCCCATCAATGGTAATTACTTCTCCGTTTACGTATCCCGAGAAATCGGAAATTAAGTAGGCAGCCAAATTGGCTAGTTCTTGATGTTCGCCTACTCGTTTGAGCGGCACTCGGTTTTTAAAATCGAATTTTTTTGCCAAATCGCCGGGTAATAATCTATCCCAAGCTCCTTTGGTAGGGAAAGGCCCTGGGGCAATGGCATTACACCGAATGCCATAGTGCCCCCATTCGGCAGCTAAAGAACGAGTCATGGCTAATACGCCACCCTTAGCACAAGCCGAAGGTACCACGTAGCCCGATCCGGTAAAGGCATAGGTGGTTACAATGTTTAAAATACTAGCTGGCTGTTTTTGTTCAATCCAATGTTTCCCGAAGGCTAGGGTGCAGTTTACGGTGCCCTTTAATACAATATCTATAATTACTCCAAAAGCCTTTGCAGAAAGACGTTCGGTTGGAGAGATAAAGTTTCCTGCTGCATTGTTTAACAAGCCATGTACAGCGCCAAAGGTTTCCAAAGTTTGTTTAAGTACTTGTTCTACTTCAAAATCGTTGCGCACATCGCAGGCCAAGGCCAGTACCTTTCCGCCAGTTTTTTCTTCTAATTCGGCTGCTGTTTTTTGCAATACATCTAACTTTCGGCTGGTAATTACCACGTTGGCACCTAGTTCTAAAAAGTACGTACTCATGGCCTTCCCTAGGCCGGTACCACCTCCGGTAACCACAATGGTTTTGCCTTTTAGTGCATTGTCTTTTAACATCGGTTCGTTGTACATTAGCTTTTCTTTTGTAGGTTTTGGATAATGGTTTGCAGGATAGACCGAGTGCCTGGCGACCACCATTGTTTTAACATTTCGCTTAGGGTATCGCTCTGGTCGGCACGTACTTTCTCAAGCAATTCTTTACGTAAGTTTTGTTTGCTCTTTTGCCACGTAGTCCAGTCAAAGCCAATATATTGCTTCATTTTTCGCTGAGCGCTGGTAAGCAATACGGTAGGGGCTACCACTTCATCTACTAGGCCTATGCTTAGAGCTTCATCGGCTCTGAACAATTTTCCTTCTAATAAACTTTGGTAGGCTTTTGCTTGTCCAAGCCAAAAGGCATATATGTGAAAAATACTATCAGGTACAATAATGCCTACCGGCACTTCATTAAGGCCAATAATATATTTTCCTTCGGCCATAATGCGATAATCGGAACAAATGGCTAATACGCAACCACCTGCAGGGCTATGCCCACCAATGGCACTAATTAGTGGCTTTTTGAACCCTACTAGCGCCGATACCATAGTTAAAAAATCTGTCCAAAAGGCTTTAATTTGAGCTTCGTTGTAGTTGTATAATTCTATAAGATCTAAACCCGCCGAAAAAAAGCCCTCCTTGCCTGTTAAAATGACCCCGCCCACCTGTTCATCGGCTTCTAGGTTTCTTATCATATCGGTAAGTTCGGTCACCATTTCGCCATTAATGGCATTGGAGCTTCCTCTGTTTAGTGTAAGGTAGGCAATGTGATCTTGCACGCTAACGTGTATGGTATTCATGGTGTTTTTGTCTTAGAATTGATTCTTCCACATCATGCTTTCTACGGGGCGTGTGGTTTTGTTATTGTATTTGGCGTTGCCCTTACTGTTGTACATGGTGGCAATATCGCCTTCTACCACAAAATAAATAAGTTGGCCTATGGGCATGCCCGGGTATACCCGCACTGGTTGCGCACAAGAAATTTCTAGGGTCCAGGTATTGCAGAAACCTACATCGCCTTTACCGGCGGTAGCATGTATATCAATGCCTAAGCGGCCAGTGCTCGATTTTCCCTCTAAAAAGGGTACATGTGCATGCGTTTCGGTATACTCGAGGGTTACGCCTAAGTAAAGGGTACCCGGCTGTAATACAAATCCCTCCTTCGGAATTTCAAAATGATCAATTTCGTTGTGGGCTCTGGCATCGAGTACCCGATTTTTGTAGGTAGCTAAGTATTTACCTAGGTGTACATCGTAGGAATTGGTGCCTAAACATTCGGGGCTAAAAGGTTCAATAATAATGGTCCCTTTGTCAATTTCTTCAAGAATGCGTTTGTCGGAAAGTATCATGTAATTAGCCTATGCGTTGCACTAAATTTATAAATTATTTTTACGATACACAGCACGCACCAGCTCTTTTTTTGTGCCCTGCAATATATGCTGTATTTTTGCGCCACTATGGCGCTCGTTTATCAGAAAGAAATACAAGATTCAACTACCTTGGCTCTTTGGAAGATTGAAGAATCGGCTGAAGACTTAGTAGCAAAATTACAGCTAGATGAGCAAGAACAAGCTTATTTTCAGAGCTTGGGCCAGAATAAACGCCAATTACAATGGTTGGCTACTCGAGTGTTGTTGCGTACGTTATTGCAAACGGAGCATTATATCGATTGCAAGGCAGATACTCATGGAAAACCTTATTTGGTTAATTTTCCTCACCATATTTCGCTAAGCCATTCATACGATTACGCGGCGGTAATACTTAGCGAAACACGTGCCGTAGGTATCGATATAGAGTTGATTAAACCAAAAATTGAAGCATTGGCAAGCAAATTTTTAAGCGATGCCGAGCGTTCCTTTATAGATAGGGAACAGGCGGTACCTCATTTATATACCTGCTGGGCAGCTAAGGAAGCTATCTATAAGTTGCAAGGCAAAAGTGGGGTATCTTTTAAAGAACACATTCACTTACAGCCTTTTGCCTACGCCGAAAAGGGGACTGTACAGGCTAGCTTAGAAAATAAGGAAGAAACCAAGACTTTTGACGTGGCTTTTGAACGCTTCGATTCGTATGTATTAGCGTATGTTTGTGGAGAGGAGAATTATGCAAAATAAACAGGTTATTTTTCAGGATTGGGCAATGCTACCCTACCAAGAAGCGTGGGATAAACAAGAAAGCTTGTTTGCAGATACGGTGGCTATTAAAACCCACAACAGAGCTGCCAAGAACCCTCAGCCCACACCCAATTATTTAATTTTTGTAGAACACCCACATGTGTATACTTTGGGTAAAAGTGGCAAGCCCGAAAATTTGTTATTAGATGATGCAGGGTTATCGAACTACCAAGCGGAATATCATAAAATTAATCGGGGAGGTGATATTACCTATCACGGCCCCGGCCAATTAGTAGGCTATCCTATTCTCGATTTAGATAATTTTTTCACCGACATTCATTTGTATTTACGCACCTTGGAAGAGGCGGTTATTTTAACCCTAGCCGACTATGGAATTACTGCTGGCCGTTACCCCGGATATACCGGCGTTTGGCTAGAGCCCGATTTGCCTACTGCCCGAAAAATTTGTGCCATGGGCGTTCGCTGTAGCCGCTGGGTAACCATGCATGGTTTTGCCTTTAATATAAACCCCGATTTAACGTATTTTAAACATATTATTCCCTGCGGAATAGACGATAAAGCGGTTACTTCTTTGGCGCAAGAGCTAGGTGGCCCCGTGGCAATGGAAGAGGTGAAGCAAAAATTGAAGGATCATATTGCCACCCTATTTTCTATGCAACTCTCCGAATGAAAGCCGTAAAAACCTATTTAGCCTTAGGCGATTCGTATACCATTGGTGAAGCCGTTCCAGCTGCCGAATCGTTTCCTTATCAATTACAAGATGCTTTAGTTAAGCGGGGTCATTCGGTAGAAAGCCTAAAAATTATTGCCCAAACCGGCTGGACAACAGCTGAACTGCAAGCCGCTATAGCTGCCGAAACCGTACATCCACCTTACGATTTGGTTACCTTACTTATTGGGGTAAATAACCAGTACAGAGGTTATTCTGTGGTAAATTATCGGGTAGAATTTGAACAACTTTTGCGCCAAGCTATTGTGTTTGCCGGTGAGGATACAGATCGAGTGCGGGTACTTTCTATTCCCGATTGGGGTGTAACTCCCTTTGCCCAAAAAGAAGGACGTTCTCCGGAAAAAATAGCTCGTGAAATCGATTCATTTAATGAAGCTGCACAAGAAATTTCTGAAAATTTAGGTGTGGTTTTTATGAATAGTACACCACACAGCCGTTTAGCCGCTACCGATCTTAGTTTGTTAGCCTCTGATGGCTTGCATCCTTCTGGGAAAATGTATGCCCAGTGGGTGCAAAGCTTGTTAAGCTAAAGCCTTGTTTTTTTGCCAGCAATAACCCTTTATATGTAGCGTTTACGTTTAATTATTTAACTAAAATTAAATCGTATGCAAAATCTAAACCTTATTTTAAGTTCTATTTTATCGGGCATTATTCTATTCTACTTAGCCATCATTATTATTGTTATTGCTGGCATGTGGAAGACGTATGAGAAAGCAGGTCAGCCCGGTTGGGCCTGTATTGTTCCAATCTATAACATACTCATTCTTCTAAAAATTGTGGGTAAACCTTGGTGGTGGATACTATTATTTCTTGTTCCTTTAGTGAATTTGGTTTTCATTATTTGGGTAACCAATTTAGTGAGTAAAAGTTTCGGTAAAAGCGAAGGCTTTACCGTTGGCTTGGTCTTACTGGGTTTTATTTTTTACCCTATTTTAGGTTTCGGAGATGCTACCTACCAGGGGCCATCTGCGGTAGAAGCACGTGGAGGTAATTCTTTACAAGAGCTAAAAGATAAATTGCCCGCCTAAAATCAATGGTGAATAAGGGTACTAGTAGAGGCTTAGTGCCCTTATTTATCGTCGTCTGCCCTGTTTTTTAGTTGGGGATTTTCTACTGGGTTTAGACCCCGATTTTTTATTCCGTTTATCTGGGTTATTTTTTTTTCTTGCCACTTTTTGAGGGCCACGTGTGCTTGGTTTTGTTTTTCCCTTTGGAGGTAATGAACTGCGTTCTGGGGTACTTTTTTTCTTCACTACCTCCGATGAGGAGCGTTCAATGGCTTGATAAATCGTAGCCATTTCTTCCGGACTTAGATCCCGCCAATCGCCAATCGCTAAACCCTTTAGTGTGATATTCATAATACGCACCCGCTCTAGTTTTACTACCTCGTAGCCAAAGTATTCGCACATACGGCGAATTTGTCTATTTAATCCCTGAATTAAGATAATCCGAAACGTTTGTGGGCCTTCTTGCACAATAGTGCATTTCTTGGTTACCACCCCCAACATGGGTACGCCGTTGGCCATTTGCTCAAGTACGGCAGCGTTAAGGGCTTTATCAACCGTTACTACATACTCCTTTTCGTGCTTATTTCCGGCCCGTAGAATCTTGTTTACCAAATCTCCATTATTGGTTAAAAAGATTAATCCCTGAGAATCTTTATCTAATCGGCCAATAGGAAAAATACGAGCGCTATGGTTTACGAAATCAACAATATTGGTGGCTACTTTATCTTCGGTGGTAGAGGTGATGCCTACTGGTTTATTGAGGGCAATAAACACCAAATCTTCGGCGGCAAGAGGTTCTAGCAAATTACCATTCACTTTCACTTGGTCGCCGGATTGTACCTGATCGCCAATAATGGCTTTACGCCCATTAATAACTACGCTACCCTGACTAATGTAGCGGTCGGCTTCCCTGCGGGAGCATAAGCCACTATCGCTGATAAATTTATTAAGACGCAACTCTAGACTAGATTAAGCAACAATGATAGGGATAAATATGGGTATATCCATTCGTCCTATAATTTTTGTCGTTCGTCGGCAGTACGGGTCTATTGGTCCGAAATACGTTTTTACATTCCTTATAATCATCTACTTTGATACTGTATTTTAATAAACAACTCGATTATGAAAAATAGAATTTTAACAACCGCTCCCCTTTTAGTAGGCTTATTTTTTTTGAGTTTTTTTACCTTTTCTTGTAAAAAACATACGCCTGCACCTGCACCGACATTAACCGTAACTGATGCAGATGGAAATGTGTACCAAACCATAACGATCGGCACCCAAACATGGATGGCGGAAAATTTAAAAACTACTAAATACAATGATGGTACGAACATACCTTATATAGCCGATCAGGGGGGGTGGACTGGCTTGTCTTTTCCTGGTTATGCCTGGTATAATTTCGATAATGCCAATAAAGTAAGCTATGGTGCTTTATATAATTGGCATGCAGTAAATACCGGAAAATTAGCTCCAACAGGTTGGCACGTGGCAAGCGAAGCCGATTGGCAAACCTTGTTGACTTTTTTAGGGGGTGCGCTTATTGCTGGTGATAAACTAAAAGAAGCAGGAAATACGCATTGGGGTGTACCAAGCACTAATGCCACAAATGAAACTGGTTTTACTGCACTTCCTGGAGGGTTTATGACCAATTTCGGAACTTCTGCTAACCTAATTAGCACTGGTTATTTTTGGACAGCAACAACAGTAGACGCTAGTACAGCCCAGTCTCACACCATGAGCAGAAGCTCAGCCGAAACAACGCTAAATACTTATAACAAATCTTGTGGCTTATCTGTCCGCTGTGTTAAAGATTAGCTCACCCTTCTTTGTTACTAAATCATATATCTTTTCTTAAAACTATAAAAATTATGAAAAACCGTAGTATTCTCCGAACAACATTTTTACTTAGCACATTTCTTTTGAGTTTTTTCAGCTTTTCGTGTAAAAAACATACGCCTGCACCTGCCCCGACATTAACCGTAACTGATGCAGATGGAAATGTGTACCAAACCATAACGATCGGCACCCAAACATGGACGACCGAAAATTTAAAAACTACCAAATACAATGATGGAACTACAATCCCCTATGTGGCTGATAAGCCGGGTTGGGCTAATTTGGCAACTCCAGCGTATACCTTTTATGCATTTGATGCAAGTAATAAGGCAACTTATGGAGCTTTATATAATTGGCATACCATTAAAACGGGGAAACTGGCACCAGCGGGCTGGCATGTGTCGACCGATGCTGATTGGCAAACGTTGCTTGCTTATTTGGGAGGGAGTAGTACTGCTGGAGACAAATTAAAAGAAGCGGGTAATACGCATTGGAGTCAACCGGCTACAAATGCTACTAATGAGAGCGGTTTTACAGCACTTCCAGGTGGCCTGATAGATGCTTTTGGTAATTTTGCTAATATTAATTTCTCGGCACTGTTTTGGACATCTACCGAGTCAGATGCCTCTAATAGTATAGCTTATGGTTTAAGTGCCGGAGGCCAAGCTGTAACACTATCCTCCCTATCTCCTAAATCTCGTGGTTTCTCTATACGTCTAGTAAAAGATTGAGTATGTAAGTTATTTTAAACCAACAAAAAAGTCCCCGAATTTCGGGGACTTTTTTGTTGGTTTAGCTAGGGGATTACATCATGCCACCCATGCCGCCACCCATTGGAGGCATTGCAGGAGCAGCACCCGCTTCTTCTGGCTCATCGGCTAGCACACACTCGGTGGTTAACAACATGGCTGCAATAGAAGCGGCATTTTCTAAGGCTACACGGCTTACTTTAGTCGGATCAATTACGCCGGCTGCAATTAAGTTTTCGTATTTATCGCTGCGTGCATTGTAGCCAAAGTCGGCTTTGCCTTCTTTTACTTTTTGCACTACAATAGAACCCTCGATGCCTGCGTTGGCGCAAATTTGGCGCAACGGCTCTTCTACGGCACGTTTTACAATCTGGATACCAGTAGTTTCATCTTCGTTATCGCCTTTTAGTTTATCTAGCGCTTCAATAGCACGAATAAAGGCTACGCCACCACCTGCAACAATACCTTCTTCTACGGCAGCACGGGTAGCATGTAGCGCATCATCTACACGGTCTTTTTTCTCTTTCATTTCTACTTCGGTAGCGGCACCTACGTACAATACGGCTACACCGCCAGCTAATTTCGCTAGGCGTTCTTGCAGTTTTTCTTTGTCGTAATCAGACGTAGTGCTTTCTACTTGTGCTTTAATTTGGTTTACACGGGCTTTAATATCTTCTTTCTTGCCCGCACCATTAATTAAGGTAGTATTGTCTTTGTCTACCACTACTTTTTCAGCTTGACCTAGGTAGCTTAAGTCGGCATTCTCTAATTTGTAGCCTCTTTCTTCAGAGATTACGGTACCACCGGTTAAAATAGCGATGTCTTCTAACATGGCTTTTCTGCGGTCGCCGAAACCAGGAGCTTTAACAGCTACCACTTTCAACGAACCGCGAATTTTGTTTACTACCAAGGTAGCTAAGGCTTCGCCATCTAAATCTTCCGCAATAATTAATAGGGGTTTGCCGGTTTGTACTTGTTTTTCTAATACCGGAAGCAACTCTTTCATCGACGAGATTTTTTTATCGTAGATTAAGATGTATGGATTTTCTAAATCGGCTTCCATTTTATCGGCATTGGTAACAAAGTACGGAGATAGGTAACCACGATCGAACTGCATACCTTCTACAGTTTTCACCTCGGTTTCGGTTCCTTTGGCTTCTTCTACGGTAATTACCCCGTCTTTGCCTACTTTGGCCATGGCATCAGCAATTAGGGTTCCAATAACTTCATCGTTATTGGCTGAAATAGATGCCACTTGTTTGATTTTATTATTATCGGCTCCAACCGCTTGCGATTGGCCTTTTAGGTTCGTTACAATAGCAGTTACTGCTTTGTCAATTCCACGTTTTAAATCCATTGGATTTGCGCCTGCGGCTACGTTTTTAATACCGGCGGTTACAATGGCTTGTGCCAATACGGTAGCGGTAGTGGTTCCATCGCCGGCAATATCTGCGGTTTTAGAGGCTACTTCTTTTACCATTTGGGCACCCATGTTTTCCATTGGGTCTTTTAATTCAATTTCTTTGGCTACGGTTACCCCATCTTTGGTAACTGCCGGCGAACCGAATTTCTTATCAATAATTACATTACGACCTTTTGGTCCTAAGGTAACTTTAACAGCGTTTGCTAGAATATCAACGCCTCTTTTCAACGCATCACGTGCTTCTACGTTGTATTTTACTTGTTTTGCCATTTTTTAGAATTGTTTTATTCGTTTACTAAAAATTAATTTAAATTACAGAATTGCGTAAATGTCGGCTTCACGCATAATGAGATACTCTTTTCCTTCGTAGGTAATTTCGGTACCTGAGTATTTGCCATACAATACGGTATCGCCTACTTTTACGGTAAGAGGTTCGTCTACTTTGCCATTACCAACAGCTACAACAGTACCACTTTGTGGTTTTTCTTTTGCGGTATCGGGAATGTAAATTCCTGATGCGGTTTTCTCTTCAGCGGGTGCCGGTTCTATAACTACCCGGTCTGCAATAGGTTTAATAGATAGTGCCATCGTATTTCTTATTTTTTGTGTGTAAAATTAATTTACCCAAGTTAGTCATGAATTATGCCAAGACTATTTTGAGGCTTTTTTTTGTCAATTTTTCATCGCTTGGCGAAAAATTGCAGCGCAGCAATGTCATGCTGTCAGTTTGTGTGAACAAGAAAGGCTCCCCTGAGGAAGCCTTTCTGAAAAAGAGTATATTTTTTGGCTTATTTACCGCTGTTTAATGGAGCGCTGGGTAAGCTAACAGGAGCCTTTACAGGTGCTGTTTTTTCTACTTTATTTTGCAAATCGGCTGCTTTTTCATTTACCACGCCCGATTTTGGAATTACCATGTTTACTAAAATGGCCAATACCATTAGGGTGATGGCTAAAAACCAGGTTCCTTTTTCTAAAAAGTCGCCGGTGCGTTGTACGCCCATAATGGTATTTGATCCTGCAAATCCAGAAGATAAACCCCCTCCTTTAGGATTTTGGATAAGTACAAATAGTGCTAATAACACACAAACCACAATGGCAATAATTACAAGTGCGAAATACATAATCGTTTTATTTTAATTTTTCCGTTGCTCTAAGGCAACGATTTGGTCGGCAAAGTACGTGCTTTTTTCGGGAAATTTCAAACTTAATTTCTGGTAGGTGGCAATTGCCTTGTCTAAGAGCATTTGTTCCGTATATATTTTGGCCAATGTTTCCGATACTACCTCTAGTGAATCTTCGGCACTTTTACGGGCTTTATTCTCTGGACTCATTTTATCTGCAGATGGAGGCGATATTTGGGGTTCTTGCTGAATGAAGCGTTCTATAATATCGTCTTCTTTGCGTTTTTCTACAAGCGGAGCCTTATTTTGTTCTTTTTTAGGTGTAGGTTCTACCCACGTTTGGAAATCTATATCGGGAGCTTGCTTGGGTTTTTCCTCAATTTTTTCCGACGTATCAAGCGTGAAACTTACATATGGGCGATAGCTTTCGGCATGCGCTTTGCGTGTCTTATTAAGCCACCATAAAAAGGTATAGGGGAGTTGCTCATCGTCGTAGCGGGAAACCTCCTTACTAGCAGAGGCTTCTGGTTTAGGCTCGGTTACTTTATCTTCCAGAGCAAAAAAATCAGTACTGGCAATGCTCTCAATAATTAATTGCTGGGTATCATCCGCAAAGTCTTCGGCAGGTTCTTCGTTTAGGCGATACTGTAATTCCGCTTCTACGGCTTCCTCTGGGGTTTCGTCCGAATCTTGAACCACTGCCTGTTCTAGCGGATCTAGCGTTTCGGTTTGGTAGGCCGGCAAACTAATTAGTGTTTCGGGCCTATTCATAAATTTCTCTAATACGGCACCTTCTGGGGCATATACGGCAGCCTTTTCGGGGCTATTGCTTAATTTAGCGTCAACAAATTGCAGAATTTGGCAATAGGGATATTTTTCTACCAACGATTCATAGCTAGCCGCATCGCTAGCCTGAAGGCTGGCGGGCATGGTAACTAAGTTGCTGAATGTGTTTGTTTGTGGTAGGATACTCATTTAAAAAATAGGGGCTGCTTTGCTTACCAATTGGCAAAGGCGGCATTAAAAATATCTTCGGTTAATTGGGCATTAATATCTTTTATAAGCTGTTGCTCTTGCGCTTGCAAAGGTTTGCTTTGGGTAGAGAAATCTTTAAAGCGGCTAAACGATTTTTCGAAATTTAATTCGGGTTTTAGTACGTTAGTATATTTTACATTGATGCTAATAGTTAAACGCTCTAAGCCAGCCCGCTCGTTACCTTGTATGGCCGATGGGCGGATACTATAATCGGTAATCCGGCCTTCAAAATTGGCATCGGCATCGCTACGTACCAAGCGCAAGCTCGATTGGTTGCGAATGCGCTCTTTTAAATCTTCGGTAAATTGTTGGCTTAAATACGGAACCACCAAGGAAGCATTATTTTCAAAAAATTGTACACTAATGCTTTTCATTTCTGTTGGAATGGAGGCTCCGGTGAACGAATAAATACCACAGCCGCTGCTAAAAAACAGGAGTATGGGGGCTAAAAAGCCCACTTTTTTCATCCAATGCGTGGTGTAAACTCTCATTAGTTTAAATTCAATTCTTTAATTTTTCGGTATAAGGTACGCTCCGAAATGCCCAATTCTTGTGCCGCTAATTTACGTTTACCGCGGTGTTTTTTTAGTGCTTTTTTGATTAAATCCGATTCTTTGTCTATTAAAGATAAAGATTCCTCTTCCTCTTCATGCTGTAAGATGTCGAAATGTTGAGGCTCGGCACCCGGCTGATGAATGGTTAGCGTAGGCGAACTGGGCAACTCGGCCGTCGGTGGGTGGAGTTCAATATCGTTGTAAAGTTGATTTAAAACTTGCGGATTAACCGATAGTTGGGTGGCATTGCCATTGTTTTGAATAATTTCTGCTACTAACTTTTTTAAGTCGAGCATATCTTTCTTCATATCAAACAATACCTTATACAAAATATCACGCTCCGAAAAATCTTCTTTACTATGTTTATCTACCCGCATAGGCAATTGGCTGTTTTGCTCGTGAGGGATATAGCTTAGTATGCTTTGTCCGGTAATGTTGCGGTCTTTCTCTAGTACCGCAATTTGCTCGGCAATGTTTTTAAGTTGACGTACATTGCCTGGCCAGCTGTAATTACTGAGTACGTTTTGAGCATCGGCATCTAATTGTACCGAAGGGCTGCGGTATTTGTCGGTAAAATCGGCAATAAACTTTCTAAAGAGCAAGAAAATATCTTCTTTACGCTCTCTTAACGCAGGAATTTTTAGTGGAACGGTATTTAACCGGTAGTATAAATCTTCTCTAAATTTTCCGGCACGTACGGCATCAAACACCTCTACATTGGTGGCCGCAATTACTCGTACGTTTGTTTTTTGCACTTTAGAAGAACCTACTCGTAGGTATTCTCCAGTTTCTAATACCCGCAATAAACGGGCTTGTGTGCCAAGTGGTAGTTCTGCTACTTCATCTAAAAAAATGGTACCGCCATCTACTACTTCAAAATAGCCTTTTCGGGCTTCGTGGGCACCGGTAAAAGAGCCTTTTTCGTGGCCAAATAATTCCGAATCAATAGTTCCTTCGGGAATAGCTCCGCAGTTAACAGCAATAAAAGGGCCGTGTTTACGGGCACTTAATTGATGGATGATGTGCGAAAATACTTCCTTTCCACTACCACTTTCGCCGGTAATTAATACGGATATATCGGTGGGGGCTACTTGCTGGGCAATGTTAATGGCACGATTTAATAAAGGCGAATTGCCAATAATACCAAAACGATTTTTGATGCTTTGAAGATCCATATTAGTCAATAATTTTACCAATTAGGGTTGCTGTAGTGCAACTTTCGGCCAATACATGCACATAATCACCAGGTTTAAAGCGCTCATCTACCGGAAATATAACGGTCGTGTTTTGGTCGCTACGGCCCGCATAATCTTTATCTGATTTTTTTGAAAAACTCTCGATAAGTACTTTTTGTACTTTGCCTATTTGTTCTAGCACCCGTTTGTGGCTGCTACGATGTTGTTGTTCAATAATTTCGTTTAGGCGACGATTTTTCACCTCTTCTGGAACATCATCGCTAAAGCGTTTAGCCGCTAAGGTGCCCGGGCGCTCCGAGTACATGTACATATAGGCAAAGCTAAAATCCACTTCGGCCATGAGGCTGAGGGTGTCTTGATGTTCGGCTTCGGTTTCGGTGCAAAAGCCTACAATAATATCGGTAGAGATGGCGCAATCGGGTAAAATACGACGAATGGCATTTATCCGTTCTAAATACCACTCCCGGGTATAGGTGCGGTTCATAATATCCAATACCCTAGAGTTACCCGATTGTATAGGTAGGTGAATGTATTTGCAAATGTTTTCGTACTTGGCCATGGTATGCAATACTTCGTCGGTAATGTCTTTAGGGTGTGAGGTAGAAAAACGTACCCGAACGTTGGGGTCTACCTCGGCGGTCATGGCCAGTAATTGGGCAAAATTTACTTTTTCAGTTCCGTCTTCATTCGTCCATTTGTACGAATCTACGTTCTGACCCAAGAGGGTAATTTCTTTATATCCGGCTGCTGCCAAATCTCGAACTTCTTGTACAATGGAATGGGCATCGCGGCTGCGTTCGCGACCACGAGTAAAGGGTACTACGCAAAAGGAGCACATATTGTCGCAGCCCCGCATAATAGATACGAATGCGGTAATGCCGTTGCTGTTTAGACGCAGGGGGCTAATGTCAGCGTAGGTTTCTTCTCTAGAGAGCAATACATTTACGGCCCTTTCGCCTTCATCTACCTGATTTATTAAGCCGGGTAAATCGCGATAAGCATCTGGACCTACCACCAGATCTACTAATTTTTCTTCTTCTAAAAATTTGGCTTTGAGGCGTTCGGCCATGCACCCTAATACGCCTATAAGTGCATCGGGTTTATGTTTTTTTATAGAACCGAATTCACGCAAACGGTTTCGTACACGTTGTTCGGCATTGTCGCGAATAGAGCAGGTGTTTATGAAAATCACATCGGCTTCTTTGTAGGTTCCTACGGTTTCGAAGCCCATGTCTACCATTACAGAGGCTACAATTTCGCTATCTGAAAAGTTCATGGCGCAGCCATAACTTTCTATATATACTTTTCGTCCGTTGGGGTCATTTTGCTTGCCATCTAGTAGCAAGGCTTCTCCCTGACGGCTTTCGTCGTGTTCTTTTGTTGTATGCAACATATCCATAGTCTATACAAAAATACAGAATTAATGACAGAATGTCAGCAATCTTTCTAATAAAAAACCCGCCTTTTGAGCGGGTTTTGATATTTTAATGACTTACAGGAGGCGATTCCACCCAAACTCGTCGGGGCCTAAGCCGTAGCGTATTTCTTTTAATGCTTTTAATGCTTTGTTCGAAAATACTCTGTTTTCGGGTTCAGGCAAGGTATAGGTTTCGCCTTGGTAAGTAATTTCGGCAATTTGTGCAATGGTTGCGGCAGTTCCGGCACCGAAGGCTTCTTGCAAGGTACCTTTGCTTGCTGCTTCTATTACTTCTGCAACGCTTACGCGGCGTTCTTCTACTTGCATGCCCCAGGCTCTGGCCAAATCTAAAATAGAATGACGGGTAACGCCATCTAAAATGGTATCGCGGGTAGAAGGGGTAATGAGCGTATCGTTAATTACAAACATAACGTTTGTGGTTCCCGACTCCTCTATATAGGCGTGTTCTTTGGCATCGGTCCAAATTAATTGGTCGTAGCCTTCTTGTTGAGCCAATTTAGTGGGCAGCAAAGAGCTGGCGTAGTTTCCAGCAGTTTTTGCATAACCTACTCCGCCTTCTACGGCTCTGGCATAGTGAGTTTCTATCTTAACTTTTAAAGCTTTTGAATAATAAACGCCAACAGGTCCGGTTAAAATCACAAATTTATAGGCCTCCGAAGCATGTACTCCCAAAATAGGGTCAGTAGCAAACATCACCGGGCGGATATACAAAGAATAGCCTTCCTGTGAGGGTACCCAATCACGGTCCAGTTCAATTAATTGTTCTATTCCCTGCATGAAAATATCTTCAGGGACAGTAGGCATAGCCATACGCTGGGCGGAAATGTTAAATCTTTCCAAGTTTTTGTAGGGTCTGAAAACGGCTACTTTGCCGTCGGCCTGTTTAAAAGCTTTGATGCCCTCAAAAATAGCTTGTCCGTAATGTAAAGACGAAGCAGCCGGGCTGATTTCAATATTGCCGTAGGGAACAATTTGGAAATTTTTCCATTCGCCGTTTTCAAAATCGGCGGTGAACATATGATCTGAAAAAACACGTCCAAAAGGAAGATTTTCAAAATCGGTTGAAGTTAGGCGGGATTGTGCCGTACGGGTAACTTTAATATCCAAAATGTCTATCACGTTTATAGAAAATTAATCTGCCGCAAAATTAGCTAAAATTAGCTTTGCTTACGAATGATTTTTTGAAGAATAAGGTGTATCTAATACACTTAAAACCCAGTTTTT
>JBJTNJ010000009.1:0-30862 GCA_046074005.1 Sphingobacteriaceae bacterium
AGCGGTATTGGTTGGTGCGGTGGGCACCCTAGGCGATTTGGTAGAATCGATGTTAAAACGCAGTTTAAATATTAAAGATTCGGGTTCTTTTTTACCCGGCCACGGCGGCCTTTTAGACCGTTTTGATAGCCTACTTTTTGCTGCTCCATTGGTGTATGTTTACCTTACGTATGTTATTGGCTAAAAATGATAGAAGAGGAAGAAAAAGAGGTTGCCGAACCAGAAATAGTTCCCGACAAATCCGTTTGGCGCTTTGCTATTGCCATGGGCGTGCTAGTGCTTTTACTGGCTTTGCTTAATATTTTCTCCGAAGACATCCGCCATCTACTTAACCCCCCGCCCAAGGCACCACAAGTTGTAGTTTCTGTGGCACCCAAACCCCTAGAAAAAGCTGCTAGTTTTAGCGATGAAGAGGTAAAAGCATCCCTCACCAAATTTATTGAGGCCTTTTATGTAGATCAAAAGAAGGGTTATTTTGATCCACCCAGCTATTTTACCACCATTACCGATACCTATTATAATTACCACCACCTAACCTTTCAGCAACTAAAACTACTGCATCGCGAACGTCAAGCGGAATATCAGAATCTCAGTCTTACCTGGTTGGTGCACAGCCTTAACGTAGAGCGCCGAAACGACACCTTAGTGGCAACTTATTGGACCAAACAGACGTATACCCGAGCTAGCGAATCGGTGCAGGAGAAAGCCGATATATTAATTGAACTAAAACTTAGTAAGGAAGGAAAAATCTGTTCTCTAAAAGAATTGGACGTGTTGAATGTAAATAGTACTCCCCTACAAGTAAACAGCCAACCTAGTTCACTAGTGGGCAAGCCAATATCTTCTACCAAACCCACCGAACCAGCAGTAAAAACAAGCAAAGAAACCACCATTTACACACCGGGATCTTTAGACACTTCTCCAGAATTTACCGGTGGTATGAAAAAATTAGTACGCTTTTTAAACAGGAATTTACGCTATCCGCCCAGCGCAGAAGAACAGGGTTTGGAGGGAAAGGTGTTTGTGTATTTTGTGGTAGAATCCAACGGCTCCCTCAGTGGCTTTAAGGTGATACGGGGAATTGGTTCTGGTTGCGATGAAGAAGCCCTTCGGGTAGTACGCCTATTGCCACCTTGGCAAGCCGGTGTTTTAAACGGAGTTGCTGTGCGAAGTTCTTATATACTTCCCATTACTTTTTCTTTGGCTAATTAAGACATCACATAGCTCAGCAAATCAATGGCCTGGACAAGCCCTCGTACATCATCAAAAGCAATTCTAAGCACCCCCTTTACTTCTTTTAAGTTACACGCTTTAGGGTTGGCTTGTACAAACGCAAGCACCTTTCCAAAAGCCTCCGACTCAAAATAGGGCGATTGTTGGTTGCTCACAAAATAGCCACGCAATACATTTTTTTTCAAGGATATTTTCTCAAAGCCAATACGTTTACCCAACCACTGTAACCGCAGGGTGTTGCCCAGTTCTTTTACCGCATCTGGCAGGGGTCCA
Source organism: Sphingobacteriaceae bacterium (assembly GCA_046074005.1). Lineage (GTDB taxonomy): Bacteria > Bacteroidota > Bacteroidia > Sphingobacteriales > Sphingobacteriaceae > JAIPAN01. The sequence continues at coordinate 1,507 of JBJTNJ010000009.1, forward strand.
AACCTATCAACAAGGCTTTGTTCAAAGGCTAGTAAGTCCGCCTCGTTTTGTAGGGTAGAAAGCGCACTATATAAATTGTAGCGTTCGGCAATGCTAGTTACATATTCATCGGGAATGAGCACTTCTAAATCGGTATCTACTTGCGTGAAGGATATAAAATCCCGCTCTTTTTCTTCTTCGAAAAGGCCCTTAAACTCTTCTTCCTTTAACTCTTGAATGGCTTCGTCTAAGATTTTGTGGTACATTTCAAAACCAATTTCGGCAATAAAACCACTTTGTTCGGCGCCCAATAGGTTTCCACTTCCGCGGATATCTAAATCACGCATGGCCACATTAAAACCACTTCCCAATTCCGAAAACTCTTCAATAGCACTCAAGCGCTTGCGGGCTTCGCCAGTAAGGGTAGAAAGTGGGGGGCTTAATAAATAACAAAAAGCCTTTTTATTAGACCGTCCCACACGACCACGCATTTGGTGTAAATCGCTCAGGCCAAACATGTGGGCATGGTTAATAATAATGGTGTTGGCGTTCGGAATATCCAAGCCGGCTTCTATAATGGTAGTGGCTACCAACACATCGGTTTCGGCAGTCACAAATTTGAGCATCACATCTTCTAGTGCATCACCCTCTAGTTGGCCGTGTGCCACACCAATTTTAGCCGCCGGCACTAGTTTTTTAATTAAGCCCCCAAGTTGGGCTAAATCTTGCACCCGGTTGTGAATAAAAAATACCTGACCACCACGAGCTAATTCAAACTCAACAGCTTCTTGAATGAGTTTTTCGTTAAACACATGCAATTCGGTTAGCACCGGTTGCCTGTTGGGTGGCGGAGTGCTAATAATACTTAAATCACGGGCACCCATTAAAGAGAAGTGTAGCGTTCTGGGTATCGGGGTGGCGGTAAGCGTAAGCGTATCTACGTTTACTCTAAACTGTTTTAACTTTTCCTTTACCCCAACGCCAAATTTTTGTTCTTCATCAATAATTAATAAGCCGAGGTCTTTAAATTTCACGTCTTTACTCACCAAACGGTGGGTGCCAATAATAATATCTACTTTACCGTCGGCTAGTTTTTGGAGGGTTTCTTTTATTTGTGCCGATGTTTTAAAACGATTGATATAGTCAACCGTGCAGGGAAATTCACCCAATCGGGCTACAAAGGTTTTAAAATGTTGAAGCGCTAAAATGGTGGTAGGCACCAAAACAGCCACCTGCTTTCCATCGGTAACCGCTTTAAATGCCGCCCTGATGGCAATTTCAGTTTTTCCAAATCCCACATCGCCACAAATTAAGCGATCCATAGGGTGTGGCGCCTCCATGTCTTTTTTCACATCGGCGGTAGCCTTTTCCTGGTCTGGCGTATCTTCGTAAATAAAGGAGGCCTCTAATTCGGTTTGTAAATAGGTGTCGGGCCTAAAGGCATTTCCCTCTTTGGTTTTGCGTTGGGCATAGAGTTTAATCAGATCCCGGGCAATGTCTTTTACCTTTTTCTTGGTCGATTTTTTAAGCTTATCCCAAGTATCGGTACCCAATTTATTCAGCTTGGGTATGGCGCCCTCTTTGCCCGAAAACTTTGAAATCCGATTTAACGAATTGATGTTTACATAGAGCAAATCATTGTCGGCATACACCAAGCGAATCATTTCTTGTGTTTTGCCGTTTACTTCTACTTTTTCTAGGCCAGCATATTTGCCCACCCCGTGGTCTATATGGGTAATAAAATCGCCGGGTTTTAACTCTCGTAGCTCTTTTAGGGTAAGTGCCTGAGAGCGCACATAGGCTTTTTTTAATTGGTATTTATAGTAGCGATCGAATATTTGATGATCGGTATAACAGGCTAATTTTTGATCGCGGTCTACAAAACCCTCTCTTAGAGAGAGGTGAATGGGGGTGAATTTCACCGTTTTATCCAAATCTTCGAAAATGCTATACAAGCGCTCCGATTGTTTGGCCGAATCGGTAAAAATGTAATTTTCTATATGCTCTGCTTCGTTCTTTTTTAGGTTGTGAATAAGCAGGCTAAAGTCTTTATTAAAGGAGGGTTGTGGGCTAAGGTTGAAGGAAAACAGGTGGGCTGCTTTGTAAAAAAACTGCTTCCCAAATTCTACTACCGAAAAATCTTGTAACTGGCTGGCCAGCATTTTTTCATCTAATAATTGCTGGTTGGGGTTTAGCCATTCGGGGTTTTGGTTTTTATCTGCTAAGGGTATGGCCCCCCATAATTCCTTGCTTTTTTGGTAGCCATTTTTAACCACATCGAGGGTCATTTGTGCATCCTTAATCCATACCACACACTCACCCCCCAGGTATTCTAAAAGCGATATTTTGTCATCGCTTAAAAATTTTGCCCGCACGTTAGGTACTATGGTAATGTGCTTTAGCTTGGCTACCGAGAGCTGATCCTCAATTTCAAAATCTCGGATACTTTCAATGGTATCGCCAAAAAACTCTATGCGGTAGGGCCTAAAGTGTGAAAAAGAGAAAATATCTACAATGCCCCCGCGAACAGCGAATTGCCCCGGTGCGTATACAAAATCTACTCGATCGAATTCATAATCGGTTAAAAAGTCGGCAATAAACTCAATATCTAGCTTGGCACCCTCCGAAATTTCCAAGGTATTTTTTTCTAAAGAGCTTCGGTTGATAACTTTTTCGCTTAAGGCCTCGGGGTAGCTTACCAGTAAACGGGCTTCTGCCCGCTGGTTTTTAAGCTCATTGAGCACCTCGGCTCGTTGCAGCACCATGCTGCTATCGGGTTGGGTAAAATCAAAGGCTTTGCGACAAGATGCTGGGAAAAAGAGGGCCTCTTTGCCCAAAATATTTTCCAGATCGTTTAAGAAATAAGCGGCCTCTTCTCTATCGGGAAGTACAAAAAGGGTGGTTTTTTGCTGCAATAAAAACAAAGCTACCGCCAGCACCGCATCACTTGATCCGATGAGACCTTTAAGCTGTACCCGTGGATGATTGCCCGAATGTAGCACCGCGGCAAATTCGTTTACCCGAGGGTCGGCTTGGTACCGAAGTAGTAGTTCCCTAATAGTCACCAATCCTGTTTTCGCTGCAAATATAGCACCTCAACCCTAAAATAATAGGAATCGTGTTTGTATATTTATAACCATAAAATAACACAAGAATGGAAAAACAATTTCTATATCAACAAAGAGCCATAAAAGGCGATACCGCCTGGTTGTTGTTCTTATTATTAGGTTGGTCTTATGGCTCTATGAGTAGTATGGCCAAGCAAGTTTTTTATTATTTAACATTGGCCGGTTTGGGTCTCTGGTTTTTATATCGCCTATTTACGTTGAATACCGCAATAAAAAAATACAATAGAAATATAGCCCTTGAGTGTGGTTTTAGTTTTGAAGAAATTGGTAAAATGGGCTTAATTTAACTCCCAAAATGAGGTTAAAAGAACTGTGTAGTTTTCTAGAGTCGTTTGCCCCGCTAGCCTACCAAGAATCGTATGATAATTCTGGTTTGTTGGTGGGAAATCCTGAAATGGATATTCGCGGCGCCATTATTTCGCTCGATTGCACAGAGGAGGTGGTAGATGAGGCTATTCGCAAAGGTTGCAATCTGGTGATATCGCACCACCCGCTGGTGTTTAAAGGCTTAAAACGTTTTACCGGATCTAGCTATGTAGATCGCACCTTAATTAGGGCAATAAAAAACGATGTGGCACTTTATGCTATTCATACCAATTTAGATAATGTTTCCGAGGGGGTAAACAAGGCTCTTGCCGAAAAATTAGGCCTGCGCAATGTGCGCATATTGGCCCCCAAGAGTGGCATATTGAAGAAGTTGGTTACTCTTTGCCCCATAGAGCAGGCCAGCGCTGTTAGAGAAGCTCTCTTTGCTGCCGGTGCGGGTGAAATTGGACACTATGCTCAATGCAGTTTTAATGTAGCCGGAGAAGGAACCTTTACCGCCCAAGACGGAGCCAACCCTTTTGTGGGTAGCATTGGTGTTCCGCAGACCGAATCGGAGTTGCGCATAGAGGTATTGTACCCCGAACCTATTGAAAAAACACTGTTGCTTGCTTTAAAGCAGGCCCATCCCTACGAAGAGGTGGCTTATTTTCTGCAAACACTCAGCAATACCCACCAAGAAATAGGCTCGGGTATGGTTGGAGAATTATCCGAGGAGCAGGATGCTCTTACTGTGCTTCAATACATAAAATCACAGTTGGGGGTACCGGTAATTAGACATACCCGCCTATTGAGCAAAAAAATTAAAAAAGTGGCCATTTGTGGTGGATCGGGTAGTTTCTTGCTTCCCAACGCCCTTGCCGCTGGTGCAGATTTGTTTGTGACCGCCGACTATAAATACCACGATTTTTTTGACGCCGATAAGCGATTGGTAATTGCCGATGTGGGACACTTTGAAAGTGAACAGTTTACGCAAACGCTTTTGTTTGAAACTATTACTAAAAATTTTCCTAACTTTGCACTCCATTTAACAGAACAAGTTACAAACCCCGTCAAGTATTTAATTTAATGGAAAAAACCGTAGAACAAAAATTGCAAGCCCTATACGAGTTGCAATCTATCCATACTCAAATTGATAAAATCCGCCAAATTCGTGGTGAATTACCCGTTGAAGTAGCCGATTTAGAAGACGACGTAGCTGGTTTAGAAACCCGTATCCAAAAAATCAAAACCGAATTGGACGATTTAGAAGATGCGATTGTAACCCGCAAAAACACGATTAAAGAAGCTGGTGCTGCTATTAAAAAGTACGAAGCTCAATTAAACGACGTAAAAAATAACCGCGAATACGAAGCCATTTCTAAAGAAGTAGAAATACAGGGTTTAGATATTCAGGTATCTGAAAAAAAAATTAAAGAATTTGGTTTCGAAATAGTTACTAAAACCGAAGTATACGAAAAGGCATTGGCCGATTTAGAGGGTCGTAAAAAAGATTTAGAAACCAAACAAGCTGAGTTAGCTGTTATTACTTCTGAAACGCAAAAAGAAGAAGAAGATTTAAGTAAAAAGGCCGCGAAAGCAGAAACTCAAATTGAAGAGCGTTTATTGTTTGCTTACCACCGTTTACGCGGAAACGCTAAAAATGGCCTAGCGGTAGTAACCATTCAGCGTGATTCTTGTTCAGGTTGTTTTAATCAAATTCCACCACAACGCCAGTCGGATATTCGCCAACGCAAAAAAATTATTGTGTGCGAACATTGCGGTAGAATCTTGGTAGATGAAGAATTAGCAGGTCAGCCGGCTTAATTCTTTCTAAGAATGCATAAAAAAAGCGACGCTAAATATTAGCGTCGCTTTTTTGTTTGGGGGGCTTTTTACTAAAAAGTATATACCACCGCATTAATATTCATTCCCGCCCCAACTGAGGCGAATACCACCGTGTCTCCCTCGTTTAGTTCGTGGGTTTCCATATTGTTTTTGAGAATTAAATCGAGCATGGTGGGTACTGTGGCTACCGAACTATTACCCAGGGTGGCAATAGTCATTGGAATGGTTCCTTCGGGCATATCGCTTCGACCGTATAATTTAAACAAGCGTTTCGCAATTGCCTCGTCCATTTTGCCATTGGCTTGGTGTACCAATACTTTTTTAATATCCGAAATATCTAAGCCTGCTTTATCTATAGCCTCTTTAATTACTAAAGGAACGTTGGTTAGTGCATATTCGTAGATCTTGCGACCCTCCATTTTGATAAACAAGTCATTGCCTTTAAAATCAGGGTTGCTAGAGGCGCCGCAGTATAAGTAGTAAGCCTCTTTAAGGGTATGCGATTGTGTTTTGTGAGCAATAATTCCAGCTTTAGAATCGCTGCGACCTTCCAAGATAGTAGCCCCGGCTCCATCGGCAAAAATCATACTATCGCGATCGTATGGGTCGTTTACTCGAGATAGCGTCTCGGTACCAACTACCAAAATACGTTTAGCATCTCCAGATTTTAAATAATAATCTGCCTGAATAATTCCTTGTACCCAACCCGGGCAACCAAAGGGTAAATCGTAGGCTACACAATTAGGGTTTTCTACCCCTAAGTGGTGTTTTATTTTGGCGGCAATGCTGGGCATAATTTGTACGTGTGTATCGCCGGCTTTTACATCTCCAAAATTGTGTGCAGCAATAATATAATCTAGTGTTTCGGGATCTATATTGGCGCTTTTAATAGCTTCTTTCGCAGCTAAATAACCCAAATCCGACGATAGTTGGTCATCGTTGGCATACCTACGCTCTTCTATTTCCGTAATGTCTTTAAATTTGGAAATAATCTCGGCATTGTCGCGGTCAATCGCTTCGCCTGTTTTTTCAAAAAACCGATTGTTTAAAAAGGCGTCGTTTTTTACTACTAGGCTTGGCAGGTAGCTTCCGGTGCCAATAATTACAGATTTGATAGTACTCATTGGGTTTTGCTTTAAGTAGCGGCGGTGTTATAAAGGGCCCCTACTAAACAAACCTACTATTCTCTGCACGTTAAAACAAACCATTTTGTGAGAAAGTGGTTTTTAGGTAGGTGTTTACTATGCTAAAAACACCCCAATATGGTGTTTAAACTTATTTTTGATTGTCGTCTATTAAAAAAACAAACAACTCTTTTGGGCCGTGTGCTCCTAACACTAAGGTCTTTTCAATATCGGCGGTTCTGCTAGGCCCCGTAATGGTAGAAACCATACTCGGAAGAGCGTTCCCACACTGTTCTTTTAGGCGGTTAAATCCGTCTTTTAAATCGAGCACCAATTGTGAGGTATAGGCTACCACAATGTGTGTATCAGGGTAAATACTCAACCTGCGTCCCGCCAACGAGCGATTGCTTACCATTATGCTTCCGTTCCGGGCAATGAGGGCTTCGCAAAGTGTTAGGCCCACTTCGGCTTTTAAGAAATCGGTATCGCTGCTATAAAATGGATATTCATAGGTGCTTAGAATATCTTGCAGTGTGGGTTCCCAGCAGTACATTTTACGCCACTTTTTCTCTTCCGCCAGTTCTATCAGGGTTTCAATGAATTGAATTTCACTCTCACAATAGAGGAAAGAGCCCGCTACGGCTGTAAATTGTTCTGCAAACAAAACTTCCAAAAAATCATCGGCTTTGGTATACAGGGGCGCCTCCTCTAAATTTGGATAGGGGTTATCTCGTTTATCCAGCAAGGCTTTGCGGATTTTTTTGAGCATCTTTTCCTTTGCCGTAGATTCTTTCATCTCTCTGTTTAGATGTTTTTAGTCTTGCGATGAACGGTTTTCCGGTAAATCAGCATTGTGGTCTACCATCCCCTCATCTTCGGCCACTTTTTTCTTACGAGCTTTTTTAGCAGGAGTGTTATCCGTTCCGTTTACAAACTCGTCATAAGTGGTTCGGGTTTCGAAGGGACGTTTGCCCAAAATCTCTTCTAAGTCTGATTGGAACAAAATCTCTTTTTCTAAAAGTTTTTGCGCCAATTTCTCCAAACCCTCTCGTTTTTCTATGAGTAGATCTTTCGTCTTTTTATATACCGAATTAATTAAACCCCTTACCTCGTTGTCAATTAGCTCTGAGGTTTTTTCTGAATAAGGTTTGTTGAACTGATATTCCCCTTGTGTATCATTAAAAGACACATTCCCCACCTTATCGTTCATGCCATAAATAGTTACCATGGCGTAGGATAGTTTGGTAATGCGCTCTAAATCATTCTGTGCACCAGTAGATATTTTACCAAACACCAGGTCTTCGGCTACTCGGCCACCCATGGTCATACACATGCCATCGGTTAGTTGCTCGGTGGTGTACAAAAACTGCTCTTTGGGCAGGTATTGGGCATATCCCAGAGCGGCTACTCCACGAGGAACAATTGATACTTTAACCAATGGATCGGCGTGTTCTAAGAACCAGCCCGCAATGGCATGACCAGCTTCATGGTAGGCAACAATGCGTTTTTCTTCAGGAGAGATAATTTTATTCTTCTTTTCTAAACCACCAATTACCCGGTCAATAGCATCCTGAAAATCTTGCATATCTACCGCTTGCTTATCTTGTCGGGCAGCAATTAGGGCAGCCTCGTTGCACACATTGGCAATTTCTGCTCCCGCAAAACCCGGGGTTTGTGCTGACAATTTTTTGGCATCTACACCCGGAGCCAATTTAATTGGTTTTAAGTGTACTTTAAATATTTGTTCGCGACCCAACAAATATGGCTTATCAATAGAAATTTGTCTATCAAAACGACCCGGGCGCAATAAGGCACTATCTAACACATCGGGGCGGTTAGTGGCCGCTAAAATAATAATGCCCGAATCGGTACCAAAACCGTCCATTTCAACCAGAAGTTGGTTTAGGGTGTTTTCCCGCTCATCGTTACCACCCATCATGCTATTTTTTCCACGAGCACGGCCAATGGCATCAATCTCATCAATAAAAATAATACAAGGAGCTTTGTCTTTGGCTTGTTTAAACAAATCGCGAACACGAGAGGCACCCACACCCACAAACATTTCCACAAAATCTGAACCCGATAGGGAAAAGAATGGAACTTGTGCTTCTCCGGCAACCGCTTTGGCCATGAGGGTTTTTCCGGTACCGGGCGAACCCACCAATAAAGCACCTTTCGGAATTTTACCACCCAAATTGGTGTATTTTTTAGGGTTTTTTAGGAAATCGACAATTTCCATTACCTCCTGTTTAGCCTCTTCGAGGCCAGCTACATCGTTGAAGGTTACACTCACTTGCGATTCTTTATCGAATAGGGTTGCTTTAGATTTTCCAATATTGAAAATCTGACCACCCCCACCGCCGGAGCCACCACCCATTTTGCGCATAATTAAAATCCAAATACCCACAAAAAGTAAAATGGGCACCACAATTGTCATAAACCAACCAGCCCAGGGGCTTTCTCTCGATTCGAAAATAAGTGGGGTACGTTGTTCTGCCGGCAACTCTTTTTCGGCCTCTCTTAATTTTGCTTGAAGAGCTTCATCTGAGCCCTCGGTAAAATAGAATTGTGGACCAATATTGGGTGTGCCCAAAGAGTTTTTTTTCTGAAATTCTTTGTATTTGGGCTGATTTAATTTATCCTTTTTAATGTATACCTCTACGGTTAACAAGTCTTGGTTTTTATAAGCCACCAATTTTTCTACATCACGGGATTTTAACACCTCATTTTCAAATTTTTGATAGGAAATTTGTTTCGCGGTATCGTTGTTAAAAAAGTATTGAACTGCAAAAAGCCCCAATACAATGGCTGCGTATAGCCACATAATATTAAAGCGTGGTGGCTTAGGAACAATCTTTTTTCCCGGAATTTTCTTTACCGATTTTGGCGTGTTTGATTTATTTTCTTTCATATGATTTTGCTGGGTATTAAGCGCTTTGGTACGATTCAATTTCCGCATCGCCCCAAAGTTCTTCTAAGCCATAAAATTGGCGTTTATCTGTTTTAAAAATATGCACAACAACGTCCACGTAGTCTAATAAAATCCATTCTGCGTGTTGTTGACCCTCTTTTCTCCAAGGATCTAGTTTAAATGCCTTATACATCTCTTCCTCAACACTTAAGGCCAATGCCCGTATTTGTGGAGCCGATTCAGCATGGCAAACCACGTAATAATCGGCCACAGCCGAGTGAATGTTTCGTAGGTCTAAGCGAACAATATCGTTTCCCTTTTTCTCTTGCATTCCCCTAATTACAATCTCTGAAATTCGGGTTGATTCTTGAACAGCTTTAGTTTTTACCATTAAATAAATTTAGTTTTGCTTGTAGTAAACTGAGGGCTTAACTCTTGCAAAATAACACTTTTTCAGCATTATTTATCGGTCAAAATTTGGTTAAACTTTCTAGTGTAGCCTCCACGAATAACTATTTAAAAGATTTAGTGTCAAATTCTGGGCCACTTGCCGAGGGTACTGTAATTATGGCAGAGCATCAGTTTGCCGGTAGGGGGCAAATGCAAAATGTTTGGGAAAGCGAAGCTGGTAAAAACCTTAGCATCAGCATTTTATTGAGACCCACTTTTTTGGCTATTGAACAACAGTTTGAGCTAAACAAGGCCGTTTCTTTAGCACTTTTAGATGTGTTAAAGCCACTATTGGGCCCCAAGGTATCGATAAAATGGCCCAACGATATTTTGGTAGAGGGCAAAAAAATAGCCGGAATATTAATTGAAAATAGCCTGCAGGGTAACCGTTGGAAACAGGCTGTGGTGGGTATCGGACTAAATGTCAACCAAACTCAATTTTCGCCAAATTTGACAAGAGCCACCTCGATGAAGACTCTTTTACACCGCAATTTTGAACTTAATACCCTATTGGCTGACCTTTGTGTAGCACTCGAAAAACGGTATTTGCAAGTAAGGGCACAAAAATTTGCCGATTTACATCACGATTACCTGCAGCATTTGTTTAAATTTGGCGAACGGAGCAAGTTTCGGGTGGGCGATGAGGTGTTTGAGGCCAAAATTTCGGGGATTAGCCCCGCCGGATTGCTTGAGCTACACACCCAAAATGGAATCCAAGTATTTGGATTTAAGGAAATTGCTTTTTGTTTTGACTAAACACCTATGAAAAAATTAGTTACCCTGCTGTTGGTACTGCTTGTTTTGCAAAGCCAAGCACAAATAGAAAACCCGGTAAAATGGAGCTATAGTGCCCAAAAATCCGGTAAAAACGAAGCGAATGTGCAGCTAAAGGCTAGCATTCAAAAGGGCTGGCACCTATATTCTCAGTTTATAGAAGAGGGCGGTCCCATTCCCACCTCTTTTACCTTTAGCCCCTCCAAAGAGTATGAATTGTTGGGCAAGGTGAGTGAAAATCCCAAGGCTGTTTCGGCATTTGATACCAATTTTGGAATGAAGATAGCTTGGCACGAAAACCAGGTAACCCTTACCCAAAAAATAAAAACAACTAGCGATAAATTCACCCTAAAGGGTGTGTTAGAGTACATGGTTTGTAATAACAACAAATGTTTACCCCCCGAAGAGGTTGAGTTTAGCATTCCGGTAGATGTTTCGGATGCCACGCTGGCTGTTCCTGCTATTGCTACCGATACCATTACCGCTGGTGATACCAAATTAGATAGCACCGCAAAAGCGGTGGTACAGAACATTCGCAATGATTCTACAACCAACGGATCGCTTTGGGCTATTTTTGTAGCCGGATTTTTGGGCGGATTGGCAGCGTTTTTTATGCCATGTATCTACCCAATGATTCCATTAACCGTTTCGTTCTTTACCAAGAAATCTGGTTCGAGGGCCAAGGGAATTCGTAGTGCGGCACTTTATGGATTTTTTATTGTAGCTATTTATGTTAGCCTTGGCTTAATTATTACCTTATTGTTTGGCACTTCGGCACTAAACGAGGCGGCCAGTAGTGCCACGTTTAACCTCCTATTCTTTGGCCTATTGCTCATTTTTGCTTTATCCTTTTTGGGAGCTTTCGAAATTACCCTTCCGGCATCGTTAGTAAACAAGATGGATGCAGAATCGAACAGAAGTGGGCTAATTGGATTGTTTTTCATGTCATTTACTTTAGCGCTAGTTTCATTTTCGTGTACCGGTCCCATTATTGGCACCCTGTTGGTAGATGCTGTTTCTAAGGGAGCTTACCTTGGTCCGGCTGTGGGTATGTTCGGTTTTTCGCTAGCGCTAGCCATTCCATTTACTTTATTTGCTATTTTCCCATCTTGGTTAAAAGAAATGCCAAAATCGGGCGGCTGGTTAAACACCATAAAAGTTTCTTTAGGATTTTTAGAATTGGCTCTAGCCTTCAAATTCTTATCTAACGTAGATCTAGCCTACCATTGGGGGATATTCAATCGCGACATTTTCTTGCTCATTTGGATTGTTATTTTTGCCTTTTGGGGCCTATACCTATTGGGTAAAATTAAATTGTCGCACGATAGCGATTTACCCTTTATCTCTCTAACCAGATTGTTGTTCGCTATGTTAATATGGGGTTTTACCCTATACATGGTTCCTGGTTTGTGGGGTGCGCCACTAAAGGCCATTAACGCCTGGTTGCCCCCGGCAAGCACCCAAGAGTTCGATTTGTATAGCAAGCAATTTACAGGCAGCGTTTCGCCGGCAACTGCTACCAAGAAATACGCTAACTTGTTTCATGCACCGTATGGCCTAAATGCCTATTACGATTATGAAGAAGGCTTGGCTGTTGCCAAACAACAAAAAAAGCCCGTTTTATTAGATTTTACTGGCTGGAGTTGTACTAATTGTCGCAAAATGGAGGCTACTGTTTGGGCCGATGCGGACGTTTTAAAGCGATTGAGGGAAGATTATATTCTTATCTCTTTATATGTAGACGACAAAACAGAATTGGCCGAAAATGAAAAGTATACGTCTGCCTTTAGCGGAAAATCTATTAAAACCCTAGGCCAGAAATGGAGCGATTTTCAGGCCAGCACCTTTGGTACCAATTCTCAGCCCTACTATGTGTTGGTAGATACCGATGGTAAACAATTAGTGGCACCACAAGCATTTAATTTGGATATTAGCAATTATATCCGTTTTTTAGACAGCGGTAAGGCAGCTTTTAATAAGAAATAAGCATGAAATCAATTAAGAAAATAGGAGTTTTTACCTCAGGTGGAGATTCGCCGGGTATGAATGCAGCTATTAGAGCTGTAGTGAGAAGTGGGCTGTATTACAACCTCGAAGTGGTGGGTATTATGAGGGGTTATGAGGGCTTAATTAATGGTGAAATTATTCCGATGGATCGTAAATCGGTAGCCAACATTATACAACGCGGTGGTACTATTTTAAAAACCGCCCGAAGTGATGATTTTAGAACTACCGAAGGCCGCAAGAAAGCTTTTGAAAACGTGCAAAAGCACGGAATAGATGCCCTAGTGGGCATTGGTGGCGATGGTACTTTTACTGGAGCTAGCGTTTTTATCGAAGAATTTGACGTACCTATTATGGGTCTCCCGGGCACCATTGATAACGATTTAATGGGCACCGATTTTACCATTGGCTACGATACGGCCATAAACACGGTAATAGATGCGGTAGATAAAATTCGCGATACCGCCGAATCGCACGACCGTTTATTTATAGTAGAGGTAATGGGCAGAGATTCGGGTTTAATTGCTTTAAGAAGTGGCATTGGTACTGGGGCAGAAGCTATCCTAATTCCCGAAACTAAAACCGACATAAATCACCTATTGGAGCGCTTAGAGTCGGGTAGAAAAGATAAATCTTCCAAAATTATCATCGTTGCAGAAGGCGATGAGGTGGGCGGTGCTTTTGTAGTAGCTAAAGCGGTGAAAGAAAAATTCCCAACCATAGATACTCGGGTATCCATTTTAGGTCACATGCAACGTGGGGGTAGCCCATCGTGTATGGATCGTGTATTGGCTAGCCGCTTAGGTGTGGGTGCGGTAGAAGCGCTTTTAGCTAATCGCCGAGGCGAAATGTTGGGTTTGGTAAACAACGAAATTCAATACACTCCTTTCAAACAGGCTATTAAGCATTTGGGGGAAGTAAACACCAATCTTCTTAAAATCGTCGATATTCTATCGTTATAATCAATTTTTTGCTTTTAGTTTTTTAATTATCAAGGTTTTACTATCTTTGTCGCCCCGCAGTAGGAGACTCCGGGAAATATGTTGAATACATAAAACTTAAAAAACATGGCAACTAAAATCAGATTGCAAAGATTCGGTAAAAAGGGAAAACCTTTTTATCACCTAGTGGTGGCGGATTCACGTGCTCCAAGAGACGGTAAATTCATTGAGCGTATTGGTTCTTATAACCCCAATACTAACCCAGCAACCATCGACCTTAATTTCGACAAAGCTTTATCGTGGGTAAACAAAGGTGCCCAACCAACTGATACTTGTCGTGCTATCCTTTCTTACAAAGGTGTTTTGTACAAAAAACACTTAGAAGGTGGTGTTAAAAAAGGCGCCTTAACGCAAGAACAAGCAGATGCAAAATTTGCCGCTTGGTTAACCAGCAAAGACGCTCAAATTACCAGTAAAAAAGATGGCTTAACGCAAACTAAAGAACAAGCTAAAAAAGCTGCTTTAGCTGCAGAAGCAAAACGTAAAGAAGACAAAGCAGCTGCTATTGAAGCGAAATATGCTGCTCCTGCCGAAGTAGAAGAAGTAGCTGTTGAAGAAGCTCCAGTGGCTGAAGTAACAGAAGGTACCGAAGAAACTACTGAAGTGGCTGCAGAAGAAACCGTAGTTGCAGAATCAGCTCCGGAAGCTGTTGAAGAACCAGCAGCCGAAGAGGCTCCGGTTGCAGAGGAACTAGTTGAAGAAGCTCCAGCAGCGGAGGAAACTCCAATCGAAGAGGCTCCCGCCGACGAAACTCCAGCAGAGTAATTCTTTAAAAACCTATATTTATGTCATCCTAAGCAAATGCTTGGGATGACATTTTTGTTTACAGACCACATGAATTTAGCGGATAGCTTTTATATCGGGTATATTACCAAAACCAAGGGCCTAAAAGGAGAGGTGCAGGTATTTTTTGAATACCCCCACCCCGAGGACTTAGACTTAGACACTCTTTTTTTAGAGTTTAATGGCAAACTTGTTCCTTATTTTACCCAAGAAATTGCTTTACAAAACAATCAAACGGCTAATATTTATTTAGAAGATGTGGATGTAATTGAGAAGGCACAAACATTGGTCCGCAAAAAAATATACTTACCCAACACCAAAAAACCTGAACGCAACCCCAATGAATTTTTAATTAGCGACTTAAAAGGCTTTAAGGTGGTAGATGCCCACGAGGGGGAATTAGGTGAAATAAAAGAAGTTCATGAATATCCACAGCAGTTTGTGGCTTCGGTTCTTTACCAAGAACGGGAGATCCTATTTCCACTGAGCGACGATTTGATTGAGGAGGTAGATCAAGATAAAAACACCTTGTATGTGCATTTACCCGAGGGTTTGGTTGATTTATACTTAAACAATTAATCTGCGGTTCTAAATTAATGTACCTTTAAGTATGCGTTTCGATATTATCACCGTATTGCCTGGACTATTGGAAGGCCCCTTTGCCCATTCTATTTTACAAAGGGCTCAACAAAAGGGCTTAGCCGAAATACATGTGCACAATTTGCGTGAGTATAGCGAACACCGCCAAAAAAGCGTAGACGACTACCCTTACGGCGGTGGTAGCGGCATGGTAATGACCATTGAGCCCTTTGCCAAGTGTATAGAGGCCTTACAAGCCGAACGAAGCTATGATGAAGTGATTTTTATGAGCCCCGATGGTGAACGCCTCGATCAGCAAATTGCCAATCACTTTATTTCTCACAAAAACGTACTTATTCTTTGTGGTCATTATAAAGGAATAGATCAGCGTATTCGTGATACCTATGTAACCCGCGAAATTTCTATTGGAGATTACGTGCTTTCTGGTGGGGAGTTGGCTGCTGCGGTATTAGTAGATTCGGTAGTGCGCCTCATTCCGGGAGTGTTAAACGACGAAACCTCGGCCTTATCTGATTCTTTTCAGGATGATTTACTAGATGCACCGGTATACACCCGTCCGGCAGAGTGGAGGGGGCAAAAAGTACCCGATATTTTGTTAAGTGGTAACCAAAAACTCATTGAAGAGTGGCGCCATGAACAAGCTTTGGAGCGCACTATAACTCGTCGCCCCGATCTCTTAAAATAAATTCACTCGTCTTTCTGGTGTAACAGAGCTATAATACGCTCCTTATCGTTTACCTGTGTTTTAAGCGCCTCGTTTAGTTCACGGCAGGCATTCAATTCGTTTTTTATGTTTTTATATTGAGTTTCTCCCTCTTCCAGTGCATTGCGCCACTCCTCGGGAGAGTAGCCGGCGTGTTCGCTTTCGAAAAACTCACCCGGGTGGGTTTCTAGGATTTTCGCCATTAGCAGAATGTCGAGGTATTTGATAGAACCCTTTACCAAACTCAGTTTAAGCCCATCAAAAGATTTACCCATTTCTAGTGCCAACCAACTAAGAGATCGATTCTTGTTTTTCAGCAGCCTATTTACCGTTTCTTTCAAATACATAAAAAATTTAGTATAAAGTATAATATATTAATTGTAATGCTTATTTTTATTCGTAATAATTACTAAGGGAATTATAATCCCATAAATACTTCGATAAAATATACAAATTTTTCTTTAAATCTATAAAAATTTCTCTCATGTATAAATATTTAATTAATGAAAACTTGTCTAATCTTCCCATGAAAGATTACAAGAATGCGCTTAAGGTGATCCCATTGGTTTTAGGTGTTTCGCCAAACACATTTTTAAACTACCGCAATATTAAGGCCGGAGAAAAAAAAGATATTCCTTATCAAAAGGTAGTTCAGTTGGAAAAAATGTTCGGTTTAAGCCCAGGAGAGCTACAAAACACCCGAATTAGTTGTAAACACATTACTCAATTAATAGAAGACTACAAGAATGTTTTGAGATAAAATGTGGAAAACTTTTAAAAGCGCTTTTAAAAATCAAAATAATTCCCTAACATTGCAGTCCGATTTTTGACGTGTTAAAAATCGTATTAAAAGCTTAAAATCATGGATTTAGTAAAATTTGTAGAAGAACAGGCTATAGTAAAACAAGAAGTTCCGTCTTTTAAAGCGGGCGATACTGTTGCCGTACATTATAAAATTCGCGAAGGAAATAAAGAGCGTATCCAGATTTATCAGGGTGTGGTTATCCAACGCAACAGTGTAGGTGTAAACGAAACTTTTACGGTTCGTAAAATGTCTAACGGGGTTGGTGTAGAGCGTATCTTCCCAATCAACTCTCCAAACATCGAAAAAGTAGATGTGGTAAACTTTGGTAAAGTGCGTAGAGCTAAATTGTTCTACTTACGTGCATTAACCGGTAAAGCTGCCCGTATTAAATCTAAAAGAGTATAATTTAAAGTTATATATAAAGAGCCTCTTCATTTTTTGGAGAGGCTTTTTTGTTTGAACAAAATCAATATGAAAAACCTATTAAAAAAATTCGAAGAAAAACGCCCCGAGATTATTTTTGAGTGGAAAGATGCTGAAACAGAAGCCGAAGGATGGGTGGTGATTAACTCTTTGCGTGGTGGTGCAGCCGGTGGTGGCACACGCATGCGTAAGGGCTTGGATAAACGAGAGGTAGAGTCATTGGCAAAAACCATGGAAGTGAAATTTACGGTTTCTGGCCCCGCCATTGGTGGTGCTAAATCGGGTATTAATTTCGATCCAGCAGATCCCCGCAAAAAGGGGGTGCTAGAACGTTGGTACAAAGCGGTTATTCCCTTGCTTAAGAACTATTACGGCACCGGTGGCGACTTAAATGTAGATGAAATTCATGAAGTAATTCCAATAACAGAGAATTATGGCCTATGGCATCCACAAGAAGGAATTATTAATGGCCACTATAAGGCAAAAGAAAACGAACGCATTCATCAAATTGGTCAATTGCGTTACGGCGTTTCTAAGGTATTAGAAGATACCAACTTCTCTCCAGATATAAAGCGTAAATACGTGGTAGCCGACATGATTACCGGGTATGGGGTGTCAGAGTCTATTCGCCATTATTATAGCCTCTACGGCGGCGATATTAGCCAAAAACGAGCCATTATTCAGGGCTGGGGTAATGTGGGCGCTGCTGCTGCCTTTTATTTGGCCCAGCAAGGCGTTAAAATTGTAGGTATTATTGATCGTGTGGGTGGTTTGTTAAACACCGAGGGATATACTCTAGAAGAAGTTAGGGCGTTATTTTTAAACAGAGAAGGCAATACCCTGGTAGCAGATAATCTAATCCCTTTTGAGCAAATTAATGACCAAATTTGGGCTACCAAAGCTGAAATTTTTGTGCCGGCCGCCGCTTCTAGGTTAGTAACCAAAAAACAAGTAGAACAACTTATTGCCGCTGGTTTAGAGGTAATTGCTTGCGGTGCCAATGTGCCTTTTGCCGATTCGGAGATTTTCTTTGGTCCTATTATGGAGTATGCTGATGAGCAAGTGGCGGTAATTCCCGATTTTATTTCGAACTGTGGAATGGCCCGTGTATTTGCCTATTTAATGCAAAAAAATGTAGAGATGAGTGATGCCGCTATTTTTAACGATGCTTCCGAAGTAATTCGCAAAGCGTTGGAAAACACACATAGCCATCATCCAGCTAAAACCAAACTATCACACACGGCATTTGAAACAGCGCTGAAGCAATTGGTATAAACCCCAATGATTTGGTATAAAAAAGCCCCACTGTACGCAGCGGGGCTTTTTTTGTGAAGATGTTTTGGTAATTATTTTCCGTCGGTTTTTTTAGCCTCTTCGGTTTTTTTAGCGCAACAAGCCATTTTACAGCCCTTTTTGCACTCCATTTTACCATCTTTTTTCTTGCAGCAATCTTCTTTTTTAGCTGTTGGTTTTGGTTGAGTAGTTTGTGCAGAAGCAGCACCAATGAAGGCGGCTAGTGCCAATACAGCGATTACTTTTTTCATGATTAGGATAGATTTATTTGTTTGTAGTTAATTCTGCTAAAACGGTGATTCCCCCTTTTACAATATCTCCCAGTTGCACATTCACCTTGGTACCTAAAGGTAAGAAAATATCTACCCTAGAACCAAATTTTATGAAACCAAATTCTTCTGCCTGTTTTACCGTATCGGTTTCTTTCACATACCACACAATTCTACGGGCCAAGGCTCCGGCAATCTGGCGGTATAAAACCTCTATGCCGCTTTTGTGTTTAACCACCACGGTGGTACGTTCGTTTTCTGTTGATGATTTAGGATCCCAAGCCACCAAATATTTGCCCGGATGGTATTTAAAATAACTTACCACACCCGCAATAGGGTTGCGGTTAATGTGCACATTAAAGGGCGACATAAATACCGATACTTGCAAACGTTTGTCTTTAAAGTATTCTCCTTCGGTAGTTTCTTCAATAACCACCACTTTTCCATCTGCTGGACAAATCACTAAATTTTCTCCGTGAGTGGTAGTAATTCTGGGGTTTCTAAAAAACTGTAAAACAATATACAGCAAGGCGGCTGAAAAAAGGTAAACAAACCAACGAATAAGGGTGTGATCTGCTAAAAAGAATTGAACCAGGGTGTTTAAAAGAAAAATAAACAAGATGGTTAGCGCAATGGTGGTGGTACCTTCGCGGTGAAGGGTCATTTTTGTAAACATGGCTCAAAAATGCTAAAAAAATCCTAATTAGCCACTACTTTATAAATTTCGGGCAGATTTCTACCTAAGCCATTGTAGTCTAATCCGTAGCCCACTACAAAATCGTTGGCTAGTTCAAAACCCACATAACGCAGTTCAGGAAAGGAATACTGTACCGCCCCGGGTTTTAACAATAAACTACATACGCTTACCGACTGGGGTTTTACCGAGGCCAGCCTTTGGAGTAGATAGTGCAAGGTGTGGCCGCTGTCTACAATGTCTTCTACAATAATTACGTGTCTTCCTTTTAGGTCTTCAGAAAAAGCCAGGCTTTCGCTAATTTTCCCGGTAGAATGATCGCCGGCATAAGAGGCCACCTTCACAAATTGTGTTTCGCAGGGAATAGTTACCGATTTTACCAAATCGGCTAAAAATAAAAAACTACCACTTAGCACCCCCACAAATACCGGAGTTTTACCCCCGTAATCTGCACTTAATTGAGCGCCCAGAGCTATTACCCTTTCCTCAATCGTTTCCCTAGATAATAGGGGTTCAAAAAACTTATCTCCAACAGCTACAATCATTCTTTATTTTTTAATGAGTAAACTATCGGCCTTACCCTGTTGTGGTTCTTCCTCAAACCAACCGCCCTCCTCGGTGTTTAGTAAACTATCGCTACTTAAAGAATCTGGGCGTGCCAATAAAGAGCGTAAACTTTCTTTTAAACGAACCCCATAAAAGCCATAACTGCTGCTATCGGGCGGGGTAAACCCACGTTTGGCCATCAGGCTGCCAATGGTATTAAAATAACCTACCATACTCGAGCGTAAATTGCCCTGGTATTCAAAAAAGTATAAAGATGATTTTGGCCTAGGTACTATACTGGCTAAGTAAATACTTTCGCCCAAATTGAGTTCTGCGGGTGTTTTATCAAAATAATAGCGGCTGGCTTCGCCAATACCGTACACATTATTTCCCCACTCAATAATGTTTAAATACACTTCCAGCATCCTGTTTTTACTAGAAAGGCGATTATTTTCGATGAGCCACACGATGAGCATTTCCTCTATTTTTCGAGCTAGATTTTTTTGCCTACTGAGGTACACATTTTTTACCAATTGCATAGAAATGGTGCTTGCCCCACGTTTAAAGGCCTTCCGTTTAAAATTGGTAGCAATAGATTTTCTAATAGCCTCTTCTACAAAGCCACGGTGTCCAAAAAACGAAGGATCTTCGGCTGTAAGCAAGGCGTTTTTTAAATAGGGGGATATTTGATCTAATGGCGTAAAATACGGATTGGCGGCACCCACTAAAATGTTTCGCATGGGCTTGCCATACTCATACGGAGTGTAGATAAAATCGTTGTTAATTTTAGACAAATTAGTTTTTCCATATCCCAAAATTTTGAAATCGCTTTTGTTTAGTTGCGAATAAAACTCTACTGCATCGGGTTGGCTTTCGTCGAGCAGAAAGTGTAAATCGTACTGTAACTTACCCTGTACCTTAATTCCTTCTAAGGATTCGAACAAGCCTGTTGGGAAAGAATTAAATACATCTTGCGCCCGCAGCTCATCGGTATGCAGATTTAGCTCGTAAATTTTGTGCGGTTTTAGCGTAAATCGCAGGTAAGGGTTTAAATCTATTTTACCCAAGTGTATCACTGACGATTCGGCCAATTCCACATAATTTTCACCAATAGCCATATCGGCCCGAAGTTCACCGTCGTCTACCACCACGTCGTTGGCGGCAATTTTCGGATGATTTATTCGAAGGTTTTTAGCTCCCCAGGTTCCCGAAATACTCAATTTACCGCCGAAATAACTTACATCTTCTATTTTGGTGTGTAGGGTATCTACATCTAATTTTAGTCCAAAGCGTTTTTCTAAATAAGGAAGCGCTATTTTTTTACCATCGGCAAACAAGCTTAAGTCCAATTGTCTATCGCCCGGATCTACCGAACCCCTCACATGCCAAATAGATTCTTGTTGGTTTACATCGATGGTGGCATTTACTTCTCCAGAAATAATTTGTGTATTTTTTACAGTGAAAACCACTTTCGAGCTATCTTCTACCCAAGCCAATTCTAGCTTGTTTACCGATAAATCTTCCGGTATTTTATAAAACATACTATTGAGCAAGCGATTTGCCAAACTACCCAATTGTAGGCCCTGGTCCGCTGTATCATCCTTCTTCTTTTTAAACAAGAAGTCGTAATTGCGCAAACTGTCTCGTTTTACTAGGTGTACAAACCCTCGGTTTAGGCTTAATTCGTCTAGCTTTACCGTACCAAATAAGAGTGGAAAAAGTTGAACACTTAGCCGCATTTGATGCAGAGCCACCAAGCTATCGCGGTGCTCGGGAACGACCGTAATTTCGTCGAATGCTACCGTTTTAAAACCCGAAAAACGAGCATTTTTAATTTGAAGATCAAGTTGATAGCCTTCTTTAGCTCTTTTTATGGCTTTACTTACGCCCATCCGCAAAATAGCATCTCGGTAAACATAGGCCACGATGCCCACTAGCAACAGCAAAGCAAAGAGCCCCCCCAATACCCAAGCCCCTATGCGTAGCAGTTTTTTAATAGACCTTTTTTGTAAAACTATTTTTAGTGATTCTAGCATCGTGTTTAACTCGAGGTCAAATATCTGTAAAAAGGCGTATAAAAAAACTACTTACGCCAAGAGATTGGTATTTTTGGTAAAATTAGCAATCGACACATCTATGATTAGCAAAGAACAAGTGCTGCAAGCCCTTAGTCATGTAGAAGATCCGGACTTAAAAAAGGACTTGGTGACTTTGGGTATGGTCCAAGACATACAGATTGACGGGAACACCCTACGTTTCTCGGTGGTATTAACCACCCCGGCTTGCCCCATGAAATCTATGATTGAAAATGCGTGCAGAAATGCCATTTCCCATTTCATAGACAAAAATATAGACCTCCATATCACCATGACTGCCAAGGTTAGCGCTCAGGCCAATCCAAGTGTTCCGGGGGTTAAAAACATTATTGCCGTGGCCAGCGGTAAAGGCGGCGTGGGTAAATCAACAGTAGCCGTAAATTTAGCACTTGGTTTGGCACAAAGCGGAGCCACTGTTGGCCTAATTGATGCAGATATTTATGGCCCCTCTATTCCTATTATGTTTGGTTTAGAAGGCGCAAAACCCAAAACTAGTGAAACTGCCGATGGAAAAACCCGCATTCAGCCGATTACCAAATTTGGAATACAGTTATTGTCCATTGGTTTTTTTACCGACCCCAGCCAACCGGTGCCTTGGCGTGGGCCTATGGCTTCTACCGCAGTTACCCAATTGCTTAACGATGCCGATTGGGGTGAATTGGATTACCTAGTTATTGATTTACCTCCCGGAACGGGCGACATTCACATTACGCTTACCCAAAATTTCCCGATAGCGGGCGCCCTTATTGTAACCACCCCACAGCAGGTGGCTTTAGCCGATGCCCGCAAAGGCATTGGCATGTTTATGATGAATGCGATTAATGTACCTGTATTGGGAGTGGTAGAAAACATGTCGTACTTTACCCCAGCAGAATTGCCAGAAAACAACTATTATATTTTTGGACAAGGAGGCGGCCAAGCATTGGCCAAAGAATTCAATCTTCCGTTCCTAGGAGAGATACCTTTGGTAAAAAGCATTAGCGATGCCGGTGATGTCGGAAAACCAGTTATTTTAGAAACAGAAAACCCCATGTCTGCGGCCTTTTCGGCTTTGGCAACACGGGTAGCCCAGCAAGTGGCCATTCAAAACGCTTCGGTGGGCGCTTAAAAAGTCGTATCTTTAACTATGGAATTGTTGCAACGAGTAGAATTAGCCCTTGATAGTATTCGCCCTTATTTAGAAGCAGATGGCGGCAACGTATCTGTGGAGGAAATTACTTCCGAAAAGGTGGTGAAATTGCGTTTGTTGGGTGCCTGTGGTTCGTGCCCAATGAGTATTATGACCCTGAAGGCGGGTATTGAGGAAGCCATTAAAAAAGCAGTACCTGAAATTGTATCGGTAGAGGCAGTAAACCTTACCGATATGAACGACCCCAATGCGGTAATGCCTAGGGTAGCCAATTAACATAATTTAACAAGACCCCACCTAATTAATACCTACTTTCGCAGTATGAAGTTTCGTTTACTCATTGGTCTATTGTTACTTAGCTCGGCGGTTTTTGCGCAAAAACCCGCACAAAAGCTGGTGCAATTTTCGGGAGTAACTCTAAGCCGAGACAGTAATACGGTAGTTCCCTACGTATCTATTTCGAATAAAACCCTCAACGATAAATTAAGTTATGTGGCCAATTACAAAGGCTATTTTTCTTTTGTGGTTCATGAGGGAGATACCCTGCAATTTAGTGCTGTAGGCTACGGGAAGCAACAGGTGGTTATTCCCACCTCCTTGCCCGACGATAAATACACTGTTTTGGTAAAGATGAAACAAGAAATTATCAGTTTACCCATGGTTCGGGTATACCCCTGGGCTAGCGAAGACGAGTTCAAAAAAGAGTTTCTTACCATGAAGTATGCCGATGATGATTTAGAAATTGCAAAAAAGAACGTTTCTAGAACCAGCATTATGTCTTTGGCTGGCAGTCTTCCCCGAGATGGGCAAGAAATCCAATCGATGAATTACCAAAACATGCACTTCTCTATGATGAATAAGAACATCAATCCGCGGGGGGCTAATCCATTGTTGAACCCATTTGCTTGGGCCCAATTTATGCAACAAATATTCAAGGGAGATAAAGAGCGGGATAAAAACTAGCGCCCCTTTTTTACATTCGGGAATCTCATTTTGTAGTCTACTTTTACCATTCCCTTGCTAATTGCCTCTAAACGATTTTTTAGCATGGCCTTACGTAGGGGGCTCAGTCTATCGGTCAGCAATTTACCCTCAATGTGGTCGTATTCATGTTGAATAACCCGGGCGGCTAATCCGTGGTAACGTTCTTCGTGCCAGTTCCAGTTTTCGTCTTGGTAGCGAATGTGTAGCTCTTGGTGCCGGCTTACATCTTCCCGAATATCTGGAATACTTAAGCAACCCTCATTAAAAGCCCACTTATCACCGCTTTCTTCGGTAATTTGTGCATTTAGAAACACCTTTTTAAAGCCCTTTAACTGTTCATCATCTTCTTCAAAAGGAGACGCATCTATTACAAACAAACGAATAGATAGGCCCACTTGCGGAGCCGCTAAGCCCACTCCTTGTGCGTGGTACATGGTTTCAAACATGTCGGCAATAAGGGCATCGATATTGGGATAATCGGGACCAATTTCACCGGCTACTTTTTTTAATACCGGATCTCCGTAGGCTACAATGGGCAATTTCATCACACAAAGGTACAAATTTGGGTTTAGAACTCTTGTGGTTCAAAAATAAGGCTACTTAAGCGGCTGGGTTCGAAAATTTCGTTGGCAATTTCTAGTAGTTGACTAGCCTCAATCCGTTCAATTTTAGCAAAAACTTCAGGCAGAGAGTCAGCCATACCATAATCTAATACACTTTTGCATAGTGAAATAAGCAAACTTAAACGGCCTTCTTCGGCTAGGGCAATTTGCCCCATAAATTTTTGCTTCGCTTGTTGCAATGCCAAACTTCCTATGGTGTTATCCCTAAGTTTTTTTAGTTCCTTGTCCACCAATTTTAGGGCCTTATCTACTTTTTCAGTATCAGTTCCCAAATAAATAGTGAATAAACCCGTATCGCTTAAAGGAATATAACTCGATTCGATAGTATAGGCAATTCCGTGTTTTTCTCTAATTTCTAAGTTTAGCCGAGAGCTCATACCCATACCCCCTAAGAGGTTATTTAGTAAAAGCAAGGCCTCTCGTTTAGAGCTATGAGCAGAGTAGGCTTGGCTGCCCAAAAGCACGTGGCTTTGGTTAATGGGTTTTGCCAAACGTTTGTTTGTTGCCGGGTTTACCAGTGGTTTAGTCCGCTGGTTTGCAGAGCTATTGGCCGGAATGTTGCCAAAAATTTTGTTTACCAGCGCTTCTACTTTTTTCAACTCAAAATTGCCAATAATACCAATCACCAATTCGTTGGTGCGGTAGTTTTTAGCAAGGTATTCTCGGATGTCTTTTTGCTGAAGAGCGGCTACCGAATCTGGGTTACCTAAAATATTTCTTCCGAGTGGATGATTAGCAAATATGAGTTCTTCAAAATCATCTTGTATAGCTTCCTCTGGTTGGTCTAAATAGGAGGCAATCTCATCTAAAATAACACCCTTTTCTTTTTCCAATTCTTCTTGCGGGAAGGTGGAGTGAAAAAGCACATCTTCAACTAAATCTAAGGCACGCTCTAAATGCGGGCGTAAAAAAGAAGCGTGAATGCAGGTATATTCTTTGGTGGTATAGGCATTTAAATCGCCACCTACCACCTCCATTCGGTTAAGAATTTGGCGGGTACTTCGGCGTTCGGTACGCTTAAATAACAAATGCTCAATAAGATGAGCAAGGCCATCTTTTCCCTCCCCCTCATCTCGGCTACCGCTGTGCACCAACACGCAGGCATGAGCCACCTCACCAAGGCCTGGCTTTAAGAGTACCCTAATACCATTAGGTAGGCTAAGTAAATGATGGTCCATGGAGTTTAGTTGCGCTTACTTTGTTTATAGGTTTTTTTGAACTGTTCAAACCTAGGCATTGACACGCCCTTTACATAGGGTTGGTTTGGATTTTTTTTAATAAAATCTTGATGGTATTCTTCTGCACGCCAAAACGTTTTTAGGGGGAGGATTTCGGTTACAATGGGGCGTTTAAATGCTCCTCGTAGATTTAAATCGCTTAGTGCCTGTTTGGCCAGCATTTTTTCTGTTTCATTCTGATAAAATATTACGCTGCGATACGAACTTCCTTCATCCGGACCTTGCCGGTTGAGCGTAGTGGGATCGTGAGAAGTGAAAAATACTTTAATGAGTTCTTTATAGCTGATGATTTTGGGATTGTAGTAAATTAATACCGATTCGGCATGGCCAGTAGTTTCAGAGCATACCTCTTCGTATGTTGGGTTTGCGGTGTTTCCACCAGAATATCCGGCAATGGCCGAATCAATTCCTGCAACCGATTCGTAAATATGTTCTGAACACCAAAAACAACCTTCGGCAAAAGCGGCTATTGCTTTGCCTTTGGGTGCTTGTAGGGAAACCGACCGGTTCGGTTGATTTTTTTTGCTTTGAGCTTGGCAGGAGCTGAAAAACAAACCGATGAGTAGGAGGACGAATAGCTTTTTAATCATGCTCAAATTTAGGCAATAAATCTATCTTTTACCCCGCCCAACCTTCTCTATCTAAACTGCGGTAATGGATGGCTTCTGCTAAATGTTCTAGGCCGATTTCTTCGCTGTGGGCTAAATCGGCAATGGTGCGTGCCACCTTTAAAATGCGGTCGTAGGCTCGGGCCGAGAGGCCCAGTTTTTCCATGGCTTGTTTCAGGAGTGTTTGTCCGTCGGTATCAATTTTACACAAGTTGCGTACGGTTTGCGGACTCATTTGGGCATTGCAATGCACCTCTTTTTTGTTTTTAAATCGTTCTTGTTGGAGTGCTCGTGCGTGTATTACCCGTTCTCTAATTTCTTCACTTTTTTCGCTGCTGCGTTCCGAAGAGAGTTCCGAAAAATTAACGGGCGTTACTTCTACGTGCAAATCAATGCGGTCTAACAGGGGCCCCGAGATGCGGCTTAAATATTTTTGCACTAGACCGGGGCCGCAAATGCATTCCTTTTCGGGGTGGTTGTAAAAGCCGCAGGGGCAGGGATTCATAGAGGCTACCAACATAAAACTAGCTGGGTAGTCTACCGAAAATCGAGCTCTAGAAATATTCACCTTTCGTTCTTCGAGCGGTTGGCGCATCACTTCTAAAACCGTCCGTTTAAACTCCGGCAATTCATCTAAAAACAAAACGCCATTGTGTGCCAGAGATATTTCGCCGGGTTGTGGGTGCATGCCCCCACCTACCAAGGCCACATCGCTTACCGTATGGTGTGGGGAGCGGAAGGGGCGAACGGTCATGAGCGCATCGCTGGCAGAAAGTTTCCCCGCCACCGAATGAATTTTAGTGGTTTCTAAAGCTTCTTGTAAATTTAATGGCGGCAAAATAGTGGGTAAGCGTTTCGCCAACATGGTTTTTCCTGCACCTGGCGGACCAATTAGGATAACATTGTGGCCACCGGCGGCAGCAATTTCTAGCGCACGTTTTATGTTTTCTTGTCCTTTTACATCCGAGAAATCGCTATCGTAGCTGTTGATGTTTTTTAGAAATTCTTCCCGGGTGTTTACAATGGTTTGCTCCGGTTGAGTGTTTTCGTTGAAAAAATCGGCCAAGTCTTTTAGGTTTTCTATGCCATATACAGCCAAGCCCGCAACAATGGCCGCTTCTCGTGCTTGCGCCTTGGGTAAAAACAAACCGGTAAACCCGTCTTTCTTGGCTTGGATAGCAATGGGTAGGGCGCCTTTTATGGCTTGTACGCTGCCATCTAACGAAAGTTCACCCATTAATACATAATGGCTTAATTTTCCCGATTGTATCTGTCCCGATGCGGCCAATATGCCTATGGCAATTGCTAGATCGTAGGCAGAACCCTCTTTGCGTAAATTGGCTGGTGCCAAATTCACCACAATTTTTTGCCTCGGCATGCGAAAGCCTGCACTGTGAATGGCGCTTTCTACTCGGTGCAAACTCTCTTTTACGGCATTATCGGGCAAGCCCACCATGTAGTATTGTGTGCCGGCACTAATGTTTACTTCTATGGTAATGGCCAAGGCTTCGATACCAAAGACCGCACTCCCGAAGGTTTTTACGAGCATAAAAAAACCATTTTAGTATAAACTGAAACGGTTTTTGTTTATTGTTTGAAAGTGAATATTTAGCGCTTCATGCCTGGCATTTGTGGCATATTTCGCATCATTTTGGCCGCGGCCGCTGGGTTGGAAAACTGTTTCATCACCTTGCGCATGTCTTCAAACTGTTTAATAAGTTTGTTTACCTCGGTAATATTGGTTCCCGAACCTTTGGCAATGCGGTTGCGACGGCTTGTAACAATGCTATCCGGGTTTTCACGCTCATAAGGAGTCATGGAGCGGATAATGGCTTCTACCGGTTTAAAAGCATCGTCATCAATATCTACATCTTTAATGGCTTTGCCAACTCCGGGAATCATACCCATGACGTCTTTCATATTTCCCATTTTTTTGATTTGCTGAATTTGGTTCAAGAAATCATTAAAATCGAAGGTGTTTTTGCGAATTTTCTTTTGTAGTTCGGCTTGTTCTTTTTCGTCGAACGACATTTGGGCACGTTCTACCAAAGAGATTACATCGCCCATTCCCAAAATACGGGAAGCCATACGATCTGGGTGGAATACATCGAGTGCTTCCATTTTTTCGCCGGTACCAATAAACTTTATCGGTTTGTTTACTACCGATTTAATAGAAAGTGCGGCACCACCACGAGTATCGCCATCTAATTTGGTTAATACTACACCCGTAAAATCGAGACGATCGTTAAAAGCTTTAGCGGTATTTACGGCATCTTGTCCGGTCATGGCATCTACCACAAATAAGATCTCGTGAGGCTGCGTGGCGTCTTTTACGGCGGCAATCTCATTCATCATTTCCTCATCAATGGCTAAACGACCGGCGGTATCTACAATTACTACATTGTTTCCATTCTTTTTGGCTTCGGCAATACCGGCCAAAGCAATGGCAATGGGGTCTTTAGATTCTTTATCGGTGTATACCGCCACGCCGGTTTGCTCTCCCAACACCTCCAACTGATCAATAGCCGCAGGGCGATACACATCGCCAGCAACCAATAAGGGTTTTTTGCCTTTTTGAGTTTTTAAGAAATTGGCCAACTTAGCCGAAAAAGTAGTTTTACCCGCACCGTTTAATCCGGCAATTAAAATAATGGTTGGATTGGTACTTAGGCTTAGATCGGCTGCTTCGCCCCCCATTAGGCGACTAAGCTCGTCGTTCATAATTTTGGTGAGCAATTGCCCTGGCGATACAGCAGTTAGTACCTGCTGGCCCAATGCTTTTTCCTTTACCTCATCGGTAAAGGTTTTGGCGGTTTTATAGTTTACGTCGGCATCTAACAAGGCTTTACGAATTTCCTTCATGGTTTCGGCCACGTTGATTTCGGTGATGGTCCCTTGTCCCTTTAGTACTTTAAAGGCTCTGTCGAGTTTGTCTTGTAAATTCTGAAACATGTTAGTAATCGTCTAAACTGCAGTAGAAATGCCTACAAAGGTATCATTTATCTATCAAAACGATTCTTTATTTTAATGGCGGCAAACG
>JBJTNJ010000010.1:0-11676 GCA_046074005.1 Sphingobacteriaceae bacterium
AGAGGGGGTAATGAGCGTATCGTTTATTACAAACATTACGTTGGTAGTTCCCGATTCTTCAATATAGGCGTGCTCTTTGGCATCGGTCCACATTAATTGATCGTAGCCTTCTTGCTGTGCTAATTTGGTAGGCAATAAAGAGCTGGCGTAGTTACCGGCGGTTTTTGCGTAGCCTACGCCGCCTTCAATGGCTCGGGCGTAGTGCATTTCAATTTTAACTTTTAGCGGTTTAGCGTAGTATGCACCAGCCGGTCCGGTTAAGATAACAAACTTATAATTGGCAGATGCGTGTACGCCCAAAATCGGGTCGGTAGCAAACAGTACCGGTCTAATGTATAAAGAATGGCCTTCGGCGCTAGGTACCCAGGCGCTATCTAAGCGTATTAATTGTTCCATACCCTGCATAAAAATAGCTTCAGGTACCGCAGGCATAGCCATGCGTTGGGCAGAAATATTAAAGCGTTCGAAATTTTTCTGAGGCCTAAAAATGGCTACTTTGCCATCGGGCTGTTTAAAGGCTTTTATTCCCTCAAAAATAGCTTGTCCGTAATGGAGCGAAGAAGCCGCAGGGCTTAGTTCGATGTTTCCATAGGGGATAATTTGCAGGTTTTTCCAGACTCCATCTTCAAAATCGGCAGTGAACATGTGATCGGAGAACACACGTCCAAAAGCAAGGTCATCGAAGTTGGTGCTGGCCAAGCGTGATTGCTTGGTGGGGCTTACTTTAATATCTAATAGATCGGTCACGTATCGGAAAATTTGTTGACCGCAAAATTAGCTAAAAAAATCCCTTTTTTTGGAAGATATTTTATTTTTCGAGTGTAGTTAATACACTATAAACCCAATTTTTTCCCCATTCTTCTAGTTCTTCTTTGCTCCATAATTCTGGATAAAAAATGCGTTTTTGAAAACGTGGAGGGAGGTATTTCTGCCAATTGGTGCCGCCGGTAGCTTTTATTTCTTCGGGTTGGCGGTTTAAATAGCGCACGGCCGATTTATAATGAGAGAGCGGCCAATTTACGTTTACGTTTACATCAAGTTGGCGGAGTTCGGTTTCTAGAGCGGCAGTAGCCTTGCCCTGTGCTTTTAATTGATTATAAAGGGCTCGTAAATTTTTGCTTTTACACTGTTCGCCAAGTTCTAAAAATGTTTTTTCGTACTTATGTTCGAACTGTTTAAGGGTGAGGGTTTTTTCGCCGGTAGAAAGTTCAGTAGCGCCGTATTTCCAGTATATGTGTTGATATTGTGTTTTTAAATCGGCTTTGGCTAAGCTTTCTCGATGATCTTTATCAATTAATTGAACGAAATCGGTAGCGTAAATTTCTATCATACGGTACTGCCCCGATTGAAACCCACTAGCGGGCAAGAGCGACATGCGGAAAGTAAGAAATTGTTCTTTTTCCATGCCGTCTACCATAATATCGAACGATTGGGTAAGGGCCGCAAAGTAGGAATTGATACGTTTTACTCTAGCGGCAAAAAAATCGCTGGTTAAAGCACTTTTTTCTGCTAATTGCTTGCACTCGTGCAAGGCCAGCTTAAAGTACAATTCTGTTATTTGGTGGTACATGATGAAGATTTCTTCATCGGGAAAAGGCGTCTTGGGCGTTTGTAAACTCAAGAGCGTGTCTAGGTGAATATAGTCCCAATAGGTTAAGAAATCGGCATGTAGCAGCCCATCTAAATAGGACACCATATCTTGCCCCATGGCCGCATATTTAGCCTGGAGTTTTTCTAAACGCTCTTTAATTTCTGGTGTAATTTCCATGTGGGGCTGTTAAATGAAACGGGCCAAGCTAGTACCTAGGTATAACCCGGCAACGCTCAGTGCAAAGTTAGCGACAATATTTGTGAGGGCTAGGCCCGTGTTTCCGTGTTTAAAAAGATCTACCGTTTCAAAAGTAAAGCTAGAGTAGGTGCTAAAGCCGCCGCAAAAACCGGTAATGAGTAAGAGTTTTAGGGAGTAAGTCAGATTTATTTTTTCTACGCCTAACATAAGCACGACTCCAAATACCACACAGCTTAAAAAGTTGGCGCTGAGCGTGGCCCAGGGAAATACGCTGAAGCCTGCAGGATAACATTTGCCAATTAAAAAGCGGGAAACGCTACCTAGGCCGCCGCCGCCAAAAACTATTAAAAGTTGTTTCATGAGGTCAAATTAATACAATATCCTGAATTTTATAGTATGCTCAATTTGTTTTAATTTCTTGAGTAGTTCTTTATCGTATTCGGCACTTACATCGGTAATGGCATAGCCAATTTGTTTGTTGGTCATTAAAAATTGGCCTAAAATATTGATGCGATTTTCGGCAAATACTTGATTTAGTTGCGCCATAATGCCCGGTACATTTTGGTGAATATGAATAAGGCGGTGTGCTTGGGCAATTCTAGGTAATTGCAAATTTGGGAAATTGCTGCTCAGGTAGCTGTCTCCTTTATTAATAAAGTCGGCCATCCGTTTCGGAATAAAGCGACCGTTTCTTGGGTTTTCTTTTGCATCGTCGAATACCACGATGCCCATTTGGGTGCAAATGGTTCCGGGAATGGCCAGATTGCTGTTTCCTAAATAGCCAATGGTTTTAAGTTTTACGGCTCGTTTAAGTGTTTCTTCGTTTAGGCTTTCGCCCTTACCCAGCAGGAGCATGCCCACATCGGCAACATATTTTTCTTCAAAACTTGTTTTATGCCGAATAGAGAAGCCGTCTTTTTTTAAAAGTTGTAAACTTTCTTCGGGTAATGCGCCAATGGCTAGGCATAAAATCCGGTTCTTGGGATAAGAAATAGCTCGTGGAAGATTGTTTACGTATAAAAATTCATCAAAACTGGGCGCAATATGGTCTGCCTTAGCCGACACTGTTTTTCGTTCGATGTTTTCGGTAAAGGCATAAAATTTCTTAATTAACCCCGATTCTTTGAGCTGAAAATCGGAATGTCCATCGCCAATGCCAAACAATTCGCCGGATAGTTTCATGTTTTGGAGTAATTTTACTTTGCCTCCCTCGGTAGCTAATGGGTTTTCTTCATCAAAGCCAATAATGAGTCCATCGGCCGTAAACCGAAAGGTATTGGCATAAATATTCTCTTTTTGAATGTGATAGGGTGCCACCACGGGCGTAATAAATTCTTTAAAGCCGCCCGATACAATGAGTACCTCTGGGGCATGTTTTTTAAAAAATAATTTATTGCGGGAGAAAGAGGCCGATACTTTTTTCTTTAATCGGCTAATAAGTTGGTCGAGGTGTTCCTTGTTGGCATCTAAGAGGCGAATCCTTGCGGCTAAACTTTCCCCAAAAGAAAGGGTCCCTTCCATGGCGGCATTGGTTAATGCGTCTATTTCTGCCACTCTTTTTTCTCTATCCGGATGATTTTTGAGGGAGATACGAGCCAACTCGTCGAGGGCCTCTACTTGCGTAAAAGTACTATCGAAATCGATGATGTAGTAACGTTGTTTTATGATAGGTTTCGGCATATATCGGCTATTTCTTGGGCTATAGGGCTAAACCTAAAGGCGATAGCTTGTTTAATTTTTTCGTTCGAATAGTTCGATAATTTTCCGGCACTTCGGGCAGTGTCTGCGCTTAATTGAAGCGGGTTTTTACTAATTTTTGTTGTCCATTCGGCTAATTTCGCTAGTGCTAATAATTGCCAGGTTTTCACTTCTTTTTGTGGCCCTTTTAGGCCCAATTGTTTGGCTATTTCGGCAAATAAATCTTTATATAGCCAGTTTTCGGCATTAATAATGTAGCGTTCGCCGCTAATCTTGCTATCCATTAGTTTAATCATGCAGGTGGCTACATCGTCTACAGCTACCACGCCACAACTACCACTTGGGTAATGGCTAAGTCCTTTTTTTACGATGCTAAAAAGAGCTCCGCTTCCTTGCAGGCCACATTCTTTACCCAGAATAATAGACGGATTTACAATCACGGCATCGAGCCCTTCGGCAATGCCCCGCCATACTTCAAATTCGCTCAAGTGCTTTGAAAGGCTGTAGCCACTTGTTTGTGCATTGGGTTCTAAATAGGCTTCTTCGGTAGTGCTGGTTCCGGGCTTTACTTCGCCCAGGGCTGCTACCGAACTTACGTGTACCAATCGGATATTCTCGTGCTCTAGGCAGGCATTTACCACATTGGCCGTTCCGGCAATATTGGTATGAAGCATGTGTTTTTTCGCTTCGGGATTAAAGGACACTACCGCCGCAGTATGGTATACCTGTGTGGCTCCAGCTAGTAATTCTTCTACCAAAAAAGGGTCGCAAATATCGCCTTCTAGCCAAGTTAGTTTGGGCTGATTTTCTAAAAAGGCGGGAATGATGGAGTTGCAGCGTTTTAGGCCACGAACGCAATGCCCCGCCTGCAGCAATTGCCGAGTGAGTACCGAACCTAAGAAGCCTGTTGCGCCTGTAACTACAATCATTTACGAAAAAATGCCTTTATGCTTTCAAAAGTAATGGATTAATTGGATATTTGACAGCATAGATTACGATAAAACATGTCATTAGCCGATTTCTTTAGTCCTATTAATTTGGAGAAACTGAGCCCTTCTTCGGGCTTTTATACCAGCCATTTAGGGGCTAAAATAGACTGTTTTACCGATCGCTTCCCGAGCCTTGAACCCGATTCCTACGATCTAGCCATTATTGGGGTACAAGACGATCGTGGTGCGCTAAACAACCAAGGTTGTGCCTTGGGCCCCGATTATGTTCGCGAACGTCTGTATCAATTAAACGAAGGAAACTACACCGCCCGAATTGTTGATTTGGGCAATATTAAAGCCGGAAAAGAGCTTTCAGATACCTATGTGGCGTTAAAAATGGTGCTAACAGAGTTGGTGAAGCTAAACATTGTTCCTATTATTTTAGGCGGTGGTCAAGATTTAACCTATGCCCAATACATGGCCTACGAAGGTTTAGAACAAAAGGTAGACTTATTGGTGGTAGATTCTCATTTCGATCTAGATGAATCGGCAGAAAATACTATAGAAACTACTTCGCAAGCCTATTTACAGAAAATTTTAGTACATCAACCCAATTACTTATTTAATTTTACTAATCTGGGCTACCAAACCTATTTTGTAAATCAAGATAGCCTAAAGGCCCTCGATAAATTATTTTTTGATGCACACCGTTTGGGCGAATTTTCGGGCAATATGCAGGCTGCGGAGCCACTTATTCGCAATGCCAGCATGCTTAGT
Source organism: Sphingobacteriaceae bacterium (assembly GCA_046074005.1). Taxonomy (GTDB): domain Bacteria; phylum Bacteroidota; class Bacteroidia; order Sphingobacteriales; family Sphingobacteriaceae; genus JAIPAN01. Next base: position 5,194 of record JBJTNJ010000010.1, read on the forward strand.
TTCGATGTATCGGCCATCCGCTCTTCCGATGCCTGCGCCAATGCCAATGCTAGCCCTAATGGCTTTTATGGCGAAGATGCTTGTCAAATTTGCCGCTATGCCGGTATGAACGATAAGTTAAGTTCTATTGGTTTTTATGAATTTAACCCGGCTTTCGACCAGAATGGCCAAACAGCCTTATTATTGGCACAAATGGTGTGGTATTTTGTAGAGGGCTTTTATCAACGTAAAAAAGATATTCCGCTGCAACCTAAATCGCAATATTTAATTTACCGCACTTCTTTAAAAGAAGATGGCCATGAATTGCTATTTGTGAAGAGTAAAAAAACAGATCGTTGGTGGATGCAAGTAGCCTATCCGAGCACCTCTTCTAAAAATGAGCGTTACCATTTGGTGCCTTGCAGTTACGACGATTATCAATTAGCCGTAAATGGCGAAATGCCCGATTTATGGTGGCGAACGCAACAAAAACTTGTATGATTATGAAAAAACTATTCCCTATTGTTCTATTTATTCTTGGTTTGGGTTTGTGTAACACAGCCTTTGCGCAAACGAGCCCGGCTGTGGGCACTCTAGCGCCTGATTTTACACAAAACACGCCCGAAGGTAAAGCGCTACGCTTATCATCATTAAGAGGAAAATATGTATTGGTAGATTTTTGGGCATCGTGGTGTGGCCCTTGCCGACAAGAAAATCCAAATGTGGTAGCGGCCTACACTCAATTTAAAGATAAAGGCTTCACCATTTTAGGCGTTTCATTAGATCGAAGCAAAGAAAATTGGCTAAAAGCAATTAAAGATGATGGCTTGGTATGGACCCAGGTATCTGATCTTCAGTACTGGTACAATGCGGTTGCCCGTTTGTACGATGTAAACAGCATCCCGGCAAATTTCTTGCTCGACCCGAAGGGTAAAATTATTGCCGTTAATTTACGGGGCGAAAACTTATCTGCTACCCTAGCTAAGCTTCTTCCTTAAGTTAAACGAAGCAAGTCGGCGCCAATATCGCTGCGGAAATAGACTCCTTTAAAGCTTACTTTAGCGGCATCTGTTAATGCTATAGAAGCCGCCTCCTGTAAGCAATCGGCTAAGGCGGTTACGGCCAATACCCGCCCTCCGTTGGTTTCAATTTTGCCTTCTACTGATTTGGTCCCTGCATGAAAAAGGTGGCTATTCTGAATTTTTTCTAGTCCGGTCATGCTATCGCCTTTCTCATAATCCCCGGGATAGCCACCGGCAACTAGCATTACGGTAACTGCGGTTTTAGGAGATATACTAAATGATTTTTCGGCTAATTTTTCGTTGGCTACGCCTAAAAACAAATCCACTAAATCACATTCTAATCGGGGTAGTACACTCTCGGTTTCTGGGTCGCCCATGCGCACATTATATTCAATCACGTAAGGGTCTCCACCAACGTTCATGAGGCCAATAAACAAAAACCCTTTATACGGAATATTGTCTTTTTTTAAACCCTCGATGGTAGGAATCACGATTCGTTCTTCTACTTTTTTGAGGAAATCACTACCGGCAAAACTTACCGGAGAAATTGCACCCATACCGCCTGTATTGAGGCCGGTGTCGCCTACACCAATGCGTTTATAATCTTTAGCTTCGGGTAAAATTTTATAACTCAGTCCATCGGTTAATACAAATACCGAAAGTTCAATGCCTTTTAAAAATTCTTCCACAACTACTTTTTGGCTAGCAGTTCCAAATTTTGCATCGGCTAGCATGGCACTTAATTCTGTTTTTGCATCGGCTAAGCTTTCGCAAATTAATACGCCCTTGCCTGCCGCTAGTCCATCGGCTTTTAAAACAATGGGTAGGTTTTGAGTTTCTAAATAAGCCAAGCCTTCCTCTAAGGTTTCTTTGCTAAAGGTGGCGTAGGCTGCGGTAGGTATGCGGTGGCGTTGCATAAAGGCCTTCGAAAAATCTTTGCTACCCTCTAATTGCGCCCCTTCTTGTTGTGGTCCAATTACGGCAATATGTTTCAGTTGATCGTCGGCTAAAAAATAGTCGTGAATGCCCTTTACCAAAGGCTCTTCAGGACCCACAACTACCATTTCAACCGCATTTTCTAGTACAAAAGTCTTAACTGCTTCGAAATCGGTAGGATTGATGGCTACGTTTTTTCCATAACGTTCAGTGCCGCCATTTCCGGGGGCAATAAATAGCGTAGAACAGTGTACGCTTTGCGCCATTTTCCAGGCAAATGCATTTTCGCGGCCTCCCGAGCCAAGCAGCAGAATATTCATGTTTGCAAAGGTATTATAAAAGAGCAGGTTTATGTTAATCAAAATCAGTAATTTTACTCCCTCCACTGTCAGCATGGCTTGTTTTTAAGCTTGGCAGTATTGTTGTAAAGCAGAGAAGATATTGATTTATAAAAAACATGTTAGGACTACTAAGTAAAGTATTCGGAAGCAAATCCGATCGGGATATTAAACAAATTCAACCCCTAGTTGAACAAATTAAAGCAGTTTACCCTACGTTGGCGGCTTTAAGCAACGATGAACTTCGTGCAAAAACACAAAGTTTTAAGCAAACTATTGCCAGCTTTTTGGCTGATATTGATGCCCAATTGGCCGAGGTTAAAACACAGTCGGAAGCACTAGATTTAAGTATTGCACAAAAAACAGCTATCTACGAAAGCTTAGACCGTTTGCAAAAAGAACGCGATCAGCAATTAGAGAAAGTATTATTACAAATTTTACCCGAAGCATTTGCGGTGGTAAAAGATACTGCCCGTCGCTTTACTGAAAATAAAAGTATAGAAGTTACCGCCAGCGAATTTGACCGTAATTTGGCTGCCCGTAAAGCAAACGTGCAAATTAAAGGCGATAAAGCCATTCACCAAAACACCTGGCTTGCCGCTGGTACCGAAGTTACCTGGAATATGGTGCATTACGATGTGCAGTTAATTGGCGGTATTGTATTGCATCAAGGAAAAGTATCGGAAATGGCTACCGGTGAGGGTAAAACCTTAGTGGGTACCTTGCCAGCCTACTTAAACGCTTTGGCGGGTCAAGGGGTGCATATTGTAACCGTGAATGATTATTTGGCCCGACGTGACTCGGAGTGGAATGGTCCTTTATTTGAATTTCATGGCCTAAGCGTAGATTGTATTGATAAGCACCAGCCCAATTCTGAAGAACGCCGTCAAGCCTATTTAGCCGATATTACCTTTGGTACGAATAACGAATTTGGGTTTGATTACTTGCGTGACAACATGGCACTTAATCCTGAAGGATTAGTACAACGCAAATTGCACTTTGCCATGGTAGATGAGGTAGATTCGGTATTAATTGATGATGCTCGTACTCCATTAATTATTTCGGGCCCAATTCCAAAAGGCGACGAACACGAATTCCATGAGCTAAAACCACGTATAGAACGTTTGGTAACGGCTCAAAAAAATTACATTAACTCGGCCTTAAACGAAGCTAAAAAAGCCATTGCCGAAGGTAAAACCGGGCCCGAAGAGGGTGGTTTGGCCCTATTGCGTTCGCACCGTGGTTTGCCTAAAAATAAAGCACTTATTAAGTTTTTAAGTGAACCGGGCATGAAACAAGTGCTTAGCAAATCAGAAAATTACTACATGCAAGATCAAGGCAAAGAAATGCCAAAGGCCGATGCAGAGTTGTTTTTTGTGATTGATGAAAAAAATAACCAGGTAGAATTAACCGAAAAAGGAATTGAATTAATTACCAGTGCAGGCGAAGATGCTAGCTTCTTTGTAATGCCCGATGTAGGTACCGAAATTGCCGAACTAGAAAAATCGAGCTTGAGCAACGAAGAAAAAATTGCTCAGAAAGATGCCTTAATGCGTGATTTCTCTATTAAATCGGAGCGTATTCATGCCGTAAATCAGCTCTTAAAAGCCTATACCTTATTCGAAAAAGATGTGGAATACATCATCGACGAAGGAAAAGTAAAAATTGTAGACGAGCAAACCGGCCGTATTATGGAAGGCCGCAGGTATTCTGATGGCTTGCACCAAGCCATTGAGGCAAAAGAAAATGTGAAGGTAGAAGATGCTACCCAAACCTATGCCACCATTACGCTGCAAAACTATTTCCGTATGTACCACAAATTATGTGGTATGACCGGTACCGCTACCACCGAAGCTGGGGAGTTATGGCAGATTTATAAATTGGATGTGGTGGAAATTCCAACCAATGTAAACACCAAGCGTAAAGATTTAGAAGATTTAGTGTACCGCACTACTCGAGAAAAATACAATGCCGTTGCCGATGAGATTGTGAAATTAACCGAAGCCGGACGTCCGGTATTGGTGGGTACTACGTCGGTAGAAATTTCCGAATTATTGAGCCGAATGCTCAAACTAAGAGGTATTCGTCACAACGTATTAAATGCCAAATTACATCAAAAAGAGGCCGATATTGTAGCCGAAGCAGGTACAGCTGGCACCGTAACCATTGCCACCAACATGGCTGGTCGTGGTACCGATATTAAGCTGGGAGCCGGTGTAAAAGAAGCGGGAGGTTTGGCCATTGTAGGTACAGAGCGTCACGAATCTCGTAGGGTAGACCGCCAGTTACGTGGTCGTGCCGGTCGCCAGGGCGATCCGGGTTCATCTCAGTTCTTCGTTTCGCTAGAAGATAACTTAATGCGCTTGTTTGGTTCCGAGCGAATTTCAAACATCATGGTTCGTATGGGTATCGAAGAGGGCGAAGTAATTCAGCATTCAATGATTACCAAATCTATTGAGCGTGCCCAACGTAAAGTAGAGGAAAACAACTTTGGTATTCGTAAACGTTTGTTAGAATATGATGATGTAATGAATGCACAACGTACCGTGGTGTATGCTAAACGTAAAAATGCCCTTTTTGGCGAACGTTTAGATGTGGATTTAAACAATACCCTATTTGATGTGGTAGAAGATATTGTAGCCGAGTACAAAGACACCGATAATTTCGAAGGATTTGAACTAGAAATGATTCGTATTTTTTCGGTAGATCCTGAACTAAGCGCTCAAGAATTTGCTTCGGCCTCTATTGAAGCGCTAACTGACAAGGTTTTCGCTCAAGTAACGGCCTTTTATCAACGTAAAAAAGACGGCATTGCTCAACAAACCTTGCCGGTGCTAAAAGACGTGTTAAAAGAACGTGGTGCACAAATTGAAAACATTGTGGTGCCATTTACCGACGGTATTCGCGGCCTACAGGTAACCACAGACTTGAGAAAAGCGGTGGAAACAGAGGGCCAAGAAGTATTTAAAGCCTTCGAAAAAACCGTGGTATTGTATTTAATAGATGAAGCTTGGAAAGAACATTTACACGAAATGGATGAGCTAAAACAATCGGTACAAAATGCCGTTTACGAGCAAAAAGATCCATTAATTGTGTACAAAATGGAAGCCTTCAATTTATTTAAAGACATGTTGGCTAACGTAAACAAAGAATTGGTTAGCTTCTTGTTCAAAGGCATTATTCCGAACCAAGGCCAAGAGCCCGTTCGCGAAGCCCGTCCTCAAGCTAAACAAGACTTAAGTAAATTAAAAATATCTAAACCCGAATTGGCCCAACAAGCAAACGGCGTTTCTATGGACGATACCCGTGAATTGCAACGCACACAGCCCGTTAGAGTAGAACAAAAAATAGGCCGTAACGATCCTTGCCCCTGTGGAAGTGGCAAAAAATACAAAGCTTGCCACGGAGTGGGACTTGTTTAATTAGTATAATTATGCTTAAAACCCGAATTCAAGAATTAGCCGCTAGCGTTTTGGAGTCAACTATCCAAAACAGAAGACATTTGCATGCACATCCCGAATTATCTTTTCAGGAGCATGAAACCGTTGCCTATGTGGCGGCTAAGCTCGATGAATTAGGCATTGCCTACCAGCCCATGGCCAATACCGGTTTGGTAGCGCTTATTAAAGGAGATAAACCTTCCGACCAAGTGGTGGCTCTGCGGGCTGATATGGATGCTTTACCCATTCAAGAAACAAACGACTTTGCCTACAAATCAACCAATGCAGGCGTAATGCATGCCTGTGGCCACGATGCCCATACCGCATCATTATTAGGTACAGCGGCTATTTTACAGGGCCTAAAAGCCGAATTTGCTGGCACTATTAAATTAATTTTTCAGCCGGCAGAAGAACTATTGCCGGGCGGTGCAAGCCAAATGATTAAAGAAGGGGTACTGGAAAACCCGAAGCCTCAGGCGGTTATTGGGCAGCACGTAATGCCTTTTATCGAAACCGGAAAAGTGGGCTTTCGCTCGGGCAAATACATGGTCTCTACTGATGAATTGGATGTAACCGTAAAAGGAAAAGGTGGCCATGCTGCTCAACCGCAACAAAATATAGATCCGGTACTAATTACGGCTCAAATTCTAGTTTCATTACAACAAATAGTAAGCCGTGCGGCCAATCCCAATACCCCATCTGTATTGTCTTTTGGTAAGGTATTAGCCAATGGTGCCACTAATGTAATACCCAACGAAGTTAAATTAG
>JBJTNJ010000011.1:0-8462 GCA_046074005.1 Sphingobacteriaceae bacterium
GTTTTACATTTTCAAATTTCAATTCTTCCTTGTGTAGCGTTTCGGGCTTATCGTCGCCTTTAAACTCCCAAGCGGCTACATAGGCAAATTTATCATCGTCACGTAGTGCTTCGCCTTCGTCGGTTTGGCTTTCTTCGCGGAAGTGACCTCCACAAGATTCTTTACGATCTAGGGCGTCATCTACCATCAATTCGCCTAATTCAATAAAATCGGCTACACGGCCTGCTTTTTCTAAAGACATGTTGAATTCTTCGTTTTTGCCTAATACAATCGCATTTTTCCAGAAATCGGCTTTTAATTCTTGAATCAATTTTTTTGCCTTTTTCAATCCGGCTTCGTTACGAGCCATACCACAGTACTCCCACATAATTTTTCCCAATTCGCGGTGGTATTCATCAACGGTTTTAGTTCCTTTAAGAGATAATAGTTTGTTCAATCGATCTTCTACCGCTTTTTGGGTTTCGGCAAAAGCCGGATGTGTTACATCTACCGGTTTCGGACCAATAGTGGCTAAATAGTCGCCCAAGGTATACGGAATTACAAAGTAGCCATCGGCCAAACCTTGCATTAAGGCCGAAGCGCCTAAGCGGTTGGCTCCGTGATCAGAGAAGTTTGCTTCCCCCAAGGCATACAAGCCCGGTACGGTAGTTTGTAAGTTATAATCTACCCATAAACCGCCCATGGTATAGTGCACAGCCGGGTAAATTCGCATGGGTTGTTTGTACGGGTTTTCATCGGTAATTTGATAATACATATCAAATAGGTTTCCGTATTTGGCTCTTACGGCATCTTCGCCTAAGCGTTTAATGGCATCGGCAAAATCTAAGAATACCGCTACGCCCGAAGCGCCAACTCCACGGCCTTCGTCTACCATTTCTTTGGCATTACGAGAAGCCACATCACGTGGAACCAAATTACCAAAAGATGGGTATTTACGTTCTAAGAAATAATCGCGTTCATCTTCCTTTAGATCTGTTGCTTTTAATTTGCCTGCACGAATTTGTGCGGCTAGCTCTTTGGTTTTAGGAACCCACACACGGCCATCGTTACGCAACGATTCGGACATTAAGGTTAATTTAGATTGATGATCGCCAGAAACCGGAATACAGGTTGGGTGAATTTGGGTAAAGCAAGGGTTACCAAAAAAAGCGCCACGTTTGTGGGCTCTCCAAGCGGCCGTTACGTTACATCCCATGGCGTTGGTAGATAGGTAAAATACGTTTCCATAACCACCAGTACACAACAATACTGCATGTCCTGCATGTGTTTCTAGTTCGCCAGTAACCAAGTTACGGGCAATAATTCCTTGTGCTTTACCATCAACGGTTACCACATCTAGCATTTCGTGACGACTAAACATCTCTACTTTGCCTTCGTGTATCTGGCGGTTAAGGGCCGAATAAGCACCCAATAATAATTGCTGTCCGGTTTGACCACGAGCATAAAACGTACGCGATACTTGCGCACCACCAAAAGAGCGGTTATCTAACAAGCCACCATATTCGCGGGCAAACGGAACGCCTTGTGCCACACATTGATCAATAATATCTACCGAAACTTCGGCTAAGCGGTATACGTTTCCTTCACGGGCACGGTAATCGCCACCTTTAATGGTATCGTAAAACAAACGCTGAACACTATCACCATCGTTGCGGTAGTTTTTAGCCGCATTAATACCACCTTGAGCGGCAATAGAGTGCGCTCTACGTGGCGAATCTTGGTAACAGAATGCTTTTACATTATAGCCTAATTCGGCTAAGGAAGCGGCCGCAGAAGACCCCGCCAAACCGGTTCCCACTACAATAACGGTATATTTCCGCTTATTGGCTGGGTTTACCAATTTTAGGTTAAACTTATGTTTCGACCATTTTTCGGCTAATGGTCCTTCTGGAATTTTTGCATCTAACTTCATGTCAGAACGTATTTTTAGCGGTTAAACCGTAGTGTATAGCTTATTTTAAAAAGTAAAAGTAAAGTGGCATAGCAGCAAAGGCTAGCGGAATTAATAGGCCAAAGCCCCAAATACCAATACACTTAATTAAGGAGGTATAACGATTGTGATTCCAACCTAAGGTTTGGAAAGCGCTTTTAAATCCGTGAATTAAGTGGAAAGAAAGAGCAGCCATGGCTACTACATATAGGGCAACTAACCAGCAGTTTTTAAAGGCAGTGGCTGTTTCTAGGTATAAATCTTTTGCTTTTATTATCTCTACTCCTTGTTCTTCGTATTTCACATGATCTTTAAACTCGGCAGCAGGCAGCTCTCGTTGAGTGGTTTGTAGAGTATTTAAATCGGTACGGTATTCTACAAAAGGAACCTTACCCCAGTGATATTCATACCAGAAATTGGTCATGTGCACACTAATAAAAACAAGCAATATGGTACCCAAAATTCCCATATTACGAGAAGTCCATGGGCTGTTGGCCGAGCCTTTGTAAGCGCCATAAGACACCGTACGTGCTTTACGATTACCGATGGTCAGTATTAAGGCGTAAAGGGCGTGCACCACAACAGAGGTGTATAATAAGTACGACACGATTTTAATTGGCGGGAAGTGCGTCATAAAATAAGCGTACTCATTAAAGGCCTTTCCGCCATCGGCTTTAAAAAGTTGAAGATTGCCGATGAGGTGTACCACTAAGAAAGTACAAAGAAATAGGCCTGTAAGGGCCATAATCAATTTCTTTCCTAGAGACGATGAGAATGTTTTTGCGAAAGTACTCATTACCGTTTTTTTAAGTTTTTTGGTGTCCAAAAGTATCTAATTAAAAACAAAAAAATAAAGTTTAAAGCCACTGATTTTAACATTTTTTTTATTTAGAAAGATTCTAAAAAGATGACGTTGGGTAGGCTACTATTTTGCGCTAAAAATAGTATGTTCGGTACATGAAAAGATGGTGTATAAAAATTGCGCTGAGTCTGATAGGTGTTGGGCTGTTTAGCAGTGGCTGTATAACAATGAGTGCCAGTAAAGTGTACTTGGTTAGACATGCAGAAAAGGCTAGCCAAACAGACCCTAACCCCAATCTAAGCGAAGAAGGTAGGGCTCGAGCTCTGGCATTGAGCAAGCTTTTAAAACACAAGAATATAGGCTTAATTTATGCCACCAAGTATAAGCGAAGCATAGAAACCGCCAGCCCGGTAGCTAATCTAAAAAAAGTACCTATTAAAATTTATACTCCCGATACGGCAGCAACTATTATTAAAATAGCCTTTAAACAGAAGAAAGATGTTTTAATTGTAGGTCATAGCAACACTCTGCTCCCGCTATTACAAGAGGTGGGGCTACACCCCAGCATGAGCAGTATAGCCGACGATCAATACAGCCTGCTTTTTGTGGTATACCAAAGAGGGGGGAAATTGGTTCTCGAAGAACGCAGCTACCCAAAGCCTGAACTTTAAAGTAAAAAGCCCCTCCGAAAGAGGGGCTTTTTTTTAACGTACCTGGAAGGTATAATTTATTCGAGCACCATCCGGAGCAATACCGGTAATTTGGAGCATATCGTTTTTTCGATTTCCAAGAGCATCATCTAGATCGTCTACTTTAGCTACCGCTTTTCCGTTTACCGCAGTAATAATGGTTCCTTTAGGCAAGCCTACTTCATTAAATAGACCTCCATTTCGCACTTCTGAAACAATTAAGCCTGCAGTAAGTCCAAATTTTTTCTTGCTACTTTCGGAAATAGGAGCAAAACTTGCACCCAATTTATTAAACACTTCTTCTGAAGATTTTGACGAAGCGAACTTGGCCCCTTCATCAGCCTTTAGCACAGCAGTAAGGGTTTTTTCGACACCGTTACGCACCAAAGAAATGGCAATTTTATCACCCGGACGGTGGCGGCCAACTTGCTCTTGTAATTCAGAAGAGGCATTTACCGCAACATTGTCGAGTTTAATAATTACATCCCCTTCTTTCACACCCGCAGCATCGGCGGCACCACCATCTACTACTTTATCTACATACACTCCTTGGGTAGATTTTAGTCCTTTTTTCTCAGCTAAATCTGCATCAACTTCGCCAATTTGAATGCCTAAAAAGCCTCGTTGTACCGAACCGAATTTTTGAAAATCGTCTAGCACTTTTTTGGCCAAATTAATAGGAATAGCAAATCCATACCCTTCATAGTTTCCGGTTTGAGAAGCAATGGCAGCATTAATACCAATTAACTCTCCATTGGTATTTACCAAAGCACCGCCGCTATTGCCACGATTAATGGCAGCATCGGTTTGTATAAACGATTCGATGGGGCGGCTTTTAGATATAGCCGGATCCTGGCCATCGCCTAAAATACCGATGGCACGAGCCTTAGCACTTACAATACCAGCGGTAACGGTAGAGGTTAAGTTAAAGGGATTTCCTACGGCTAATACCCATTCGCCTACACGCACATCGTCTGAATTACCCATTTTTACAATAGGTAAGCCTTTAGCAGCTACTTTCAACAAAGCCAAATCGGTATTCGGATCGCGGCCTATTACTTTAGCCTGAAAAGATCGCTTATCGTTTAAAATCACTTCTATTTTGGTGGCATCTTCTACCACGTGGTTATTGGTTACAATGTATCCATCTTCTGATAAGATGACGCCAGAGCCTGAGGCCATTTGTGGTTGTGCGGGTTGTTGCGGACGACGACGTCCGAAAAAATCTTGGAACATGTCTTCAAACGGATCGGCACCCATACTTCTATTAGAACCGGAATATGTGGTTTTAATGTGTACTACCGCCGGGGTAACTAGAGCGGCAGCTTGGGTGAAATCGGGATTTCCGGTGGAAGAAATGGCTCCCGTAGGATTGCTGGCAAAGTATACTTTTTGCTTTTCTTCTAAAGAAGTACCATCGGCCACCTTGGTTTCTACCAATTTGTAAGCTCCTAGCGCAACTGCTCCACCCAGGCAGGCGGTAAGCAGCATAAATCCATATTTTTTCATATCCATAACTGTTATTTTTATTTATGTAGTCAAATTTACTATGAGTAGGGGCTTATTTCCTACACCCCAAACCCCATAAAATTGTTAAATTATGTTAAAGACCTTATTAGCAAACGTACAAACACTTAAAATACTCTTTTTTGGGTAAAAATTTGTACTCTTGTAGCGTTATGGCAATGCTTCATTTTTACAAATATCAAGGTGCAGGTAACGATTTTGTCGTATTCGACAACCGATTGGGAGCGATAAATCACCAAGAGCCTAGTTGGGTACAAGGCTTGTGCGACCGCCGTTTTGGAGTAGGGGGCGATGGCCTTATTTTGCTCCAAAGCCACCCCGATTTTGATTTTGAAATGGTGTATTATAATGCCGATGGCCAGCCAAGCAGCATGTGTGGCAATGGCGGGCGTTGTGCGGTGGCTTTTGCCAAAAAGTTGGGTGTTATTAGTAAAGAAACTACCTTTTTGGCAGTAGATGGGCCTCACTATGCCCACATTAGCGACGATGGTAAGTGGGTAAGTTTGCAAATGATTGACGTATCGGTACTAGAGAAAGATGGCGAAGCTTGGGTACTCAATACCGGCTCTCCGCATTATGTACGTAGCGTACAAAATTTGGCACAACTAGATGTAGTTAGCTGCGGAAAAGCCATTCGCTACAATAGCACTTATACCGAAAAAGGCATCAATGTAAATTTTATTGAAGAAGAACATACAGGCTACGCGGTACGCACCTACGAACGTGGCGTTGAAGATGAAACCTTGGCCTGTGGCACCGGCGTTACGGCAGTGGCCTTAGCTATGGCCAAAGAAAAGGGGCTCATTGGTACACACAATACGCCTATCTCTGTACGTGGGGGAAGGCTCAATGTTCGCTTTACCTTTAATGGTATTACCTTTACCAACGTATTTTTAGAGGGGCCGGCTATCTTAGCCTTCGAGGGCGATATTCAGCAATAAAAACTTTGCTTTCCAAGCAAAATAGCTTAGATTTAGCATTTTTTTCAGTGTTACCTTCTGAAAATTTTGTATCTACATGCTCCGTCTACAAAGCGATAAACCCTGCAAACTCGTATATGCACTTTGCAAACACGAATACCTAGGTTATTTAATTGAACCCCACGTGGTGCAGTTAAACGCCAACGGAAGTTTTTCGCTTACCTACCAACGTTTATTTAGCAATACCGCCAAAGAGTTTGCCTCTATATTGGATGAAAGCGATTATGTGCTAATTAAACTCTTGGAGGAAATAGAGCAAACCTACCTTATAAAGAAATACTACAAAAAAAGCATACGCCCGGTTGAGTTTTTCTCCAAAGTATTTACGCCTCAATTATTCGAGGTATATCGGCCAAAAATTGAGAAAAAATTAGTGGAAGCCCTGGCACTATTGGGCAACAAGCCTTTATACCTGATGGGCAAAGAAGGCTGGCCGGTAGAAAAACGCATACAACTAGCCTCTGAAGGGGCTACGGTGTTGTTCCATTTTAGACGAAACGAAACCGAAACCCGCTATTTTCCTACCATTAAATATCAGGGGCAACGCATCGAATTTATGTTTAAAGAGGCGCAAGTGGTTTGTAACCAACCAGCGTGGCTCTTGGTAGAAAACATGCTCTACTTTTTTGAAGACGATATTGAGGGGAAAAAATTACAACCCTTCTTAAATAAACGTTTCATTGCTATTCCTAGAGCTTCGGAAAAAACCTATTTTGAAAAATTTGTAGCCCCCCTTATCGAGAAACACCACGTATATGCCGAGGGTTTTAGTATTCTCACAGAACGCTACGAAGCAGTACCTGTTTTAAAGGTCGTTCAAGTGGGCGATTTTACCCAACTCCAGCTACATTTTAAATATGGGAATTACGTATTTCAGGCCGATACCGGCAAAAAAGTATCGGTACGGTTGGAGCAAAAAGGGGAAGAAAGTATTTTTCATAGGGTAAAACGGTCGTTTACTTGGGAGAAAACTAAAATTGATGCACTGGTAGAACAGGGGCTTAGACCGGTAGGTGGTTTGTTTGCGCACCTAGAAGCAAACACGAACCAAGAAGAAAATATAAGCCCTATTGAGTGGATTAACACCCACCACGATTGGCTGGTATTCCAAGGTTTTGTGCTCGAACAAAGTGGCGGTGCCAAAACATTTGTGCTCGGAAGTAGCCGAATTAATTTAGAAGTAAAGGAAAGTAACGATTGGTTTGATATTGAGGCTACCGTATGGTTTGGCCCCTACGAGATACCTTTTATGGCACTCAAAAACCATATTTTGAAACGAATAAAAGAATTTACCTTACCGGGAGGTGAAATTGCCATCATACCCGAAAAATGGTTTAGTCAGTACAGCAATCTCTTTCATTTTAGTGAGGGTAAACACGAGCTAAAACTAAAAAAACACCATGTGGGCTTGGTAAACGAAATTGCCCACTCAGAATTGGCGGCCATTAGCATGGACCGCAAATTGCAAAAATTAGCCAATTTTGAAGGTATTGAAGCAGTGGCCATGCCCAAAGGGTTTAAGGGAACCCTGCGCTCCTACCAAGAAGCGGGCTACCATTGGTTTAATTTCTTACGCAAATACCGCTTTGGTGGCTGCCTTGCCGACGATATGGGTTTGGGGAAAACCGTGCAAGCCCTGGCTCTGCTTCAACAAGTAAAAGAAGAGCATCCGGAAGAAAGGGCCACCTCCCTTATTATTATGCCTACCTCTCTCATTTATAATTGGGAACGAGAAGCTACCAAATTTGCACCTAAACTTAAAATTTTAGTGTACACCGGTGCCCTAAGAAACAAAGATATGAGTCAGTTTGCGCAATACGATGTAGTGCTGAGCACCTACGGTATTAGCCGGGTAGATGCCGACTTATTGAGTGAATTCTATTTCTACTACATCATATTAGATGAAAGCCAAAATATTAAGAATGCCGCTTCAAAAGCATTTAAGGCTATTCGTCAGTTTAAATCGAAACATCGATTGATTTTGAGTGGAACTCCAATTGAAAACTCGGTAAATGATTTGTGGACCCAGATGTCGTTCATAAACCCGGGCTTATTGGGATCGCAACATTATTTTCAAGAGGAATTTGTGTACCCCATTGAAAAAAAGAAGGATGAAGAAAAGGCGCAAAAACTACAAGCACTTATTAAGCCTTTTGTATTACGCCGCACCAAAGACCAAGTAGCTACCGAGTTACCGCCCAAAACCGAACATGTGTTTTATTGCGAAATGAGTACCGAGCAAGCCAGCGTGTACGAAGAGGTGAAATCGAGTTATCGGAACGAATTATTACAAAGCATTGCCGATGGCACGGTAGCCAAAAAACAAGTAGAGGTATTGCAAGGTTTAACTAAGCTCCGCCAAATTGCCAATCACCCGCTCCTAATTCAGCCCGATTTTTCGGGCGAATCGGGTAAATTTGAGAACGTCATTCACACACTCGACCATATTTTAGCCAATGGGCATAAAGTATTGGTGTTTTCTCAATTTGTACGCCAACTGGATCTTTACCGTAGGCATTTTGATAAAGAACAAA
>JBJTNJ010000012.1:0-12078 GCA_046074005.1 Sphingobacteriaceae bacterium
AGTGCTGTCATCAATATCGTTTCCGTATAGGCAGAAACCCATTTCTAAACGCAAGGTATCACGAGCACCCAAACCAATAGGCTCAATGCCAAACGAAGCACCGGCTTCGAAAATAGCTTTCCAAATTTTATCAGCATGTTCGTTATCAAAATACAATTCAAAGCCACCGGCGCCGGTATAACCCGTAGCCGAAATCACCACGTTTTCAACCCCAGCAAACGTGCCTTTTACAAACGTGTAATACTCCATGGCGGCTAAATCGGTATCGGTTAACGACTGTAAAGCCGCTGCCGCTTTGGGGCCCTGTACCGCCAATAAAGAGGTGCGATCTGAAATGTTTTTCATATCTACACCGTAGGTATTAAACTTCGAAATCCACTCCCAATCTTTTTCAATATTAGAGGCATTTACCACCAACATGTACGTTTTTTCGTCTATGCGGTATACCAATAAATCGTCTACAATACCCCCTTGCTCATTTGGCAAGCACGAATATTGTACTTTACCATCGTATAATTTAGAGGCATCGTTAGAGCATACTTTTTGTATTAAGTCTAAGGCACCTTCGCCTTTTAAAATAAATTCGCCCATGTGGCTTACATCAAATACGCCTACTGCCGTACGCACGGTTTCGTGCTCGGCGTTAATACCGGCGTATTGTACAGGCATGTTGTATCCAGCAAAAGGAACCATTTTGGCACCTAGTGCGATATGAGTATTGCTTAAAGCGGTGTTTTTCATGAGCGATAAATTTGTGCGAAAATACGAAAAAGCGGTGAAGGCTTAGCCAAAAATAGATAACTGCGGATCAGATACTTTAAATGTGCGGCGGTGGTAAGGAGAAAAACCGTGTTTTAATACTGCTTCGCGATGTTTAGCCGTGGGATAGCCCTTATTATTCAACCAATCGTATTGCGGAAAGTCAGCGGCCAATTGGTCCATATACTCATCGCGGTAGGTTTTAGCCAAAATAGAGGCTGCCGCGATAGAAAAATAGCGGCCGTCGCCTTTTACCATACATTCGTGGGGCAGGTTTTGGTATTTTTTAAATCGATTGCCATCTACCAAAATAAATTCGGGCCGTAAGTTCAGTTGGTCTAATGCCCGATGCATGGCCAAAATAGAGGCTTGCAGGATATTTATTTTATCAATTTCGGCATGATCTACCTGAGCCACTGCAAAAGCTAGCGCCTGCTCCTCCACCACTTTTCGTAACTCAAAACGTTGTTTATCGCTTAACTTTTTAGAGTCGTTAAGTAAAGAATGTTGGAAAGTCTTGGGCAAAATAACCGCTGCGGCAAATACCGGGCCGGCCAAACAGCCACGGCCGGCCTCATCGCAACCGGCTTCTAGTAATTTCTCTTGGTGGTAGGCTAAAAGCATTGCTTGAAGATAGAAAAAATTTAGCCGAAGAGATTGGTTTAGCCACTATAAATTGGGTATTATTGTGCGTAATGAGCAAAGACCTAGCCAAAGAACGAATTATTTTAGGGATTGACCCTGGGACCAATATTCTGGGATATGGTCTTATTAAAGAGGTAAACTCTAAACTAGAACTGCTCACCATGGGGGTTATCCGTTTAGATGATTTAACAGACCATCCGCTTAAGTTGCAGCGTATTTTTGAACGCACCTTAGCCATTGTAGACCAGTACCACCCCGATTGCTTGGCCATTGAAGCTCCCTTTTACGGAAAAAATGTGCAGGTAATGTTAAAATTAGGCAGAGCACAAGGGGTAGCTATGGCAGCAGGGTTGGCTAGAAATTTAGCCATCATAGAATATTCGCCCCGAAAAATAAAACAAGCCATTACCGGCAATGGAAATGCCAGCAAAGAACAAGTGGCTGCCATGCTTAAAACACTCTTAAAATTTAACGAAACCCCCGAGTTTTTAGATGCTACCGATGGGTTGGCTGTGGCGGTTTGCCATGCTTTTCAGCGAAACGATACGGGCGGAAACGGAAAAAGTTATTCGGGTTGGGCGGCTTTTGCCAAAGCAAACGAAAAACGAATTAGCTAAGTGCTGCTCTAATTTTTTGAGCAGTTTCGGCCAATTTTTCGGCACTGGGGCTTAATTTTTCACGGCTAAAATTCATATCGCTTACCGCATTCATAGGAATTAAGTGTACGTGTGCATGTGCTACCTCTAAGCCTATAACTGAAACACCTACTTTTTTACACGGAATAGCTTTTTTTATCCCTTCGGCAACAATCTTAGCGAAAATTAGGAGGCCAGCGTAGGTTTCATCATCTAGATCAAAAATATAATCCACTTCCTTTTTAGGGATAACCAATACATGGCCTTCTACCAAGGGGCTGATATCTAAAAAAGCTAAAAAATCGCTAGTTTCGGCAACTTTATGTGCCGAAATTTCGCCAGAAATAATTTTTGAAAAGATGCTCATACTAGCGGCTAATTTCTACGATTTCGAATTCAATGGTTCCGGCTGGCACGGTAATTTCCACTTTATCGCCTACCGATTTACCTAATAAACCTTGAGCAATAGGCGATTTTACAGATATTTTACCCGTTTTTAAATCAGCTTCGCTTTCCGGAACCAATTGATAGGTCATTTCGGCACCATTATTTGTATTTTTTATTTTCACGATAGAAAGGGCCAATACTTTGGAAACATCTAATTTCGATTCGTCAATAACACGGGCGTTAGCCAATACATTTTTTAATTTCGAAATTTTGCTCTCATGGTGGCCTTGGGCCTCTTTTGCGGCATCGTATTCGGCATTTTCAGACAAATCGCCTTTATCTCGAGCTTCGGCTATGGCTTTAGCTATTTGCGCACGGCCTTCTGTGCACAATTCGTGCAATTCTTGTTTCAGCTTTTCTATACCTTCTTTGGTATAATACGTAATCTCTGCCATCTCGTTAAACTTAGGGGTTCTATTAAAAACAAACAAGACTATGTCGACAGGGCCGATATAGTCTTGTTTGGTATATACGAAGATAAAACTAGCTACTTAAATTTGCAAATTTTTTAGCTTCTGTGCCAATACTTCCGATATTTTGCGGTACGACTCTTGGGTCCAGCCGGCCACGTGTGGACTTAAGAGTACGTTGGGCTGCGCTACCAACTCGGGATACCATGTTTGCTCTCCCAGAGCGGGGAATTTCTCAGTTTCTAACACATCTAAACCGGCACCCAACACCTTACCATCTTTCAACGTTTTTAAAAGCGCAAGCGTATCTAACACTTCGCCTCTTGAGGTATTTAATAAGAAGATCGGTTTGCGAAAATGGAACAAATATTCTTGGTTCACTAAGTATTTCGTTTCTCGGGTAAGGGGCACGTGCAAGCTCAATACATCACTGTGCTTTACAATTTCTTCCATGCTTACCTCTTTGGCAAAAGCATCTGAAAAATCAGTTTTATATTTATCATAAGCAATAACTTGTACGCCAAAACCCTGTAATTTTTGGGCAAAAGATTGCCCCATATGGCCATAGCCAATGATGCCTACGGTGCGGCCTTTCAATTCCCAACCTCTGTTGGCCTCTCTATTCCAAACACCATTACGAACCTGCATATCGGCTTGGCGAAACTTATTTAGCAAAGTTAATAGCATGCCCACCGTATGTTCTCCTACCGCATCAGCATTGCCTTCGGGAGCATTTATACAAGTAATACCTTTAGACTGGGCATAGGCTTCGTCTACATTATCCATACCGGCACCGGCACGGGCAATCCATTTTAATTGCGGAGCAGCATCAATAAATTCTTTATCTACCTTAAACTTCGTACGTATG
The DNA here is from genome assembly GCA_046074005.1 of Sphingobacteriaceae bacterium. Lineage (GTDB taxonomy): Bacteria > Bacteroidota > Bacteroidia > Sphingobacteriales > Sphingobacteriaceae > JAIPAN01. The sequence continues at coordinate 3,765 of JBJTNJ010000012.1, forward strand.
GCTAAACCCTCACAATCTGTAATTAACGCTAAGGCTTGCTCACGAGAAATTGATGGTTCGTTGCTTACCTTATAGCCCAAGGCTTCTGCTTCTTGTTTAAAAAGCGGATGCAAATCATCTACAATTAAAAGGCGTTTAGCGGGCATTGGCTGCTTGTATTAATTGTGTTAACGTTACAAAATTGGCTACGGTTAAGCGCTCGGCTCTTAGTTCTAACAGAGGCTCATCGGCCGCTAATTTATCTTTGGCAATAATGCCCGATAAGGCATTTCGCAAAGTCTTGCGGCGCTGATTAAAACCGGCTTTTACTACTTTCCAAAACAGCACCTCGTCGCAATTGAGCGTAGCCACCTCATTACGAGTTAAGCGAATAACCGCCGATACTACTTTGGGCGGTGGATTAAATACCCCGGCTTTTACCGTAAACAGATACTCAACCGTGTAATACGCTTGCAGAAACACACTTAAAATGCCGTATTCTTTAGTCCCGGCTTTGGCTGCACAACGCTCAGCAACTTCTTTCTGAAACATGCCCACCACTTGCTGTACTTGCTGGCGGTTATCTAATACTTTGAACAATATTTGCGAAGAAATATTATAGGGGAAATTACCAATAATGGCCAGTGTGCTCTCGGTAATAGCAGAAAAATCGTATTGTAAAAAATCGCCCGAAAGTATACGCTCACCCGCTTCTGGATATTTTTTGTGTAAAAAGGCAATAGACTCCGTATCAATATCTATTAAATGCGTTTCAAATGCTTTTTGTTGAAATAAAAAATCGGATAAAATACCCATACCAGGCCCCACTTCTAACACGTGCTGTACCGATTCGGACAGCTGCAGGCTGTTCACAATTTTCTCGGCAATATTTTTGTCGGTTAAAAAGTGTTGTCCTAATTGTTTCTTGGCTCTTACCAAACTCATTGGGCGTAAATTTGGGGCAAAATAAGCAAAGTTTAGGGAGTATTTGACGAACATTGCCGTCAAATCCGTAATTTGCACCAAAATTCGATGAAATTCGACGGAACGTATGAGCGATAAAATCAAAATAGGAATTTCCATAGGCGATGTAAACGGCATCGGCTTAGAGGTGATTATCAAAACCTTGGTAGATAAACGCATCTTCGATTATTGTACACCTATTGTATATGGCCAAACCAAAGTGGCTTCTTTTCATCGTAAAACCATAGGTATAGACGATTTCAGCTTCAACGTAATTAACCAAGCGGCCGATGCTCATCACCGCAAACCCAATATGATTAATTGCTGGGAAGAAGATGTAAAAATTGACCTAGGTGAAGCCAACGAAACCGGTGGAAAATATGCTTTTCTATCGCTAGAAAGAGCCACCAACGATTTAATAGCCGGCGAAATTGACGCCCTAGTTACTGCTCCAATTAATAAACAAAACATACAAAACGAAGCCTTTACCTTTGCCGGGCATACCGAATATATTCAAGCCAAAGCAGGTGCTTCTGATTCGCTCATGCTCTTATTAGGCGAAGAGCTACGGGTGGGCGTAGTTACCGGACACATTCCCCTAAGCGACGTTCCTAAAAGCATTACTAAAGAGAAAATTTTAAGCAAATTGGCACTCATTAACCAAAGCTTAAAAGGAGACTTTTGGATTGAAAAACCCAAAATTGCAGTACTAGGCCTAAACCCGCACGCCGGCGATTCTGGTCTATTGGGCAAAGAAGAGGAAAACATTATTGCTCCGGCCATTGCCGAAGCTACCAAAAACGGATTATTGGCCTTTGGGCCCTATCCGGCCGATGGATTTTTTGCCAGTCAAAGTTGGAAAAAATTTGATGCCGTATTGGCTATGTACCACGATCAAGGCTTAGTTCCGTTCAAACAACTAGCCTTCCACCAAGGAGTAAACTTTACCGCTGGTTTGCCGGTGGTACGCACCTCTCCCGATCATGGAACTGCATACGATTTAGCAGGTAAAAATCAGGCCGACGCCGGATCTTTCAGGGAAGCCGTATTTGCGGCCATTCATATTGTTAAGAATCGCAGGGAAAATGCATCTTTAACGGCCAACCCTTTAAAGGTGAGCAAACTTTCTAAAGACCGCGATTAAGCCAAGACCTTCTTTTTCCAAAAAACTGTTTCTGCTTAGAATAATTTTTCCTAAATTTGCAGGCTTAACTGTCGTGCTTTGAAATTTTTACAGCAATACCGAATTCCATTCTCCGGCCTTAAAATCGGGAAACATTTGTTCGAATACGATATAAACGAACAATTTTTTAAAGAATTTGAGTATTCCTTAGTACAAAAAGGCTCCCTGAAAGTAGCCCTAGAATTTGATAAACAAGAAACCATGTTGGTGCTTAATTTTCGAATTGATGGCGAAATTTATCAGAATTGCGATGTGTGTTTGGCCGATTTTCCAACACCCTTGCATGTAGAGCAACAAGAAATTGTAAAGTTTAGCAACGATGAGCTGTTAGAAGACAATGTTGACGACCTTATTGTACTAAACAAAAACGAGAACGAACTAGATGTATCGGGTTTAATTTACGAATACATTATGTTAGCCGTTCCGGCCTTTAACCGCTGTAAAGAAGAAGGAAAAACGACCTGGTGCGATGCAGAAATGCTAGATACGCTGAAAAAAATGGCAGCACCAGAAGAAAAAACAGAAGCATTGGCCGACCCCCGTTGGGAAGCCCTAAAAAATATTACTAACAAGAATAAATAACAGGAAGCTATGGCACATCCAAAACGGAAAATCTCGAAATCAAGAAGAGATAAAAGAAGAACGCATTACAAAGCAGAGGCTCCAACCCTGTTTACTTGCAAAACAACTGGTGCAGTTCATTTACCTCACCGTGCATACAACGTTGACGGCAATTTGTATTACAGAGGTAAATTAGTAATCGAAAACACCAGTATTGCTTAAGTTTAATTTTCTGAAATGAAAATTGGCTTAGATTTCATGGGTGGAGATTATGCTCCCAAAGCAGCTGTTTTGGGGGCTATTGCAGCCCAGCAAGTCTTAACCCCCGATCAAAAAATTGTGTTATTTGGCGATACCGAGCAAGCGCTCCCTATTTTAGCCGAACAGCAACTTGACCCCTCGTGCTTTGAATTTGTTCATTGCACCGAAGTGATTAGCATGGGTGAACACCCAACCAAAGCCATCACCCAAAAGCCAAATTCCAGCATTTCTGTTGGTTTTCAATACCTAAAAGAAGGAAAAATAGATTCTTTTGCTTCGGCCGGAAACACCGGAGCCATGTTAGTAGGCTCTATGTTTAGCGTACGGGCCATTGACGGTGTTCAGCGCCCAGCCATTGCCACCAACGTACCTAAATTAAAAAACGGCTTCGGAATTATGCTTGATGTTGGTGCCAACGCCGATTGCAAACCCGAAGTATTGACACAATTTGGTGTGCTAGGGAGCATTTTTGCAGAAGCCGTTTACGGCATTAGTAATCCTAAAGTAGGTTTAATGAACATTGGCGAAGAGGAAGAAAAAGGAAACTTGGTAAGCCAAGCCGCTTTTACGCTCTTAAAAGAACAAAAAAACATCAATTTTACAGGTAATATAGAAGGCCGCGATTTATTTAACGAGAAAGCCGATGTAATTGTGTGCGATGGCTTTACCGGAAACGTGATGCTAAAACTAGCCGAAACCTTCTATATTCTAACGCTTAAAAAAGGATTTAAAGACGAATTTTTCGATCGCTTTAACTACGAACAATACGGAGGCAGCCCTATTTTAGGGGTAAACGCTCCGGTAATTATAGGCCACGGCATTTCTAGCCCAGAGGCTATTAAAAATATGATTTTGCTGTCTAAAACCATGATAGAGTCGAAATTGGTAGACAAAATTAAGGCTGCATTTACTTCATAAATCCCCCAACTTTATGCAAAAAATTCGTGCGGCCATTACCGCAGTAAACGCCTATGTTCCCGACTATGTATTAAGCAATACCGAACTCGAAAAAATGGTAGATACCAACGACGAGTGGATTGTAAGTAGAACCGGAATCAAAGAACGTCGTATTTTAAAAGGCAAAGGCCTCGGCACTTCCGATATGGCCGTACCTGCCGTTCAAGGCTTACTCAAAAAAAGAGGCATTAGCGCCGAAGAAATAGATCTAATTATTTTCTGTACCACCACCCCCGATATGCCTTTCCCGGCATCGGCCAATATTTTAGCCGATAAAATTGGGGCTAAAAATGCCTGGGGCTTCGATTTAAATGCTGCCTGTTCGGGCTTTATTTATGGTTTAACCACCGGCTCTCAGTTCATAGAATCGGGTAAACACCAGAAAGTATTGGTAATAGGGGGCGATAAAATGTCGTCTATTATTAATTACGAAGACCGTGCCACCTGCATTATTTTTGGCGATGGTTGCGGTGCGGTATTGCTGGAGCCCAATACCGAGGGTTTAGGCATACAAGATGCCATTCTAAAGAGCGATGGTTCCGGCGGACAATATTTAAATATGAAAGCAGGTGGCTCGGCCAATCCGGCTAGCCACGAAACTGTGGATGCCAAAGAACACTATGCCTACCAAGAAGGCCAAGCCGTATTTAAGTTTGCCGTAACCAATATGGCCGATGTTGCCGCAGAAATTATGGAGCGTAACCAGCTAACAGCCGATGATGTAGCCTGGCTAGTTCCACACCAAGCCAATAAACGCATTATTGATGCTACCGCCAACCGCATGGGCGTAGGCCCCGAAAAAGTAATGGTAAATATCGAAAAATACGGCAATACCACCAACGGAACTATTCCGTTATGCTTAAACGATTGGGAATCGAACTTAAAAAAAGGCGACACCCTCATTTTGGCGGCATTTGGAGGTGGTTTTACCTGGGGCTCGGTATACCTAAAGTGGGCTTATTAAGCTAGGAAAAACCTATTTTAAATAATTATCTTAAATTTGAACCCAAGAAGGTTTTAATAAATTGATTCAACACATAAAAAATGGATATTAAAGAAATTCAAGATCTCATCAAATTTGTACAAAAATCAGGTGTAAATGAGGTTTCTATCGAAGAAAACGATTTCAAAATTACCATAAAGACCAATCAGGCGCCAACGCTAGTAACTGCCACCATTCCGGCAGCGGCACCTGCAGCAGCAGCTCCGGCTCCAGTAGCAGCAAGCCCAGCGGCTCCAGCTCCGTCAGCAGCCCCTGTAGTTAGCGAATCAGATAACTATCTGACTATTAAATCGCCTATGATTGGTACATTCTACCGCTCTGCCAGCCCAGATAAACCTGCGTTTGTAAACGTGGGCGACGAAATTAAGGCCGGCCAGGTATTATGCGTAGTAGAAGCCATGAAACTATTCAATGAAATTGAAGCCGAAATTTCAGGCCGCATTGTAAAAGTATTGGTAGATAACGCCAGCCCAATCGAGTTTGATCAGCCTTTATTTTTAGTAGAACCCGTATAAGTTCATTCGTAAATCTGTACTAATAACCGATTAACGAACCGATAACGCTATTCTCATGTTCAAAAAAATATTAATTGCCAACCGTGGCGAAATTGCCCTACGTATTATCCGCACCTGTAAAGAAGTGGGCATTAAAACTGTAGCGGTATACTCTACTGCCGATCGCGAAAGTTTACACGTACGTTTTGCAGATGAGGCTGTATGTATTGGCCCGGCACCCAGCAAAGATTCTTATTTAAGTATCCCTAATATTATTTCGGCAGCAGAATTAACCAATGCCGATGCCATTCACCCAGGGTATGGCTTTTTATCTGAAAATGCCAAGTTTTCTGCCATTTGCCAAGATTACGGTATCAAATTTATTGGTGCCACCCCCGAGCAAATAAACGGCATGGGCGATAAAGCCTCGGCCAAAGAAACCATGAAAAAAGCCGGAGTACCTACCATACCAGGCTCTGAAGGTTTACTAAGCGATGTGGCGCAAGGCATTAAAATTGCCAACGAAATTGGCTATCCGGTTATCTTAAAAGCAACTGCTGGTGGTGGTGGCCGTGGTATGCGGGTAGTTTGGAAAGATGAAGAATTCGAAAATGCCTGGGATAGTGCCCGCCAAGAATCGGGAGCAGCCTTTGGCAACGACGGCTTATACCTGGAAAAATATATTGAAGATCCACGCCACATTGAAATCCAAATCATTGGCGATCAATATGGCAAAGCTTGCCACCTTTCTGAACGTGATTGCTCTATTCAACGCCGTCACCAAAAGTTGGTAGAAGAATCTCCATCGCCGTTTATGACCGCCGATTTGCGCAAACGTATGGGCGAAGCAGCCATTAAAGGGGCACAGGCCGTAAATTACGAAGGGGCCGGAACCATCGAGTTCTTGGTAGATAAACACCGCAATTTCTACTTCATGGAAATGAATACTCGGATCCAAGTAGAACACCCGGTAACCGAAGAAGTAATCAACTTCGACCTTATTAAAGAACAAATTAAAGTAGCCGCCGGCGAACCCATTACTGGCAAAAACTACGAACCAAGCATGTTTGCCATTGAATGTCGTATTAATGCAGAAGATCCTTACAACAACTTCCGCCCGGCACCAGGCTTAATAAAACACTTTCACTCTCCGGGTGGACACGGCGTACGGGTAGATACCCACGTATATGCTGGCTACCAAATTCCGGCCAACTACGATTCTATGATTGCCAAGCTCATTTGCGTAGCACAAAGCCGCGAAGAAGCCATTTGCACCATGGAGCGTGCGCTCAGCGAATTTGTAATTGATGGTGTAAAAACCACCATTCCTTTCCATTTACAACTTATGAAAGACCCCGACTTTAGAGCCGGCAATTTCACCACCAAGTTTATGGAAACCTTTGAAATGAAAAGCTAATACAACCTAAAAGAAAATACCATTCTGCACCAAAAGAATGGTATTTTTACAGCTCCAAATGAGCGAAGAAACACAAGATACTGCAAAAAAAACGAGAAAGCCTGCTACACTCGAAGCCGAAATGTCCTTTTTTGGACATCTAGACGTACTTCGTTGGCACTTGGTTAGAGCCGCATTGGCTATTGTGGTATTTACCTCCCTTGCTTTTGTTTATTACGATTTTATTTTCGATACCATTATTATGGGGCCCAAAAAACCTGATTTTTGGACCTACCGCATGATGTGCCAACTGGGCGAACGCTTTAACCTTGGCCCCGATTTTTGCATTAAGGAAATTCCATTTAACATCATAAATACCGAAATGGCCGGGCAATTTACCCTGCAAATTAACTCGGCACTTATTGTAGGCTTAATTTTAGGATTCCCGTACCTGCTTTGGGAAATTTGGCGCTTCGTAAAACCTGCACTTCACGAAAAAGAACGTAAATCGGCCACCGGCTTTGTATTTTTCGCTACGCTTTTGTTCATTTTGGGCATATTATTTGGCTACTATATTATTTGCCCACTTTCGGTAAACTTTTTGGCCAATTACACGGTTAGCAAACTTATTGTTAACAATATTAGCATAGATTCTTACCTCTCTACCGTAGCTACCTTAGCTTTGGGAACCGGTATTGTATTCGAATTGCCCATCATCATCTTTATTTTATCAAAACTAGGCATGATGACCCCTACCTTTATGCGTAAAAACCGTAGCTATGCTAGCGTACTTATTTTAATTATTGCAGCCGTGGTAACGCCAACGCCCGATATATTTACCATGCTTACAGTAAGTTTCCCACTCTTTGTATTATACGAAATAAGCATTCTGGTATCTGCAAAAGTAGATCGCAAGCGAAAAAAACGAGAGGCCGAATTCTATAAAAACTAAGGCTTAAAAATTATCATCAAAATTTTACGAAAAGCTAACTCAGAAAAATTTACATTTGAGTTATGTCTACAATACCTATGCGCATAGCACTCGGAGCCGACCATGCCGGATTTGCCTACAAGCAGCTCTTATTGGCACACCTAAGCCAAAACAAACTAAAAGATTTTGGCACCTATGGTACCGAATCGGTAGATTACCCAGACTTTGCACACCCCGTAGCTTTAGCTGTAGAGGGTGGCGAAGCCGATTTAGGTATCCTGATTTGCGGGAGTGCCAATGGCGTAGCCATGGCAGCCAATAAACACCAAGGCATACGAGCAGCTATTTGCTGGACCGTAGAATTGGCCGTGTTGGCACGCACCCACAATAACGCAAATATATTGTGCTTGCCAGCACGTTTCATTTCTGAAGCCGATGCACAAGCCATTACTGATGCCTTTTTACAAACGGATTTTGAAGGCGGCAGACACGCCAACAGAGTACATAAAATATCTTGCTAAAACCATAAACTAAATCTTAATAAAACATGAAACACAATCGTTCCATTTTTATCCTTGCAGCAGCC
>JBJTNJ010000013.1:0-6769 GCA_046074005.1 Sphingobacteriaceae bacterium
AAAAAAATGGTAGAAATGGGGCTAAATAATTTGTAATTTGGCAGCAGTAATGACACTTACCGAAATCGTTAGAGATATAAAAGCCAGAAGTTTTAAACCCCTGTATTTAGTACATGGAGAAGAACCCTATTATATCGACAAAATAAGCGATTTATTAGAAAATACGGTATTAAACGAAGCCGAGAGAGGGTTTAACCAAACCATTTTACTTCTTGGGCCTCCTTGAGTAGTACCACTTGGTAATCGCTCATCATGGGATAGCGTTTTACAGTGTTTAGGAGGGTGGCAATATCAGTTTCTTTGCCGTATAAAATGGTTTGGTTAAAGCCCTTTTCGGCATCGCTTAAAACGGTATTTTCTATTAAATCGCTTATTTTATCGATATAATAGGGTTCTTCTCCATGTACTAAATACAGGGGTTTAAAACTTCTGGCTTTTATATCTCTAACGATTTCGGTAAGTGTCATTACTGCTGCCAAATTACAAATTATTTAGCCCCATTTCTACCATTTTTTTCTGAAATTAGCAGCTGTGTTACCCTTCCAGCAACCGCCTTTAGCTTTTCCATCGTATCCCTTTAAATTAAAGGAAGAGGGAGGTGCTTTGTTTATTTTTGATGAAGTAAGAAAAAAGTTTTTGGTGCTTACACCCGAAGAGTGGGTGCGACAACATGTGGTGCAATTTCTTGTCCGAGAAAAAAAAGTGCCCAAGGGCCTGATTCAACTAGAAGGAGGTTTAACTTACAATGGCATGCAAAAACGTAGCGATGTATTGGTGTTTAATGCCGCCGGCGAAAAGGTTTTATTGGTAGAATGTAAAGCTCCAAAGGTGAAAATTAGCCAAGATACTTTTGACCAAATAGCCCGGTATAACTTCGTTCACCGAGTGCCTTGGCTACTGGTAAGCAATGGCCTGGCCCATTATTGCTGTTCGCTTAACTGGGAGCAAAGTAGCTACCAATTTGTCCCCGAATTGCCTATCTACGCTGATTTATAGCGCAGCTAAATTTTCTTTTAATAATACAATTTTTGCTTCGGCGTCGGCTTTTTTCTGCTGTTCATTGGCTACCACATCTGGTTTTGCGTTTTGCACAAATCGTTCGTTGCTTAATTTTGCATCTACCGATTTTAAAAATCCGTACAAATAGTCTAATTCTTTTTCAATGCGCTCTTTTTCGGCGTCGGTATCAATGTTTTGGCTTAATGGAACAAAGAACTCGTCCGTGCCGGCCATAAAGCCTGCGGCTCCGGCAGGTTTATCGTTTACAAAGCTAATGTTGGCAATATTGGCTAATTTGCTAATAATGCCTGCATAGCCTTGGTATTCGATGGTAGAATTTGCTTTAATCTGCAAATCAAGCGCCTCTTTAGGAGAAATTTGTTTGGTATTGCGTATGTTTCTAATCTCAGAAATTACCTGCTGTATGCTTTCGAAATCTTTAGTGATGGCTCCATTAATGGCACCTACTTTAGGGTAAGGAGCAACAATGCAGCAGTCTAGTTCTCCTCGTTCTCCGAAAACCTCATCGTGCCATAATTCTTCAGATAAGAACGGCATAAATGGGTGAACTAGTTTTAGAATGCGTTCAAAGAAGATTAGAGTAGCTTCATAGCTTCGCTTATCAATAGGTTGCTGATAGGCTGGTTTAACCATTTCTAGGTACCAAGCACAAAAATCGTCCCAAACCAATTTATAAATACCCATGAGGGCTTCAGATAGGCGGTAATTGTTAAAATCTTCTTCAATTTGTTGTAAGGCTTGGTTAAAATTACTTTCAAACCAGGCAATGCTTTGTTCGTTGGGGCAGGCCAAACTAGCATCTACTTCCCAACCTTTTACCAAGCGGAAGGCATTCCAAATTTTGTTAGAGAAGTTGCGGCCTTGTTCGCAATAACTTTCGTCAAACATTAAGTCGTTGCCTGCCGGAGAGCACAAGAGCATACCCACACGTACGCCATCGGCACCGTATTTCTCAATTAAATCTATTGGGTCGGGCGAATTGCCTAAAGATTTAGACATTTTACGTCCAACTTTATCACGTACAATACCGGTTAAATACACGTTTTTAAAAGGTGCTTTTCCACGGAATTCATGGCCGGCCATAATCATACGGGCTACCCAGAAGAACAGAATTTCGGGTGCAGTTACCAAATCGTTGGTAGGGTAGTAGTAGTTAATTTCTTCGTTTTCGGGGTCCTTAAATCCGTCGAAAACAGAAATTGGCCATAGCCAAGAAGAAAACCAAGTATCTACCACGTCTTCATCTTGTTTTAAATCGGCTAATTGAATGCTATTATCTAGTTTTTGCGCCTCGGCAAAAGCCTCTTCTTTAGTTTTTGCAATTACAAACTCTCCATTAGGTAAATACCAAGCCGGAATTTGTTGTCCCCACCATAATTGGCGGCTAATGCACCAATCCTTCATGTTTTCCATCCAATGTTTGTAGGTATTGGTGAATTTTTCGGGGATTAATTTCACATCGCCTTCCAATACATACTCTAAGGCTGGTTTGGCCATTTCGTCCATCTTGCAAAACCATTGCATCGATAGTTTTGGCTCAATTACGGCATCGGTGCGCTCAGAATAGCCCAATTGCGATTTGTTATCTTCTACCTTTTCTAAATGTCCGGCTTCTTCTAAAAGTACTGCAATTTTTTTGCGGGCAGTAAAACGATCTTCCCCTACCAATATTTGGGCTTTTTCGTTCAGCGTGCCATCCTCATTTAGCAAATCGATTACGGCTAATTTGTGCTTTATGCCTAGTTCGTAATCGTTTAAATCGTGGGCCGGAGTTACTTTCAAGCAACCGGTACCAAAGTCCATGCTTACGTATTCGTCTTCAATTACCGGAATTTCGCGGTTAATTAAGGGTACCAACACTTTTTTGCCTTTTAGGTGCGTATAGCGCTCATCGTTCGGGTGAATGCAAATAGCGGCATCGGCCATAATGGTTTCCGGTCGGGTAGTGGCAATAGTTAAATACTTGCCCGACTCTCCACAAATGGCGTAGTTAATGTAGTATAGTTTCTGATTTACTTCTTTACGAATTACCTCTTCGTCAGAAACGGCGGTTTTTCCTTGTGGATCCCAGTTTACCATGCGTACACCGCGGTAAATCCAGCCTTTTTTGTATAAATGAATAAACGTATCAATAACCGCTTCAGAGAGCGATTCTTCCATGGTAAATCGGGTGCGATCCCAATCGCAAGAAGCACCTAATTTCTCTAATTGTTTGAGTATGATGCCTCCGTATTTGTCTTTCCATTCATAGGCATAGCCTAAAAACTCTTGTCTGCTTAAGTCTTTTTTCTCAATGCCTTTTTCTTTGAGCATGGCTACCACTTTGGCTTCGGTAGCAATAGAAGCATGGTCGGTGCCAGGTACCCAGCAAGCATTTTTGCCTTGCATACGGGCTCTACGAATTAATACATCCTGGATGGTATTGTTTAGCATATGCCCCATGTGCAATACGCCCGTTACGTTGGGCGGCGGAATAACGATGGTATAGGGCTCACGCTCGTCGGGTACCGACCGGAAAAATTTCTTTTCCAGCCAGTAGCTATACCATTTTTCTTCTGCTTCTTTTGGGTTGTATGTTTTGGATATACTCATTTCTAGGTTGTAAGCCTGCAAAAATAGCATTTAAGCAAATAATTTCGACGGTTTTTGTGTGCTTTTTTAGGAGAAAAATTTCATTTCACTTCAATTTACTCTTATCTTCATAGTATAAAAAGCACAAATTAAGATATGAAATACACACCTTATTGGCTGCTAAGTGCGGCTTTGTTCTGCGGATTATCAGCTTCGGCACAACACGATTCGCCTAGAATTCCAAAGAAAAAATTTATTGATGCTAGTAACATGGACCTCAGTTATAAGCCGGGTAACGACTTTAATATGTATGCTAGCGGTACGTGGATTAAAAATAATCCGGTGCCTGCCAAAGAAACTCGATGGGGTAGTTTTAATGTTTTGCGTGATTTCAATATCAACGCCGTTAAAACTATTCTAGCTGATGCCGAGAATGATAAAACGGCTAAACCCGGTTCAGTAAAACGCCGTGTAGGTGATTTTTATGCCGCTGGCATGGATAGCATTGCGATCGAAAAGTTAGGTGCTACACCCATTTTGCCTGAATTGGCAAAAGCGGCTTCGGCCACTACCTTAAACGATATTATTAGCGAAGCAGCCATTATGCGCACGCAAGGTTTGGGCTCTCCATTATTTAGCTTTTATGTTGGCCAAGACCGTAAACAAGCTACTAAAATGATTGCCCAGCTTGGTCAAGGTGGAACCACCTTACCCGATCGCGATTATTATTTAAAATCGGATGCTCGAACCATTAAAATACAGGATGCTTATAAAAAATACATCACGGAGTTGTTTGTGTTAAGTGGTAGCTCTGAAGACCAAGCCAAGAAAAATGCCGAAACTATTTTTGCGATTGAAAAATCGTTGGCAGCGGCACAAATGAGCCGAGTAGAAATGCGTGATCCGTATAAAACCTACAACAAATTTTCGGTAGCCGATTTTGCTAAAACAACACCAAACCTTAACTGGACTGCCTTGTTGCCTAAAATGAAGGTAACTGGCCAGGATAGTATATTGGTTGGTGCTCCTAAATTTTTCACGGACTTAAACGCTATTTTAGTGGCCACTCCGGTAAGCGATTGGAAAACCTACTTGCAGTGGAATGTGCTAAAAACATCGGCACCCTATTTAAGTTCTGCTTTTGTAGATGCCAATTTTGCGTTTACACAAGTATTAACCGGACAAAAAGTGCAAACGCCTCGTTGGCAACGCATGTCACAATTAACCGATGGAACATTGGGTGAATTGTTGGGCCAATTGTATGTAGAAAAACTATTTAAACCAGAAGCCAAGGCCCGTATGGAGCAAATGGTGGCTAACCTAATTAAGGCCTACGAAATTCGTATTAAAAATTTAGATTGGATGAGTGCCGAAACCAAAGTGAAAGCCTTGGATAAATTGCATGCCTTTACGCCTAAAATTGCCTATCCAGATCAATTTAAAAACTACGATGGCTTAGCTGTTTCTAAAACTAATTTCTTGCAAAATTTACGTAATGCTGCGGTGTGGGGTTATGCCGATATGGTAAGCCAATTAGGTAAGCCGGTAGATAAAACCCGTTGGGGCATGAGTACCCCTACCGTAAATGCGTATTACAATCCGGTATTAAATGAGATTGTATTCCCGGCAGGTATTTTGCAATTCCCATTCTTTGATGCCAATGCCGATGATGCCGTAAACTATGGTGGAATTGGGGCCGTTATCGGTCACGAAATTTCTCACGGTTTCGACGATTCTGGTAGCCAATACGATAAAGATGGTAATCTGAAAAACTGGTGGACTGCAGAAGACTTAGCAAAGTTTAAAGAAAAAGCCAAGGCCTTACAAGCTCAGTTTGATGCCTATACCGTGTTAGATACCATCCATGTAAATGGTAAATTAACCATGGGTGAAAATATTGGTGATTTGGGCGGTTTAAACGCTGCTTACGAAGCCTATAAAATGACCGATGAATGGAAAGCTGGAAAAACTGTAGATGGTTTTACGCCAGATCAACGTTTTTTCTTGGCTTGGGCGCAAGTGTGGCGTACCACCATTTTGCCTGAAACCGCTGCTCAGTTAATTGTAACCGATCCGCACTCTCCGGGCGAATACCGTACCATTGGTGCTCCTGTAAATATGGATGCTTGGTATAAAGCCTTTAATATTCAGCCGGGCGATAAATTGTACAAAAAACCCGAAGACCGAATTAAAATTTGGTAAATAAATTCAGAAAAGCCCCTGATTTCAGGGGCTTTTTTTATGCTCAAATACTAAAGTGCGTAAGCCTTGAGTTAATAGCATATGATTTGGATTTACCGCATCGAGTTATTCGTTACTTTCTGTTTCATTGTTTTCATCTTATTTAATTTGAAATATGCGAACAAAGACATGGGACTTTTGGTAACCATTCTACTAGTATTGGTCTTTTTGTTAGTACTCGGTATTATCTTGCAAACTTATTTTAACCAATTGTTGGCAGCTATTTGTGTATTGGCTATACCGACGCTACCAGTGCTGCTGTACCTCTTTTTCATTCTTTTGTTTATCATTCTAAAGCCCGATTTTAAATAATTAGGCAAAAAGGTGCCTAGCTAGTATCTTTGGGGTTATGCAAGTACCTTTTTTAGTGGCTACCGCCGATGGTTCCAATACCTTATTTCAGCCCGAAGTAGGAGAGCACTATCATTCTAAACACGGTGCACTGCAAGAGAGTAAGCATGTATTTCTAGAATCGGGTTTAGGCTATTTTTTAGTGCAAAATCCTCAATCTTTCGTGCGTATACTTGAAGTGGGCTTGGGTACAGGTTTAAATTTCTTGTTAACGGCAGATTATGCGGCAAAAAAATCCTTGCAACTAGACTATACCGCTATAGAAGCTTATCCATTATCCGAAACACTACTTGCGCAAACAGGTTACGATCAGTTTGTAGAGGCGGCTATTTGGGAGGGATTTTTGGCCAAGTACAAAGCCACATTTACCACACCTACCGCTATTTGCCCAGGTATTAACCTGAGCGTGGTAAAGTCTTTATTGGCCAATTTTGAGATGCAGGGCCAAGTAGATGTGATTTATTTCGATGCCTTTGCCGCCATCCATCAACCTGAAATGTGGACAGATGAGGCCTTGGCTAGGGTGTGTAAGTACTTAAAACCAAGTGGGGTGTTTGTAACCTATGCCATTACCGGCAATCTCAAA
>JBJTNJ010000014.1:0-10767 GCA_046074005.1 Sphingobacteriaceae bacterium
GGGTGTTTGGGTAGCTACCGTAGTAAATATCGATTGGCCATCGAAAGCTGGCTTAAGTAGCGAAGAGCAACAAAAAGAATTAATAGCCATTCTAGATCAGCACCAAAAGAGCGGCATAAACGCCGTCATGTTGCAAATACGGCCGGCGGCCGATGCCTTTTATGGCCAAAGCATGGAGCAGTGGAGTAGGTTTTTAACAGGCCAACAAGGTAAAGCTCCAAAACCATATTACGATCCTTTAAGTTTTGCTATAAAAGAAGCGCACCAGCGGGGCATGGAATTGCATGCCTGGTTTAACCCCTACAGGGCCACCTTTGATTTGATAGATTCGCACACCCACCCGCTACACATTAGCAAGCAAAAACCCGATTGGTTTATTACCTATGGTGGCAAAAAATTATTTAACCCCGGCCTGCCCGAAGTTCGCGAATACATTACTTCTATTATTATGGACGTGGTGCGTAATTACGATATAGATGGGGTGCATTTCGATGACTATTTTTACCCTTATCCGGAACCTAACCAGGTACTAAATGATGCAAAAACGTTTCAACAATATAGCCAAGGTTTTAGCTCCATAAACGATTGGAGACGACAAAATGTAGATACCCTTATTCATAGCATTTCCGATAGCATACATCATGCCAAGCCCTATGTAAAGTTTGGCATAAGCCCTTTTGGTATTTGGCGAAACAAATCTCAAGACTCCGATGGCTCCCAAACCAATGGCTTAGATGGCTATGGTAAGTTATTTGCCGATGCTAGAAAATGGGTGAAAATGGGTTGGATAGATTACGTAAATCCACAGATCTATTTCCCGTTTAATTACAGCGCTGCCGCCTACGAAAAACTGGTGGATTGGTGGGCCGATAATAGTTTTGGCAAACACTTTTATGTAGGTATTGGGGCCTATAGAGCTACCGAAAATAAACCAGGTTGGCGGGATAAAAACCAACTCCCACGACAAATTAGGTATTTAAGAGAAAACGAACATGCACAAGGTGCCGTGTTTTTTAGTTCTAAATCCTTAAGAGATAATTTGGCCGGATTTAACGATTCTTTACAAACCGATCTCTATCGCTATCCGGCGTTACCACCTACCATGCCTTGGTTAGATGCTCTTAAACCAAATGCACCCCTACTGAGCGAAGCCCTAGCCACAAAAGATGGCGTGAGCCTAACTTGGCAAACGCCCAGCCCTGCAAAAGATGGCGACACCGCCAGTGGTTTTGTAATTTACCGCTTTAATGATGGAGAATCAATAAATATCAATCGGGCAAGTGCTATTCTTAACATTAGTTTTGATGAGGAGTTACGCTCTTTCCTAGACCAAACTGCCGAAAAGGGCAAGCGTTATACCTATGTGCTAAGCGCCCTAGATCGCATTAAAAATGAAAGTGAGCCTTCAAACAGCTTAACGGTAAGGGCAAATTAGCTATTCATTACCGACCCGCAATTGATATCGATGCTTTGGCCGGTGATAGATTCTTGGTTGAGTAAATAGCTTACTAAATTGGCGATTTCTTCGGGTTCACTCATTTTTTTAAGCGGTACGCTTTGCATGGCAATATCGTAAAACTCCGCTTTGCTCATGCCCAAACCATCGGCAATGCCCTGCAAACCTTCTTGCGCCATGTTTGTGTTTACCCAACCCGGGCAAATGGCATTTACCAATATATTTTGTGGAGCAAACTGAACCGCCCAAGAACGCATTAAGCCCAAAAGGCCTGCCTTACTGGCGCAATAGGCACTGTAATTGGCAACCCCCAAACGGGCCAATACCGAAGAGGTAATAATAATGTGCGTATAGGTACTTTTAGCTAAAGCCAAATTGGGCAAAAAACTTTGTACCAATTGGTAGGTACCCGTTAAATTGGTGTCTACAATTTCAGTCCAGCGATCATCGGGACCCCAGGCGTTTTCGCCACCCACACCAGCATTAGCAATAATGCCGTGTATGGCTTGCCCTTCTAACAAACTGGCCACAGCTTGTAAGTCGGAAATAGAACGAACATCTGCCTGAAAAGCAGAATGATTGCCGGGTAATTTAGCGACTACTTTTTGTAGCCTCTCTAAATTTCTACCCAGTAAAATACACGTATCGCCACCGGCGGCAAGTTTTTGTGCCATGGCCAAGCCTATGCCACTTCCGGCACCGCTAATAAGGTATGTTTTGTTCATATAGCTAAAATTGAACTACTAAAGTAGAAATTTTTAATGGTTCCACTTAGCTAAAACGGGTAGCAAAACTTGGTCGATGTTTGCTTGAGTATCGGTGCTTATAAATTTGATTTTTGCCTTAGTATCTAACAGCATGTATACTGGAGTTTGCATAATGCCCATATCTTCCATCACAAAAGAAAAGTTACCAGGCAATTGGGTAAAGGGAAATGGGTGCTGTTTTAAAAAGTCTTTTATGAGCACTGCATCTTCAAATGTAAGGGCCCAAAACTGCACGGGCTTTCCTTTCTGACTAGACACCAAACGGCTTAATGCGGGAAATTGCGCAATGGAACGGTAATCTGCTTTGCTCCAAAAAAATAAAAGGGTGGCATGGCCTGCAAGATTTTTATTGGTAAAAAGCTTATCGCTAGTACTGCCTAAGGTAAAGCTAGGCAGGCTTTTATCGAGCCACTTTTTTTGCAAGGCAGCGGTTTCTTGCTGGTGTAATTTTTGGAGGGTTTGTAGTTCGGCAGCACTTGGGGGGCGCACTTGTACCCTCAAAGGTGGACCCTCTTGCACGATTTCTAAACTTAAAAAACCGTGGTTTTTTTTATCTAGTGCATCTACTTGTGCTTGGCTTAGGGCCTTCCCTTTTTCATCTTGGTAGCGAACTACCTGAGCGCTTGTAATCTCGGTCATAGTCAAAAAAATAAGTGCTAAAAGCAGTTTCATCTCGAGGTGATTTTTCTATATAAAACCACTCTTTCAGAAATTTATTGCACAAAAAAACCGGCCAAAAATTTGGCCGGTTTTTGAGGAGTAGTAGCCTAAGTTATTTTTTTTCTGGCTGCAATACTAACTGAATAACATTGCTACCACTTAGGTATTTATTGGCTGCAACTTTTAATGCCTCTGGACTAATTGCTTTTAAGGCATCTAGGTGACTTAGAATTAATTTAGGGTCTTCGTTGTTTTGGTATTGGTTTACCAAATAACTCAACCAGAAACTGTTTTCTTTTAATTGCACCTCGGTGGAACGGCGTTCTTCGGCTGCAAATTTTTCGATATCTAGCGCTTGTGCACCATTTTTACGAATCTTGGCAATTTCATCAAAAGAAGCGGCTATTAATTTATCTACATTTTCTGGACCACAACCAAAGGCTATGGTAAAGTTGTAACGGCCGCTTGGGTATTTGTTGTAATTAAAAAATGCACCCGGGCTGTATACACCACCTTCGTCTTCACGCAGGCGTTCAATTAATTTAATTTGCAACACTTCACCCAGGGCGTCTAATAGGGTGTTGTTTTCTTCGTTGTACGTATAGTCGCCGGTAAACACCAAACGTACGGTTGATTTGGGTTCGGTGCCTTTATATACAGTTTTCTTTACTACACCCGCTGGCGCTTTGATGCCTAAATCTTTAGCATTTTCTACTCGTTTTAGCGAAGGCAGTCCACCCAAATATTGTGCAAGAAGTGGTTTTATTTTCTCTACATCGAAACTACCCACAAACACATAGGTAAAATCGCTAGCATCGGCAAAGCGGTCTTTGTAAATCTCAAAAGCTCTATCCAGCTTGATTTGATCTACCTTTTGCAAACTAGGGCCAGTACGGCGGATATTATAATTTCCTAATACCGCAGAAACCGTATCGCTATACACGCTATTCGGGTCATTTTCTCGGTTAGCTAGGGCCCCTTTTTGTTGGGCAATTAAGCCCTTAAAGATTTCCGCATCTTTACGAGGTGCGGAAAAATATAGGTAGTTTAATTGAAGGGCTGTTTCCAAATCTTTGGGTGAGGTAAAGCCAGAAAGTCCCTCTGAACGTTCGGTAATGTACGGTGAAACCGATACTTTTTTACCACTTAATAATTTTGGTAATTGCAAGGCGTCAAATTCTGCTAAGCCGCTAGCACGCACAATACCCGCTGCATTGCTGGCCGATTGAAAATCAGCATCACTGTACAAAGAGGTACCGCCGGGACTAAATGCAGTAAAGCTAATCTCGTCGTTTTTAAAATCGGTTGGTTTTAAAATGGCTTTTACCCCATTGCTAAATACCAGTTCAGTAGTGCCCAATTCTTGGCTCTTTGTTTCAGAAACTATGGTTCCGGCTCGGGGCTTAAGCGCTAATAAGGGTTTATCAGACACTTTATCTACATAGGCTTCTATTGGTGAGGTAGCTACACTTTGTGCCCAAGTACTTACCGTAGCCTCGGTTGGTAAATTGGCTTTATCTTTCTCTGGACCCATCAACACGATGTCACGATTCTTATCTACAATATATTTTTTAGCCAAGTCATTCACTTCGGCTAGGCTAATGCCCGGAGTTTGTTTCTGAGCCAATGCATATTCGTAGGCAATACCCGGAGAGGCCTCTCCTTTTAGGAAATGTTGTAAATATTCATTCACATAAGAATCTGATTGGGTTTTATCTTTTTCTTTAAAAGACGATTCTAATTGTAATAGGTAGGCTTGTTTAGCTCTATCTAACTCGGTTTGGGTATAGCCAAATTTTTTAATGCGCTCCGATTCTGTTAACGCAGCTTTAAACCCTTTCTCTAATTCACCCGGTTTAGCCACCATAAATAGGGTGAAGGCATCCAATCCGGCTAAGAAACCACCAATGTTACCACCGGCTTGTAAAAATGGAGGATTAGCTTGTTTGGTTAGTTCCACAAAACGAGCTTGCATCATTCTATTAAATAAAGCCTGTACAATGCTTGCTCGGTAGTCGGCATCGGTACGAATAACTTGTTCTGGGTGTTTTATAATCATTTGCACCACAGTTACCGGAAATTCTTTATCGGTAACCGCTATGAATTGATTTTTACCACTTAAGGGAATGGTATACTTTGTACGTGGTTTTTCTTTAACTGGAGTTTTTAAATCGGCAAACTGGGTTTTAATTTGGTTTTCTACTGCCACTACATCAATATCTCCCAACACAATAAGTGCTTGTAAATCAGGTCGATACCAATCTACATAAAAGGATTTAATGGTTTCGGGCTTAAAGTTTTTTAATACCTCTTCGGTGCCTATCGGTAATCGATTTGCATATCTAGAGCCATTAAACAAAACCGGCAGATATTGCTGTTGCATACGCTGTGATGCGCCTTTCCCTAAACGTTTTTCTTCTAAAACCACACCACGTTCTTTGTTAATTTCTTCGGCGTCAAGGCTGGCATCTTGAGCCCAGTCACGCATAATTTGCATGCCGTTTTTAAACACTTCAGGGTCATCAGTCGGAATGGGTAATTGGTATACCGTTTCATCAAAACTGGTATAAGCATTTAAATCGGCACCAAAACGAACACCTGCTTTTTGTAAATAATTTACGAGGGCGTTTTTAGGATAATTCTTTGTTCCATTAAAGCTCATATGCTCCATAAAGTGAGCCAAACCCTGCTGGTCGTCATTCTCTAAAATAGAACCTACTTTATTGGCTAAATAAAGCGTTGCCCGATTTTTAGGTTCCACATTTTTTCGAATGTAATAGGTAAATCCATTGGCCAAACGACCGGTTTTAACATTAGGATCGAGTGGTAGAATTTGACTAGCCGAACTAGGCTTTTTTTCGGCGACTTTGTTTTGTGCCCCGGCGGTAAACGATGCCGCAACTAGGAGTGCTACAAGATAAATTTTGAGTGTATGCTTCATTTGAGTGGGATTGATTCTTAAATGTCTGAAAAAAATAGGTAAATCCTACATCTTAGAGTAAGCTGTATTGTAAAGGTTACAAGATATACCGAGCGGAAATGCTTTTTAGTATCTTCGTTTATTGTGAACAAAAACCTATCAAACCTAATACGTATTTGCCAAAAGTCTGAGCGCAGAATTATGGGTTTAATGTCGGGTACATCGCTCGATGGCTTAGACATTGCCCTCTGCACCATAAAAGGCTCTGGTAAAGAAACTAAAGTAGATATAGAGCAATTTAAAACCAGCACCTATGCAGAAGAGTTTAAGGAACGTATGCGTAAGGTTTTTGCGAAAAAGAATGTCGATTTAGAAACACTTACTCTTTTACATGGCGCCATTGCCCAAGAGCATGCTAATTTGGTGCTGGCTGCTTTGGCCGAGTGGAACATAGCGCCTTCGGAGGTGGACGTATTGGCTAGCCATGGACAAACCGTGTACCACGCTCCGGCACATTTTCACCAGCAGGGCTATTTTGGTAACGCCACCCTACAATTGGGCGATGGGGATCACTTGGCGGTTAAAACAGGCATATTCACCCTTAGCGATTTTAGACAAAAACACATTGCCTTTGGTGGTGAGGGTGCTCCTCTAGTACCTTACGGCGATTATTTACTGTATAGCAGTTCCGCAGAGCATCGTATTTTGTTGAACTTAGGCGGAATTGCCAATTTTACCTACTTGGCAATGAACGGGCAATCGGAAGATGTTCTGGCTAGTGATCTTGGCCCGGCAAATACCCTAATAGACCAGTTGGTAAAAAAAGAATTCGGGCAAGATTACGATAAAGGAGGAACCTTAGCTCAATTGGGCAGGGTGAACCACGCCTTATTGGAGGCACTTATGCAACTCCCTTTTATTGGGGCAGCCTTGCCAAAATCTACCGGTCCCGAATTATTTAATTTAGAAATCGTAAAGGAGCTAGCGGCTCAACATGCTGCACACATTAGCGCTATAGATTTATTAGCTACCCTTACATACTTTACCGCAAGCGCCATTTCCCAGCAATTAGGCCCATTTATCAAAGAAAATACAAGCTTATATTGCAGTGGCGGTGGAGTACACAACACTCATTTAATGAGCCTGCTGCAACAAGCCATTCCAAACACTCCAATCAAAACTGTAGAAAATCTCGGAATTCGTTCGGAAGCAAAAGAAGCGGTATTGTTTGCCGTACTAGCTAACGAAACGCTCGTGGGCACGCCTTTCGCACTCGGAGCTATGCCCGCCCTTAGCATGGGTAAGCTGAGTTTTCCGAGCTAAAAAAGCAAGATAAAAACAGCTACAAATTGCAATCAATATATTATTTTTGCGGGGTATGAACGAACTACATATTAGCACATCCGATTGGCAACGCTTAAAAATCAAATTAAAGCGCAAGTACAATCACCTAGGTGAAGAGGATTTACTTTTTCAAGAAGGAAAAGAAGAAGCCTTAATTTCGCACCTAATGGAGCGTTTACACCGCAACCGTGACTACATAGTATTCACCCTAAAAAAGGGTTTGGCGAATATAAACACCAATCGTTTATAAACTAATCGTCTGCGGCATCGGCAGAGGCTCCGCCCATATACACCCCCTCGTGTGAGTACGCATTTCTGCGGATAACCGGTACGTGCATAAGATGATACAAATCGTCCAAGGCCAGCAAGCTACCATTGGTAAGGTTACTCAAAAAGATAATCGTAACGTCGTTTTTTAAATCACGAACAAAAATGTGGCGAAATCCATGCCACCAACCCGTGTGGTACACCACCTGTTGATTGGGTGCTTCAAACAAACGCCATCCATATCCATAGCTAAAATGGCGGTATTGTAGCGGGTTATGAGGAGTATAGGCCGAATCTAAACTAGCTTTTCGAAGTACTTTACCCGCTCTCAAGGCTCGGTCAAATAAATACAAATCATGAATGGTGCTGTAAATTCCTTTATCGCCCACGGGGCCATCTAAAAAGTTTTGAACCACCGAACGTCGCCACACCTTATCGTGACCTACTACATCTACCGGAATCTTTTTAAACGCCGTGGTAGAATATACATGCGTATTTTTCATGCCCAGTGGCTTAAAAATGCGCTCCTCCATAAATTTGGCATAGCTTTTTCCCGTTACCTTTTCAATAATGGCACCCAATACCATAAAGTTGGAATTGTTGTAGTGAAACACCCTGTTTGGCTGAGCATAGGGAGCTGGTTTATGTTGCGCAATTAGCTTCATCACATCCATGTTGCTCATGGGGTTCATCTTTTCTTTCCAAATATCGTCGGTAAAATACACGTAGTTCATCATGCCCGAGCGGTGGCTCAACAATAAACGAATGGTAATTCCCTCATAAGGAAAGTCGGGAAAAAAGGCTTTTACATTCTGGTCTAATTTTAATTTTCCTTGTTCTACCAAAAGCATAATGGCAGTAGCGGTAAAGGGTTTAGAAACCGAGGCCAATTCGAAAACAGAGTTTATTTTTAGGCTATCGCGATGTAGATAATCGGCCCAACCAATGGCACGCTCGTAAATAATTTTCCCCTTACGAGCTACCAATACATTGCCATTAAATTGTCGGGTTCGGTGCAGTTTCTCCACAAAAGCATCTATCTGTTTACTTACCTTTTCGGGGTGTAACACCAATGCCAAGCTATCGTTGCGATCATCTTCTACTGTTCTTTTTTTAGGGGCCGAACTACACGAACCTAAAAAACCAATACCGAGCAGCACAAAAAGAGAAAAGAAATAAGAAAAACGCATAAACTAAGTCTGAAAAATAAGGGCGAAAATTAGAAATAATTGAGGGGAAAAAACGAAAAGATTTTTACACATTTTAGCCCTTTTGCTTTCGTGGGTTTGGAATAAAAAAGGTTAAATTTGTGCGCTATTAAAAACCTAGCCATGAACTACAGAATTGAACACGACACTATGGGAGAGGTACAAGTACCTGCCGATAGCTATTGGGGAGCGCAAACCGAGCGCTCACGAAACAACTTTAAAATTGGCCCAGAGGCTTCTATGCCAACGGAAATTATTGAAGCCTTTGCCTACCTAAAAAAGGCGGCGGCCTATACCAATACCGATTGTGGTGTGCTGTCTGCAGAAAAAAGAGACTTAATAGCTAAGGTATGTGATGAGATTTTAGAAGGTGCACTTGCCGACCAATTTCCCTTGGTAATTTGGCAAACCGGATCGGGCACACAATCAAACATGAATGTGAACGAAGTGGTTTCTAATAGAGCACACGTATTACAAGGAAATAAATTGGGCAAAGGAACGCCCTTTATTCATCCAAACGATGATGTAAATAAATCGCAATCGTCTAATGATACCTACCCAACCGCCATGCACATTGCAGCCTATAAAGCGGTAATTGAGGTAACCATACCGGGAGTAGAAAAACTACGCGATACGCTTCAAGCAAAATCTATTGCCTTTAAAGAGGTGGTTAAAATTGGCCGCACCCACCTCATGGATGCGACACCGCTTACCCTCGGGCAAGAGTTTTCTGGATACGTTTCACAACTAAACCATGGTTTAAAAGCCTTAAGAAATACCCTAGATCACCTAGCCGAATTAGCCTTAGGCGGAACCGCAGTAGGTACCGGCATTAACACACCAAAAGGCTATGATGTAAAAGTGGCAGAATATATTGCCAAATTCACCAAGATTCCTTTCCGTACCGCCGAAAACAAATTTGAAGCCCTGGCGGCACACGACGCCCTAGTAGAAACACACGGGGCTTTAAAACAATTGGCCGTATCGTTAATGAAAATCGGAAACGACATCCGCATGTTGGCCTCTGGTCCACGTTCGGGTATTGGCGAACTCTATATTCCAGAAAATGAGCCCGGCTCTTCTATTATGCCAGGCAAAGTAAACCCAACCCAAAACGAAGCGCTTACCATGGTAGCCGCTCAAGTAATGGGTAACGATGTAACTATAAGCATTGGCGGTTCAAATGGGCACTATGAATTAAATGTGTTTAAGCCGGTTATGGCTGCAAACTTCTTGCAATCGGCTCGTTTATTGGGCGATGCCTGCGTTTCTTTTAACGACCATTGTGCCGTTGGTATAGAGCCGAATTACGAGGGTATTAAAAAACACGTAGATAATTCGTTGATGTTGGTTACCGCACTCAACCCACATATTGGCTACGAAAATGCGGCCAAAATTGCTAAAAAAGCACACAAAGAACATACATCGCTCCGCGAAGCAGCCCTAGAACTTGGCTTGCTTACCAACGAACAGTTTGATGCTTGGGTACGCCCCGAAGATATGATTGGTGGCTTAAAATAGTATGCGAAAAGAAGTATTGTGTAGTGTCCTGGCTAGCCTTTTATTGGTAGCCTGTCGGTTTAACCCAAACTATCAGGGTAAGGGGTTTGGCCGCATTCAGGGCCAATGGGACGAAATTTCTCCGGCTTATAAAAACGAGTTACTACAGTACACACAACATCAATTTCGCTTTACTTGCGATTCATTTTATGTGAAATTAAGCACCGCCGCTAAAAATAATCTGTACGCCGATAGTTGCTTTAACAATGGACATTGGGAAGAATATGCCCGCGGCATTTACGAATCTCGTAACGACACCCTATACCTTAGCGGAACCTTTACCAAAGCCAACGGAAAACAGAAAATATCGGGATGTTACCGCATTGGGCAATACCTAAACACCTTGGTAATTGAAAAAACCAAGGGCGATACCATGACCCTTAAAAGTCTAACTCAACAAAATCTTATCACCCTAAAACAAACCCAAGCTTGGGTATGCACGCCCAAGCCCTTAAACTAAAACGCATGAAAAGCTCTTTACTAAACAAATTGCTCCTATTCGGAGTATTGTTGTACCTTCCATCACAAACAATGGCTTGGGGCATGTTGGGTCACCGGGTGGTGGCGCAAATAGCCGATACTCAG
>JBJTNJ010000015.1:0-21520 GCA_046074005.1 Sphingobacteriaceae bacterium
TTTTGAAGGGCGATCTACATGGGTGATGGTATCTCCAACTTTCACTTCTCTAGCCTCTTTAATTCCAGAAATGATGTAGCCCACATCTCCAGTTCTAATTACGTCCTTGGGTTCTTGATTAAGTTTCAATGTGCCAATTTCTTCTGCGTAGTATTCTTTTCCGGTGGCCACAAATTTCACTTTGTCACCTTTTCTAATTTCGCCGTTAACTACTTTAAAATAGGCAATAATTCCTCTAAAAGAGTTAAAAACCGAATCGAAAATTAAGGCTTGCAATTCTTTGGTAGGTTCGCCAACAGGAGGGGGAACACGCTCTACAATTGCCCGTAAAATATCTTCAATACCCATACCGGTTTTACCCGATGCGGCAATAATTTCTTCTCGTTTACAGCCAATCAAATCTACAATTTGGTCTTTCACCTCTTCGGGCATAGCCCCAGGTAAATCCATTTTATTTAAAATGGGGATAATTTCTAGGTCGTGCTCCAAGGCCAGATATAAATTGGAAATGGTTTGGGCCTGAATGCCTTGAGCCGCATCAACAATTAATAAGGCACCTTCACAAGCCGCAATAGAACGAGAAACTTCGTACGAAAAATCTACGTGGCCGGGGGTATCAATTAAATTGAACACATATTCTTGGCCATCTACTTTATAATTCATTTGGATAGCGTGGCTCTTAATGGTAATACCACGTTCACGCTCCAAGTCCATATCATCCAACAATTGCGCTTGCGCTTCTCGTTTGGTGATGGTATTGGTATATTCTAACAATCGATCGGCTAAAGTGCTTTTTCCGTGATCGATGTGGGCGATAATGCAAAAATTACGTATGTGCTTCATTGAATCGCAAAGATAGGGTATTCGGGCCAATTTTTGAACCCCAAAATAAGCTTGTTTTTGCTTTTAAAATTTAACCCTAAATTCGCCAAATGAATCGTTTTGATGCCGTAATTATTGGGGGAGGTGCTTGTGGACTAATGTGTGCCGTACAAGCAGGTTATTTGGGCAAAAAAACACTTATTTTAGAACGAAACGATCGGGTAGGAGCTAAAATTTTAATTTCGGGGGGCGGACGCTGCAACTATACTAATCTGTATACGGAAGCAGAAAACTTCATCTCAGAAAATCCGCACTTCTGTAAATCTGCATTTTCGCAATGGACAGTGAGCGATACGATCAACTTTTTCGAAACCTATGGTATTGAAGGTGCAGAAAAAACACTTGGTCAATTATTTCCAAGCAGTAATAAAGCTAAAGATATTGTGGCTATTTTCGAAAATCTTTGTACCGAGTTAGGTCAAGAAATACAGCTAGAGGCCGAAGTGAAAGAGGTTAAACAAAGTCCCGAAGGTTTTGATATAATCTATAGTCATTATGGTAAATTGCTAACCATAAAAGCACCTAAAGTGGTGTTGGCCTCGGGTGGCTTACCCATAGCTAAACTAGGTGCCAGTGATTTTTCCTTAAAAACGGCTAAATCTTTCGGCATGCGCTTAACAGAAACAGCTCCTGCTTTAGTGCCTTTAACCATTACCGGCAAAGATGCCGATTGGTATGCGCAACTTTCGGGAAATAGCGTGTATTGCGAAGTGTCTACTGGAGAAATTAGTTTTAAAGAGAATATTTTATTTACTCATTGGGGTCTTAGCGGGCCGGCAATTTTGCAAATTTCGACTTATTGGCGCCCTGGGCAAACGATTGAACTCAATTTACTGCCTGAAGAGAATGTGTTAGATCTAATAGTGCAAGAGCGTGTACATAATGGCAAACAGAATTTACGTTCTTTTATAGCTAATTTATATACCAAAAAACTATCCGATGCCTTTGGTAAATTCTTGCCGCTTGATACCAATTTGGCATCCCTT
The DNA here is from genome assembly GCA_046074005.1 of Sphingobacteriaceae bacterium. Taxonomy (GTDB): domain Bacteria; phylum Bacteroidota; class Bacteroidia; order Sphingobacteriales; family Sphingobacteriaceae; genus JAIPAN01. The sequence continues at coordinate 1,869 of JBJTNJ010000015.1, forward strand.
ACCAAAGCTGATTTAGAAAGCATTGAGCAATTTATCCATCATTTTACGATTAAACCGGCTGGCGATAAAGGCTATGATAAAGCTGAAGTAATGCGTGGTGGCATATCTACCGACGAATTATCTTCTAAAACCCTAGAAGCGAAAACGGTGCCTGGTTTATTTGCCGGTGGTGAATGTGTAGATGTAACTGGCTGGTTAGGTGGCTACAATTTTCAATGGGCTTGGGCTAGTGGTTATGTGATTGCCCAAAATATCTAAGTTATTTCTTAAAAATAAAGTAAACGGCTAAAATTAAAAAGCTAAAACCAATGAGATGATTGGGTTTGAGTGTTTCATTTTTAAACACATATAGTGTAAAAAGGGAGAATACCACAAGTGTAATTACTTCCTGAATTACTTTTAGTTGCCACAAACTAAAAGGTCCTCCATTTCCTTCGAAACCTATTCTGTTGGCTGGTACCTGAGCCATATACTCAAACAGGGCAATTCCCCAGCTAAAAAGTACAATCAAAGGCAAGCCCCAATTGCTAAACCACCCCAATTCTTTAAATTTTAGATGTCCGTACCAAGCAAATGTCATGAATATGTTAGATAAAATAAGAAGGGCAATGCTGTAGATAGCTCTCATAATGTGCTTTGTATTTGAATAGGTAAATTACAAATAACACCATTTTGTACAATTATTCCTAGTTTTGGCTCATGACCATTCATGAGGTGTTAAAACAGTATTGGGGATACGATACCTTCCGTGCCTTGCAAGAAGAAATTGTACAATCGGTACTGGATGGAAATGATACCTTGGCCTTATTGCCCACCGGTGGAGGTAAATCTATTTGTTTTCAGGTGCCCGCTTTGGCTCAACCCGGAATTTGCGTGGTGGTTTCTCCTTTAATAGCCTTGATGAAAGATCAGGTAGAAAATTTAAAGGAACGTGGCATAGAAGCTGTAGGCATTGTATCGGGCATGGGCAAACGAGAGGTAGATATTACGCTTGATAATTGCGTTTACGGAAAAATCAAATTTCTGTACATATCTCCTGAGCGTTTAAGTTCGCCCTTGGTGCAGGAGCGTATTCGGCATATGAACGTTAATTTATTTGCCATTGATGAAGCACACTGTATTTCACAATGGGGCTACGATTTTAGACCGCCTTATTTGCAATTAGCTGAATTACGGCAATTGCATCCGAAGGTTCCCATACTGGCTTTAACTGCTACAGCTACTCAGCAAGTTGCCGATGATATTATTCAGAAACTAGACTTCCATAAAGATTCTCGGATATTCCGTAAATCTTTTCAACGCAGCAATTTGTGCTATGTGGTAGCCAAAGAAGAACATAAACTGAAGCGTTTGCTCAGTTTGATAAAAACAGTTAAAGGCAGCGGCATTGTGTATGTACGCAATCGCAGAGAAACGCAAGAATTAGCCCGTCAGTTAGGTTTAGAGGGCATTAAAGCCGACTTTTACCATGCGGGCCTTCCGCCCGAAGTACGTGCGCAAAAACAAGACGATTGGAAAGCCAATACGCTCAGAGTTATTGTGGCTACCAATGCCTTTGGAATGGGTATTGATAAGCCCGATGTGCGCTTTGTGGCGCATATGGATTTACCTGAAAGTTTAGAGGCCTACTATCAGGAAGCTGGTCGTGCCGGTAGAGACGAAAAAAAGGCATATGCCGTGCTATTATATAACGATGCGGATGTGAAGGCTTTAGAGCGAAAACTAGCCCAAGGTAGCCCAAGCTTGGCAGAAATACAGCTTGTATACCATCAACTGGGCAATCATTTCCAGGTGGCTTACGGAGCCGGAGAGGGGCTTTTATTCCCCTTTGATGTGGCAGGCTTTTGCCAAAAATACAACTTGGCGCCATTAAAAACGCTCAATATACTAAAGGTTTTAAGCCTCGAAGGCTATATCGGCCTAAGTGAAAGTGTGTATTTGCCATCTCGAGTACACGTGCAAGTAGATTATGAAACTCTATATAGTTTTCAGTTAAGTAACTCTGGCTATGAACCTCTTCTAAAAACGCTTTTAAGATCGTATGGAGGCTTGTACGATCATTATGTGCCCATTAAAGAACAAGACTTGGCCAAGCGTTTACATATTCCTACCAGCCAAGTAGTTCAGATGCTTAGCAAGCTCAACGAACTGCAGCTAATTGCCTACGAGGCCAAAACAGATCAACCCCAAATACAATTTTTGCGCCCACGAGTTGATAGGGCGCATTTAGGCATCGATTATACGTTTTTGGCTCAGCGCCAAGCCATCTACCAAAAGCAAGTAGAAAGTGTGTTGAAATATGCGAACGAATCTATTTGTAGATCGCAGCAACTATTAAATTACTTCGATGAGCATACTAAAGAAAGCTGTGGGGTGTGTGACGTTTGCATTGGTGCCCGAAAAAAGCATTCGGAAGAGGCCTTGAGGCTAGCCATTTTAGAGAAATTGAGTGGTGCCCCTTTGCCTATAGAAACCTTAGTAGATTCTTTAAAAGAAGGCAACAAAGAGCAGCGCTTAAGCCTTATTCGGAGCTTAATAGACGAAGGAAGGCTTAATTTGAATAACGATTTGTTGCACTTGGGCTAATTTTCCATTTCTTAATTTTATACTTACATTAGTTTATGCAAGAAAAAAACAATCCAAAGGTAATTAAAGCATGGGCCTATTTCGATTGGGCCAATTCTGCTTATAGTCTCGTCATTACTTCCACCATTTTTCCGGTATATTATACGGTAATTACCACCACCAAAGAGCACGGAGATAAAGTACTTTTCTTTGGAAAATGGTTTGTAAATACCGCCTTAAGTAATTATGCCATGGCGGTGGGCTACCTCATGATGGTTTTCTTGCTTCCCATACTGTCTTCGGTTTCCGATTACCATGGAAATAAGAAAAGTTTTATGAAATTTTTCACCTATTTGGGTGGTTTGGCTTGCATAGGACTCTTTTTCTTCAAACTAGAAACCCTCGAATTAGGTGTTATTTTGTTCGCCTTGGCCGCTGTTGGATGGATTGGAGGAGCCTTGTTTTATAATTCTTATTTGCCCGAAATTGCCACACCCGATCATCAAGACAAAGTGAGTGCCCAAGGTTTTGCATGGGGATATATTGGCAGTGTTATTTTGCAAATAATCTGCTTTATATTTGTGTTAATGCCTGATACGTTTGGCATCACCGACCCTTCTTTCCCGGCCCGTTTATCCTTTTTATTAGTGGGGGTTTGGTGGATAGGCTTTGCGCAAATTCCATTTAAGCGTTTGCCAAATGGAAGTACAAATTATGAAAGAGTTAATAAAAAACTGATTCATAGTGGTTTTCAAGAATTACATAAAGTATGGCTTCAGGTAAAAGAGATGCGTACGCTTAAGTTTTTCTTAGGTGCATTCTTCTTTTACTCTATGGGCGTGCAAACCATTATGCTGGTAGCGGCTAATTTCGGAGAAAAAATACTCCATTTAGGGGCCTCAAAACTAATTATTACCATTTTGTTGATTCAATTATTAGCAATTTTGGGAGCCTATTTAATGTCTTTTATGGCCGGAAAAATAGGAAATTTCAGAGTGCTTATGTTGGTGGTTATTATTTGGATTTTAGTGTGTATTGCGGCCTATTTTATCACCAGCGAATATCAATTTTATGCCTTGGCATGTGTAGTTGGTTTAGTAATGGGTGGTATACAATCTTTATCACGCTCTACCTATTCTAAATTACTCCCAGAAAATACACCCGATACCGCCTCCTTCTTTAGTTTTTACGATGTAACGGAGAAATTAGCCATTGTAATTGGCTTATTCACTTTTGGCTATATCGAAGAGTTTACGGGAAATATGCGCAATTCTGCCGTATCACTTATTACCTTTTTTAGCTTGGGCTTGGTATTTCTAGTGCTTATTTCGCTCCAAAAACGTAAACAATTAGCCAAATAATACAGATATTTTTCGACCTTTGCCGAACACCCCGTTGAAATGACCGTAGAATTATTTATACCCTGTTTTATTGATCAAATCTATCCCGAAACGGCTTATAACACCGTAAAGGTGCTCGAAAAAGCAGGCTGTAAGGTAAAATATAATGCCGAACAAACTTGTTGTGGCCAGCCCGCCTTTAATGCCGGCTACTGGGATCAGGCCAAAGCCGTGGGCTATAAGTTTTTAGAAGATTTTTCTGACAATGTGGTTATTGTTTCGCCATCCGCTTCTTGTACCGGCATGGTTAAAAACTATTACAACGATTTGTTTACCAATACCGCTGTGCATAATAAGTGCCGCTCTATACAATCGCATATTATTGAACTTTCAGATTTCTTGGTAAACGTATTAAATAAAGACTATTTCGGTGCCGAGTTAGAGGGTAAGGCCGTATACCACGATTCGTGTGCAGGATTACGAGAATGCAAAATTAAAGCAGAACCACGAGCCTTATTAGAAAAAGTACATGGTTTAGAATTGGTAGAAATGGCCGATACCGAAACCTGTTGTGGTTTTGGAGGCACCTTTGCCGTAAAGTTTGAAGGCATTTCTAGTGCTATGGCTCAGCAAAAAGTAAACAACGCCTTAGCCGTGGGTGCCGATTATATTATTTCTACCGACGCCTCTTGTTTAATGCATTTACAAGCCTATATCGATAAAGAAAATCTGACTATAAAAACCATGCATTTAGCCGACGTTTTGGCTCATGGATGGGGCAACGTTTAACGTTTTTTAACACAATTTCATTCTTTTAAGCACTACATTTGGGTACAAATTAACATAAACATGACTAAACAATTTTTTGGAATCATAGCATTCTGTACCTTATTGAGCTCATACGTATTTTCTCAACAGAAAACAGCTGGAGTTATTTATTACGATCAAGTAATTGATTTAAAATCTATGGCTGGCGGCCAGCAACCAAGCGGTGGAGCTACTCCGGGCGGAGATACCCAAATTCGAGTAATGACCTTTGGGGGCCCCAACGGGTCGACCATGCCCGAAAAAATTACCAATAAATTCGAAATTGCATTTAACCCAATTGGAGCAAAATTTCAAAAATCGGAAACAGAAGATATTACTGCCCCCGCCGGTGGTGAAGGTGCCGGTGGTGGTATGCGTATGATGATGCGCTTTGGCGGTGGCGATCGTGAGTTGTATTTTAATACAAGCGATAAAGTAACCGAATCGTTTGAATTAAACGGCGAAGATGTTCTATTAGAATCTATTTTAGGTAGTGCGGCTAAAGAAGCAGAACTAAGCAGCGAAACCAAAAAAATTATTGGATTTGACTGTAAAAAAGCGGTGATAACCGGTAGAAATGGCTTAAAAACAACCATCTGGTATAGCACCGATCTTAATTTCAAAGCATCGCCAATGGCCAACCTTTGGGTTGCCGGAGTAGTGTTGGGCATCGAGAACGAGCGCATGAAATTTTATGCTACCAGCATTGAGTATACTAAAATTAAAGACAGCGAAGTGTCGGTACCTAAAAAAGGCAGAACCATTACCCAAGAAGAATATCAAAAAGCAATGGAAGAAATGCGTGCGAAATTCAGGAATGGCGGTGGCGATCGTCAAATCCGTATTCAGCAATAAAAATTTATGAAGCAAGAAAAGCCCCGCTAAACGGGGCTTTTTTATGCCCAAAATTTAGAAGATATTGCTATTTTTGTGAACCATCACATAGTAGGTGATGTTTAATAACCATTTTTTCGAACTTAAAATCATATTGTAGATGATTAATATTACACTTCCCGATGGCTCGGTACGTGCCTATGCCAAAGGAACCACCGCCCACCAAATAGCCCTTTCTATTTCGGAAGGTTTAGCCCGAAACGTATTAGCAGCAGAAGTAAACGGAGAAATCTGGGACGCTAGCCGTGCTATTGAAACCAATGCTAGCCTGCGTTTATTAACCTGGAACGATACCGAAGGGAAAAGCACCTTTTGGCATTCATCAGCACACTTAATGGCCGAAGCCTTAGAAGCACTTTATCCGGGTGTAAAACTGGGTATTGGCCCTGCCATAGAAACGGGTTTTTATTACGATGTAGATTTTGGTGACCGCGAATTTTCTTCCGATAATTTTAAAGAAATAGAAGATAAAATGCTCGAATTGGCTCGTAATAAAGCTGATTATGAGCGTAAAGAAATTAGTAAAGCCGAGGCAGAAAAATACTTCACCGGAAAAGGTGACGAATATAAACTCGATTTAATTAAGGATTTAGCCGATGGCTCCATCACTTTTTATACACAAGGCAATTTTACCGATCTGTGTCGTGGACCACACATTCCCAATACCGGTTTTGTAAAAGCAGTAAAATTGATGAACGTAGCGGGAGCCTATTGGAGAGGCGATGAAACCCGCAAGCAATTAACCCGTATTTATGGAGTTACCTTTCCAAAAGCCAGTGAATTAACCGAGTACCTTCAAATGGTGGAGGAAGCTAAAAAGCGTGATCACCGAAAATTGGGTAAAGAATTAGAACTTTTTGCTTTCTCTGAAAAAGTGGGAATGGGCTTGCCCTTATGGTTGCCTAAAGGAACAGCCTTGCGTGAGCGTTTGGTTAATTTCTTGCAAAAAGCACAACTAAAAGCCGGTTACGAGCAGGTTATTACGCCACATATTGGGCATAAAAACTTATACGTAACTTCTGGCCATTACGATAAGTATGGGGCCGATTCTTTTCAGCCTATTAAAACCCCACAAGAAGGAGAGGAGTTCTTCCTGAAACCGATGAACTGCCCTCACCATTGCGAAATTTATAAAACAAAACCTCGTTCGTATAAAGATTTACCGGTACGTTTCGCTGAATTTGGCACTGTTTACCGCTACGAACAAAGTGGCGAATTACACGGATTAACTCGTGTGCGTGGCTTTACACAAGACGATGCGCACTTATTTTGCCGCCCCGATCAGGTAAAAGACGAGTTTAAAAAAGTAATAGATTTGGTATTACATGTTTTCAATGCCTTAGGTTTTGAAAACTATACCGCCCAAGTATCGCTTCGTGATCCGAACAATAAAGGAAAATACATAGGTAGCGATGCCAATTGGGAATTAGCCGAAAAAGCCATTATTGAGGCTGCCGAAGAAAAAGGCCTAAACACCGTAGTGGAAATGGGTGAAGCCGCTTTTTACGGCCCTAAGCTAGATTTTATGGTTCGCGATGCCTTGGGTAGAAAATGGCAATTAGGTACCATTCAGGTAGATTATAACTTGCCAGAGCGGTTCGAATTAGAATATACTGGTAGCGATAATGCGAAACATCGCCCAGTGATGATTCACCGTGCACCTTTTGGTTCTTTAGAACGTTTTGTAGCTGTACTTATTGAGCACTGTGCCGGTAACTTCCCATTATGGTTAACCCCCGAACAATTTATCGTTCTTCCTATCTCAGAGAAATATGAAGAATATGCGAAAAAAGTTTTAGAATCCTTAAATAATTCCGATATTCGCGGGCTAATCGATATGAGAGATGAGAAAATTGGCCGCAAAATTCGCGATGCCGAAATCAAGAAAATCCCTTATATGTTGATTATTGGAGAGAAGGAAATGAGCGAAGGACAGGTTTCGGTTCGTAAGCACGGTGAGGGAGATTTGGGAAGTATGACGATGCAAGAATTTGAAAATCAGTTGATTAACGAAACTAAAATTTAAAATATAATTGGCTTTAGGAAGACCAGGATTTAACAGAGGACCACGTCCACCGTTTAAAAAGAAAGAAGCGGAACATCACATTAACGAACTCATCAGAGCCGTCGAAGTACGTTTGGTAGGTGATAATGTAGAGGTAGGAGTGTATGCTCTAAAAGATGCTTTGGCCATTGCTGAAGGTTTAGAATTAGATTTAGTGGAGATTTCTCCCAATGCAGTTCCTCCAGTTTGTAAAGTTGTTGATTACAACAAGTTTCTTTACGAACAAAAGAAAAAAATGAAGGAAATTAAGGCGAACGCCAAGCAAACGGTAATCAAAGAAATCCGTTTCGGGCCTAATACGAGCGACCACGATTTCCAATTTAAGCTTAAACACGCCATTAACTTTTTAGAAAGTGGTGAAAAAGTGAGAGCTTACGTTCATTTTAAAGGAAGAGCAATTGTATACAAAGAAAAAGGAGAAATTTTACTCCTTAAATTTGCTCAGGCATTAGAAGAGGTAGGAAAAGTAGAACAGTTGCCAAAATTAGAAGGTAAACGGATGTTTTTAACCGTTGCACCTAAAGGTGGAAAGAAATAAATACGAATAATACACACAATAAATAAATAGGTTATGCCAAAAATGAAAACGTGTTCTAGTGCAAAAAAGCGATTTAAGCTTACTGGAACCGGTAAAATCGCCAGAAAGAATGCATACAAAAGTCACATCTTAACCAAGATGAGTACTAAACGTAAGCGTGCTTTAGGTCACACCAGTATGGTGTCTGATGCTGATATGGGCAACGTAAAGCGTATGCTTTGTATCGGTAAGTAATTAACTAATTTTTAACCAGGTACTCGGTTTACATGATTCTAAAAACAGAACACCGCTTACCAAAAATCAAAACAACATGCCACGTTCGGTTAACGCAGTTGCGTCTAGACGCAGAAGAAAAAAGATCTTAAAACTAGCTAGAGGCTATTACGGATCAAGAAGCAAGGTTTATACCGTTGCTAAAAATACGGTTGAAAAAGGTTTGCAATACGCATACCGTGATCGTAAAACCAAAAAGAGAGAGTTTAGAGCTTTATGGATTCAGCGTATCAATGCAGGAGCTCGTCAGTACGGAATTTCGTACTCACAACTAATTGGTAAGTTAGCTTCTAAAGAAATCGGTTTAAACCGTAAAGTATTAGCTGATTTAGCGATGAATAACCCAGAAGCTTTTAAAGCAGTTATTGATGCAGTAAAATAAGCTGTTTCAAATTCATAAAAAAAAGCCTTTCCAATTCGGAGAGGCTTTTTTTTATCCTAATATTATATTATTTAGAATTATTTTAAATAAGTTTTTGTTTTTCCGATTTTCGGTTCTACTTTTGTCTTATTAAGAATTAATCTAAATAATGAAAAACAATCATAGCTTTAATTTGATGAAACAATGTTTTGTTCTATTACTTATTTGTATTGGAATTCAAACTATGACATTTGCTCAGAGCAGGGGCAATTTACATGGTAAAATTTTTACGGCCGACGGTTCTCCAGCAGCGTTTGTTAGCGTGGGTTTAAAAGATACAGACAAGCAGGCGCTTAGTACAGAACGTGGAACCTTTGATATAAAAAATATTATCGAGGGTACTTATACTCTAAAAGTATCGGCAATAGGATTAAATACCGTAGAAAGAGCGATTGTAATTAGTGCCAATCAAACTACCCATATCGATATTGTTTTGAGTGAAAGCGTTGCTCAACTTAATGAAGTTATTATTCGTGAAACAACCGCTCTTAACGAAAGGCCTACGAGCATAGGTAAAATAGCCATTCGTCCAATGGATTTGCCTCAAAGTATATCTGTTATCAATAAAAGTATTTTAGATAAACAACAAGTTTTACGTCTAAGCGATGCCCTTAAAAATGCCAATGGCGTTTACCAAATGGGTAATACGGGAGGTTTTCAGGAAGAAATTGCCGGCCGAGGGTTTGCTTACGGCAGTAACAATACCTTTAAAAACGGCGTACGTTTTAATAATGGCATTATGCCCGAAATGTCGTCTTTGGAGAGTGTGGAAATTCTTAAAGGCAGCAACGCTATCTTGTTCGGAAATGTGGCTGCGGGTGGAGTTTTAAACCTTGTTACTAAAAAACCCCGTTTCGATGATGGCGGGGAACTCTCTTTTCGTACAGCCAGTGCTGGTTTTTACAAACCTGCAATTGATGTTTACGGTGCCATAAATAATAGTGATAAACTAGCCTATCGTATAAATACAAGTTTTGAAAATGCTGCAAGTTTTCGCCAGAATGTTACTTCAGAACGGTTTTATGTAAACCCTTCTCTATTGTATAAAATTGGTAGAAAAAGCAGTTTACTCCTAGAGGCCGATTATTTGAAGGATACTCGTACTCCAGACTATGGCATTGGGGCCATCAATTATCAAATTAGCGGGGTACCACGCAGGGCTTTTTTAGGTGCTAGCTGGGGAAAGTACCAAGCTACTCAAAAAACAGCTACGGCTACGTTCGCCAATCAACTAAGTACACAGTGGAATTTAAGAGTTACCACTTCGTATCAAAGATTTAGTAATAGCCAATATGGAACCTCACGCCCGACGGGTATTTTGGCTAATGGTAATTGGAGTCGTAGTTTACAAAGAAGTGCCACCAATGAGTCCTATTACATAGGTCAAGTAGATTTAACTGGTGAGGCCTATACCGGTAACCTAAAACATCAACTGTTAATTGGTGCTGATGTAGATCGATATTTTACCGAAACACCTACTTTTTCCATTTTGTACGATCCCAATAATCCGGCTACTACTACCTATGATATAATTAACATTTATAATTTGAGTTCCTTTGTTCAGCGAAGTGATATTCCGGCGGTAAGTACCACTAGAATAACCTCTAGTCCTGTGAATAGGTTTGGTGGCTATGTGCAAGATTTAATCAGTTTAAGCCCTAAACTAAAAGTATTGGCAGGTATGCGTTATTCGTATATGGACACTCGTAGCACGGTACTTACTCTAGCCAGCCAAAGTTATGTGGTGGCTAAACCTCGATATAATAAGGCCTTCACCCCTCGAATAGGTGTCGTGTACCAGCCCATTAAAACTATGTCATTATTTGGCAGTTATGCTAATTCCTTTAACCTGAATACGGGTATCGATAATGTAGGAGCGCCATTAGCACCTTCATTCATCAATCAATATGAGCTTGGTATGAAAAACGAATTGTTTAAAGGAAACCTTTCGGCTAATATTACTGCGTACCAAATAGTAAACAGCAACCTAGCTCAAACCATTTTGCCAGGTGCTCCAACATACAATGCAGCGTATCCCACAGCACAAGAATTGGCTGGAGAAGTGACTAGCAAAGGCGTAGAAATCGATTTGATGAGTAAAAATTTTAATGGTTTTAACTTAATTGCAGGTTATAGCTTTAACGAGACTACCTATACCGAGAGCAATGTGTATGAAATTGGTAGTAAGTTGCGCTATAACCCCGCACATACGGCTAATTTTAGTACTAACTATACTTTTAGTAGAGGCAGAGCGAAGGGATTCGAAGCTGGTTTTAGCTTGATGTATTTTGGGAATCGTTTTGCCGGACGTAATACCCGCTTAAATATAGTAAATGATCCGTATAAACTTATTCCTTTGGCTGCTTTTACCCAAGTAGACTTAAACCTAGGCTACGCCATTAAAAAGCTAGGTTTTAGAATGAAGTTTTCTAATCTACTAAACGAATTGAATTACTTCGCACATGATGATAATAGCATCAATCCCATTGCTCCCCGTCAGTTTGCCTGCACCTTAACCTATAAACTTTAACTTTTGTATGAAATCTTTTTTTCGTTCTATTCATTTGTATTTAGGATTAGCCGCTGGTCTGGTCATAATGCTTACCTGTTTTACCGGTGCGGTGCTCATTTTTGAAAAAGAATTGGAACAGGCTTTTCATCCGCAGCGTTATCAGGTTAAGGCAGGGCCGCAGAGGTTAAGTCTAGAAATCTTGGCTAAAAAGGTTAAAAAGGCTGTTCCGGATGCTAAAATATCGGGCTTTAAGGTATATGGAAACCCTAACCGATCTGTAGAAGTTTCTTATGGGATAAAGGATAAGCAGCAAGGAGGTAAAAAGCTGGCCGAAATAGAAAAAGGCAAGGAAAAAGAGAGAAATAAAAAGGAAGATGAGAAGGAGAAAGTGGGCAAACGTAAAATTGCTTTTGTAAACCCTTATACGGGTGCAGTACTAGATCTATATGCCTATAATGATACTTTTTTCTACCAAATGTTTGCGTTGCACCGATGGTTACTGGGCGGAGATCTAGGTAAACTAATTGTGGGCGTATCTACTTTATTCTTTGTTTTTATTCTCATTACCGGATTTATATTGTGGTGGCCTAAAACCCGCAGTGTATTAAAACAACGTTTGTTAGTTAAATGGGACAGCAACTGGAAACGCTTAAACAATGACCTACATATTGTTTTGGGTTTTTATTCCTCGATCTTTTTATTTGTTTTTGCTTTTACGGGGCTAGCCTGGTCGTTCGATTGGTTTAATAAAGGTATTTATACGGTAACGAGATCTGAAATGAAAGAGCCTAAGCAGGTAGAATCTGTTTATGTCGCTGAAAAGGACAAGATAGGTGCCGATGCTGTTTTATTGGTGTTAAACAAGGAATTAGCGGATATTCAAAGTTTTCAGGTGAACTTACCCAAAGATTCGGTGGGTACTTATACCGTAAATATTTTGCCTAATGGAGTTTTTGAAATGCAGGGCACTACTTATTGGGTTGATGCTTACAGTGCTACGGTTTTAGATTCACAGTCTTTTGAACAGAAGAATTTAGGCCAAAGGGTTCGTTCTAGCTTTAAGCCTATTCATACCGCATCTATTTTTGGCTTATCCTCTAAAATTATCGGCTTAATTGCTTGTTTATTAGGAGTTATTTTCCCGATAACCGGTTTTATTATGTGGCGTAACCGGGTGGCTAAGAAGAATTGAGCATTTAACTATACCAAAGTCTGGAGTCGTAAGTCTTTGTTCTATTACTAACCTAAGTACTCTTATGACCTGAGTTTGTTAATGGATGTAATATAGCTAGGAAATAAAAAAGCCCCTCGAGTTTCGAAGGGCTTTTTATATATAGAAGAATTCGTATTAGCCTTTTAGTACTTTGGTCACTAAATCAGCAGCCTCTTTTAATTGAATAGCAGAGAATACCTCTAAACCAGACTCATCAATTAATTTCTTAGCTTCTGCCGCATTTGTTCCTTGTAAGCGCACTATTATAGGTACCGGTATGTTACCAATTTCTTTATAGGCATCAATAACACCTTGCGCTACACGGTCGCAACGGACAATACCACCGAAAATATTAATTAAGATTGCTTTTACATTCGGATCACTCAAGATAATATTGAAACCTGCTTTTACCGTTTCGGCATTGGCGGTACCACCCACATCTAAGAAATTGGCAGGATCGCCACCGGCCAGTTTAATAATATCCATGGTAGCCATAGCTAAACCAGCACCGTTAACCATACAGCCCACGTTACCATCTAATTTTACATAGTTTAGATTCGATTTACCTGCTTCTACTTCGGTTGGATCTTCTTCAGATTCATCACGCATAGCTGCATAATCTGCATGACGATATAAGGCGTTATCATCCAAATTAACCTTGGCATCTACTGCTAAAATTTTATTATCGGAGGTTTTTAATACCGGGTTAATTTCAAACATCGAAGAGTCAGTTGTGTCGTATGCTTTGTATAAAGCAGCAATGAATTTGCACATATCTTTAAACGCTTCGCCACTTAAACCAAGGTTAAACGCAATTTTACGAGTTTGAAAAGCCTGTAAACCTACTTTAGGATCAATTTCTTCTTTAAAAATCAAATGAGGAGTGTGCTCGGCAACCTCTTCAATATCCATACCACCTTCGGTAGAATACATAATTATGTTGCGGCCTTTTGCTCTATCTAATAATACAGAGATATAAAATTCTTTTGTTTCAGATTCTCCCGGATAATATACATCCTGAGCTACTAAAACCTTACTCACCAATTTGCCTTCGGGGCCAGTTTGTGGCGTAACCAATTGCATACCAATAATGGCTTCGGCTTTTTCTTTTACCTCTTCTAGGTTTTTAGCAAGCTTAACACCGCCACCTTTACCACGGCCACCGGCATGAATTTGTGCTTTAACCACTACCCAGTCCGAATTATAGTCGGCTTTTAGTTTTTTTGCAGCCTCTACAGCTTGTGCTGGAGTATCGGCAACAATGCCTTCCTGCACCCGTACGCCGAAAGATTTAAGAATTTCTTTACCTTGATATTCGTGTATATTCATTTGGTTTTAATTTGTCGTAAAACTAACATTTTGAATTCATTTTTGAAACCCCAAAAAGCACTTTGTTGCACTAAAAAATCTGTATCTTGCACCTATGCTTAGTGCTAGCGGAATTATAAAAAATTATGGCGATTTGCCCATTTTAAAAGGGGTTGATTTGCAGGTAAAAGCAGGGGAGTTGGTAGCCATTGTGGGAGCTTCCGGCGCAGGCAAAAGTACCTTGTTGCATATTTTGGGTACCCTCGATAGGCCAGATGGCGGAGAAATTTTTCTAGACGGCCAAGCTCTACACCAATTAAAATCGTCGCAACTAAGTGCCTTCAGAAACCAATCCATTGGTTTTATTTTTCAGTTTCATCATTTATTGCCCGAATTTACGGCTCTAGAGAACGTATGTATTCCAGGATTTATAGCTAATAAAGCGAAAAAAGAAGTGGAGAAATGTGCTAAAGAATTGTTGGCTATTTTAAACCTGAGTAACCGTGTAGATCATAAACCGTCGGCACTTTCTGGTGGTGAGCAACAACGTGTGGCTGTGGCTAGAGCCCTTATGAATGCCCCTAAACTGCTTTTAGCCGACGAACCCTCTGGTAATTTAGACTCCGCAAATGCCGCCGATTTACACCGTTTGTTCTTAACACTAAAGAATGAACTCAATCAAACATCTATTATTGTAACCCATAATACTGAATTATCGAGTATGGCCGATCGCACTTTGGTAATGAAAGATGGTTTAATGACCGTTTAAATGAGCGTGGTGTTAATTACAGGAGCCCGTTTGCCAAAGGCTCATGCCTTAAAAAAATCGCTAAGCACCGAAACTATACTTTTGGGCGATTATTGCGATTTACCTACACTTCCAGGTACTCAATCTCTTTTTGAAAAATTACCTTCACCACAGTCTCAAAGCTATATTCATCAATTTTTAACAAGTTGTTTAGCCCTTCAGGTAAACAAAGTGTATGTGCTCGACCCCTTAGAAATATTGCCTTTGCAAGGTGCCATAATGCTTTTTTCTGATTATTCTATTGAACTTGAGTTTCGTACAGATTAAGGAGTGTGTAAGGAATTAGTAAAATATTTTTTATTTACTATTTGCTTTTAACTATCTTCAACTAATTAATAATTTTTATACCGGAACTTTATCTAAAGTTATGAGCCTTAATGGCTTATTTGGATAAATGCTCCTAAATATCCAATATTATGAAAACTGGTAAAGTAAAATGGTTGAACACCCAAAAAGGTTATGGATTCATTATTCAAGAAGATGGAACCGAAATCTTTGTGCATTTTAAAGATGTTGAGGGTGGTAATGGTACCCTAAAAGACAATGATGAGGTGGAGTATGAGGTAGAAGAAGGTCGTAAGGGATTACAGGCTGTGCAAGTGAAGAAAGTTTAACACCATACCAAACGAAGAAATTAAAGCCTCCAATTAGTGGGGGCTTTTTTCGTTTCTGGTGGCCTGTACTACCCGAAGCTGTTCCTTATGGTCGGTGAAAAAGAATAGCGATGAGTTACCGCCATCGGCTAGTTTATGTTTCTTCTGCAGCTCCACTACCTGCAAAGGGAAATTCCGGCTAATACAATTGGCTTGTTTTACCGGCACTGTTTTGCCAAAATCGGTATAGGTCCAATTTGCTACAATGGTAAACACTTTACCTGGAAAATCGGCTATAAGTGTATCAGAAGTATATAAATGTGTATGTTGATGCAATTTTTGTACTCCATACCTAGCAGCTATCAATTTAAAGCAGCCTGCTTTTAGCCATGCGGCATTAGGTTCGTATAAATAATTTTTGGGAGCAGTACAAGGAGCAGGTGCTGCTTGTTGCTCATCTTCATACGTAAAGCTGAAGTTGTGGGTGTGTGCCTCGTTTAGTTGTACACAGGTAATGAGTGGCAGCTGGCCTTCTGGCTGTTTAGTTAAGCGGAAAAGCAATTCCTTAACTTCATTTCCAACACTTACAACGTGTACCGAGTGTACATTTTTCAGCTCATTTATAGCTAGTTTAATATCTAATAAAGGCGCTGCTTTAATCCAAATATTGTTGCATTTAGCCGTTAATTTGGCATATAAGTCTATTACATTAGGTTCGCAATCACTTAATCTTACTACTTTTTGGCTGGCTACTCTCCGAGAAGGATCAATATAAATCACCTCCCAGGTACGATCCGTTTCTGCTAAAAAAGAAAGACCATTATTCGCTATAAATTCAATATTTTTTGCACCCAAAACCTTGGCATTATACTGGGCAACAGCAGAAAGCTCCGCTTGCTGTTCCACATGCGTTACTAGCGTATTTGTTTTAGAGAAATAGTAGCTATCTACACCAAAACCTCCGGTCAAATCTAGCAAACTCTCTCCCTTAATAAGCAAGCTTTTATAGGCAGCAGCTTTTTCAGAAGAGCTTTGTTCTATGGCTAGTTTTTTAGGAAAATAGATGCCGGTTGTGTGAAACCAAGTAGGCAGTTTTTTTTCGCTGGCTACTTTTCCTTGAATTTGTTGGGCAAGTTCCGTATTGCTTAGTCCTTCAAAAATAGGCTTTTTTAGAATCAGCTTAGTAATATCGGTTTGTAAGTGCTCCTTAATAAAAGCCTGAATTTCTGGACTAAAAACCTTTGTATTCATTATTGTACAACTAATTGAGCCGTATTTCTACTTAATTGCTCCATATATACTTTACGGCCAGCACTTAATTGCTTAATTTTTTCGGCTGTAAAATGCCTTATGGTAATTAATTCTAATGCTTCGTTGTATTTAAGTTTAAATCCATCTGCTAGCAATTCTTGTAATTTTTGGAAACGTTTAACATCGTAATCTAGACATACAGAAAAGCTTAGTGCCGATATTTGCATCGTATTTAATTTAATGTGCAAGCTGGCAAAGGTGGTAAATAACTCACTCAAATGATTTTCGGTTATAAAAGAAAAATCTTTGGTGCTAATAGATACCAGTACCTGATTCTTCTTTACAATAATAGCAGGGCATAGGGTACTACTATCGGCCTTTTCTGAAATAAGCGTTCCGGCTTCTTCGGGCGCATAAAATGGCTTTACCAATAAAGAAATACCCGCATTTTGTAAAGGTTTAATGGTTTTTGGGTGAATAACCGTAGCGCCATAATAGGTCATTTCTAGGGCCTCGGCATAGCTTAATTGCTCGTACTTTTGGGTATCTGTAAATAGTTTTGGGTCGGCGTTTAATACACCGGGGACATCTTTCCAGATAGTTAAGCTTTCGGCTTGTAAGCCATAGGCAAAAATAGCTGCACTATAATCTGAACCTTCGCGGCCTAGGGTAGTGGTAAAATTTTCGGACGTATTGCCTATAAAACCTTGCGTAACCACTATTTCGGTACTTAAAATAGCGGGTAGGCTCTGCTTAATAAGTTGTGTTGTTTTCTCCCAGTCTACTTCACCTTCGCGGTAGCTATTGTCGGTTTGAATATAATTTCTTGCATCTACCCATTTACAGGGAATGCCAATCGATTGTACAAAATGAGCTATAATTTTGGTAGAAAGTATTTCACCAATGGATACTAATTGATCGTAATTAAAGTCGGCATCGGGATGAGGTGCTTCTTCTAAAATCCAATCAATTTCTACAAAGACATTTTCTAGTTCATCGTAAATAGGATGCTTGCTGTCTGGAAAAAGATCTGCAACAATACCTCGATGATAGGTTTTAACAGTCTCAAAAAGTGATGCAATGCGGCTATCTCCAGCAATAAATGCTTCATTAAGTTCTTCTAAGGCATTGGTGGTCTTGCCCATTGCAGATACTACTACTAAAAGCTGTTTTGGTGCTTGTGTCTTTATAATATCGGCCAGATTTCGAACGCCATTGGCATCTTTTACCGAGGCGCCACCAAACTTAAAAACGTGGGTCATTTATTGTGATTTTTAGGGAGATAGGGATTAATTTTTAATAGGGCCCCAATAGCCGAATACGGAATCAGTAATTCCATGGGGCCTTCGGCATAAGAGCGTATTTCGTAAGGATTGTAATAAAAGAGTAAGCCGTTTTTAGTAATTAAAAAATTGCTGTTTAAGGCAAATTTTTGGTTCTCGAAAAAGTAATTTTCTAAAGATTGGGTAGGAGATAAGCCCTCTTGTTTTCTAAAAATAGTGCTGCCAATATAGGTCAATCTAGTCATCATGACCGGGTTGATTAGATTGCTTAATGTAATTAGCTTTTTACTAAACAAATCGTAATTAACAAATATAAGGCTACTATTTGGGTGTGCACCACCGGTATAATTAGTAGTGTTTAAGCTTAAACTTATGGTTTGGGTGCCTGCAAATTGAGGTTCTACTCTCACATTAATTTCTTGATACCAAGAACGTGGGTAATCACCCTCTTCGGCATTGGCTTCTACAGATGCTTTTATAAAACCATCTAAATAGTCATTGTAGGTTTCAAAACTAGGTTTTTCAACTTCGTTATTAAAGATAAGTTGCTTTACTTGCTCATTCCATAAGGGGGTTTTAAATACCGGATAGCTAAGTTCAATAGTACTTATAATGGTATCCTTATCGGCAGTGATAAGTGGCCTACTTGCTTTTTTTAACGTTTTATACTGATAACTAAGCGTATCTATAGCTTTTACATTGTTTACCAAACAAGAACAAACTAGCGCTGTGAACAAGTATTTGAGTTTATTTCTCATAAAAAGCGGCTAATTGTTGTGTACTAAGCGATCCATTTAACCAACCAGGCTCTATGCCGGCTTCGTATTTTTTGTAAAAATTAAGAGCGGGTTCGTTCCAATCTAACACCTGCCAGGTCATACCATTAAAGCCCTTCTCATAGGCTTCTAAAACAATTCTATCAAATAATTTTTTGCCAATGCCTTTTCCTCTACATGCATCGGTTACAATAAAATCTTCTAAATACAACCTACAGCCTTTCCAGGTAGAGTAACGTACATAATACAGTGCAAAGCCTACAATACTCCCTTCTAATTCTGCCACGAAAGCTTTCCAAACTGGGTTTGTGCCAAAGCCAGCATCTTCGAATTCAGCAAGCGTAACGGTAACTTCTTCGGGTGCACGTTCATAGAGGGCCAACTCTTTTATTAACTCCAATAAACGACCGCAATCTGCTTTTGTTGCTTCTCTAATAGCTAGGTTCATTCGCTCTTTGTATAATTTCTTTCTCCAAAAATGGTGCTGCCGAGGCGTATCATAGTACTTCCTTGTTCTATCGCCAAGGTATAATCGGCCGACATACCCATTGATAACTCTTTGAAATAAGCTTTGTCCTTAAAAAACGATTCTTTTAGGCCTTTATGCAAGGTGCGAAGCTCATAAAATTCTTCCGATATCTTTTTCTGATTATCGGTATTGGTAGCAATGCCCATTAAACCAACAATGCGTATGTTTTTAAACGATTCATACTCCTCGGATCGTAAAAGTTCTATGGCCTCAGCAAAATCTAACCCATATTTGGTATCCTCATCGGCAATGTAAATTTGCAGCAAACAATCAAGAACTCGGTTATTTTTTAAGGCCTGTTTATCAATCTCAGCCAATAATTTTAAGCTATCTACCGAGTGAATAAGGGAAATAAATGGGGCAATATATTTTACTTTGTTGCTTTGTAAATGACCAATTAAATGCCATTCGATATCTTTGGGCAAGGCCTCTGCTTTTTGTACTAATTCTTGTACGTGGTTTTCACCAAAAATACG
>JBJTNJ010000016.1:0-11993 GCA_046074005.1 Sphingobacteriaceae bacterium
TAACGCAAAACCCGTGTTAGCAGTAGTTTATTCTGTCACCGCTGTGTGGATTTTACTGATTAACTTTTCTACTTCTTTTTTATATTCGTCTTCGCTCATTTTAGTCGGCTCAGGCCAAATTAGAGCAACAGTGTCAGCGAGAGAGGGAGAATAGTCATAAACTTCTTCTTTTTTAATGTCATACCAAATCGGAATAACTATTCTTTCATTGAAGATCATTTCCCTTGTGAATATTGAGTTAAATTCCTTTTTTGTCCAGCCAGGGTTAGTGAGAAATTCCTTCGTAAGAATTAGAATACACTTTTTGGCATTCTTGATCCCATCTTCAATTGATTCCCTCAAGCTTTGCCCTACTTTTAAAGAATATTCATCATACCAAACTGAGCAGAGTCGGGAGCTTAATCCATTAGCAAGAGGTTTAGCGATTAATTCCTTGTTTCGAGAGTCGTGAGATATAAATGCCAAAGGTTTCTCATTTTTCATTCGCGTATTAATATATTCTGAACTTCTAACATTTAAATACATATTTTTTTCTTTGCAACAAGCATCCAGTCGGACGATTTCTTCTGGCGTCAGAGGCGTTTCAATGTAGAAGTATAGACGGTTTGAAAATACACTCTTATGTGTCCCTGCATGAACATCATTTTGATAACTACCAATACTCTCGACACCTTCAGCTTCCTTTTTATGGTCATCAAGTTTGTCAAGAATAGAACCCATTAATGATAACGTGTCTACTCTCTCTGGTATGTAAAAAGTAAATAGTCGGCAAGAACTGTTATGGTCTTGTTTAACTCGTCTTTTGATTATAACAGTTTCGGCTGAAATGATTTCTCTTGCCTCATTCAATTTCTGAATAGTCATTGTGAGGTCTGAGTCGAGACTCAAATCTTTAAAATCGTTATTAAAATATTCTAGTAGTGTCGGCATTTTAAATTACTGCTAACTTAAATATATCCTCAACACATAGTACAATTATGTTGAGCATGTACAATTAAATATATGGATATATACTCATAAGATCAAAGAATAGACTTGTTTTTCTTTCAGTCTAGATCATCAAATGGAGAATATATTTTTTGTATGCTCTGTATACTTACATGTGTGTAAATTTCGGTGGTTTTGCTACTCTTATGTCCTAGCAATTCTTGAATATATCGTAAATCTGTTCCACGTTCTAGTAAATGGGTGGCATAACTATGTCTTAGCCAATGTAAGGTAACCGGTTTGCGGATTTTTGCTTCTCTTAAGGCTTTTTTCAATACTTCTTCCAAGCTTCTTTCTGAGTAGCGTTCACCCTTAATTTGTCCTTCAAAAAGCCAATTTTTAGGCAAATAAACCCTGTAATATACCCTCAATAAGTCAATTAACTTATTGCTAAGTGGTACTATTCTATCTTTTTTCCCTTTGCTTGTCGAATCAGTAAAAGATTTCTACCTGCTTGGATATCCGAAAATGTTAAATTCAACAGCTCACTTCTGCGTAATCCACAAGCATATATTAAGTTCAGCATCATTTTGTGTTTTAGGTTATCTAATAAATTCAAAATTGTCTTTACCTCGTCAACACTTAACACATTGGGTAGTTTCTTTTCTCGTTTCGGCCGATGTATTTTATCGATACGCATCGGGTGATTTTCTATTGCACCAAAAAATAACTTCACAGCATTCACTACTTGGTTTTGGAATGATGTTGAGTAATTCTTTTTTAGAATATACCTTGTATTAAAAGCAAGAAGATCTTGCTCTGTAATCATATTTACACCTTTTTTACTAAATTTTAAAAAGGTATTAAGTGCTTCTGTATATGTTTTAATAGTATTGGTGCTGTATCTTTTCGAAAGTAGATACTTTTTAAAAGCAGCTATTTTTTCTTCAAAATCCGATGTATTGGTAGTAGTCATGATGAGCTAACGTAAACATCAACTTATTTTTATATCATCTCCCCATCAATTTTTACAAGCACACACACTTCCCCGATAATTTTTCTGAAATTTACCCTCTCATGGGATACAAAAGTTTAGCCGAAGCGGTAGCAGATTTAGAAAAACACGGACATCTTGTTCGGGTAACAGAAGAGGTAGATCCACAGCTCGAGATGGCGGCCATACATTTACGGGTTTATGAAAAAGGCGGTCCAGCTTTATTGTTTGAAAACATTAAAGGCTCTAAATTTCCGGCACTCTCCAATTTATTTGGTACCCTAGAGCGCTCTAAATTTCTCTTTAGAGACACCTTAGAGCGTATAAAACTGTTGGTTACGCTTAAAAACAATCCATTAGAAGCGCTTAAACATCCTCTAAAATATGCACCCGCTGCGGCCACGGCCCTTTCGGCATTGCCACGCAAAGCTTGGGGTAAAACACCTGTTGAGTTTGCTCAATGCAGCATTAGCGATATTCCACAAATCGTAAACTGGCCCTTAGATGGGGGCCCCTTTGTAACCATGCCGCAGGTATACACCGAAGATGCCGAACATCCCGGCATTATGCAGGCAAATTTGGGTATGTACCGCATCCAATTGGCCGGCAACGACTATATTTTGAACCAAGAAATTGGCTTACACTATCAGTTGCATCGTGGTATTGGTGTGCACCAAACCAAAGCCAACGCATTAGGCAAACCCCTTAAAGTGAGCATTTTTGTAGGCGGCCCGCCCGCACACCCTTTAGCTGCGGTAATGCCCCTGCCCGAGGGTCTTTCTGAAATGACCTTTGCCGGAGCACTTAATAATCGCCGCTTTCATTACACTTACGATGACGAAGGTTTTTGCCTCTCTGCCGATGCTGATTTTGTAATTACCGGTACCGTAGGGCTTATGGAAAACAAAGCCGAAGGTCCCTTTGGAGATCATTTGGGTTATTATAGTTTGCAGCACCCTTTCCCTTTGCTAAAAGTACATCGGGTATACCACCGCAAAAACCCTATTTGGTCATTCACTGTTGTGGGACGCCCACCGCAGGAGGATACCAGCTTTGGGGAGCTTATTCATGAACTTTCGGGGGCTGCTATTCCCAAAGAGATTCCTGGTTTGCATGCCGTAAATGCGGTAGATGCCGCCGGTGTACACCCGCTCTTGTTTGCCTTAGGTAGCGAACGCTATACGCCTTATTTGAAAGAACGCAAGCCACAAGAAATACTCACTATAGCCAACCATATTTTAGGTAAAAATCAGCTAAGCTTAGCTAAATACCTCTTTATTGCCGCCAAAGAAGATGCCCCAGACTTGGATATTCATAATTTGGAGGCCTTTTTGACCCATGTGCTTGAGCGCATAGATTTAACCCGAGATATCCATTTTTATACCAAAACCACTATTGATACGCTCGATTATAGCGGTAGCGATTTAAATGCTGGATCTAAGGTGGTATTTGCTGTAGCCGGCGATAAAAAAAGAGACCTTTGCCAAAGCTTGCCTGCCAATTTTAGCCTGCCTGCCGGTTTTGAAAAATATAAACTAGTAATGCCGGGAGTGTTGGCCGTACAAGCACCTGCTTATACCGATGCCACGCAAACGGCTAAACTAGTAGAACTGCTGAATGAGCATTTACACACACAGGAATTAAGCAGCTTGCCGCTACTAGTACTGTGCAACGATGCCGAGTTTACAGCCCAGTCGGTGGCTAATTTTGTGTGGGTTACTTTTACTCGGAGCAATCCATCGCACGATATTCATGGGGTAAATGCCTATTACGAAAACAAACATTGGTGCTGTGGAGGCCCTTTGCTACTAGATGCTCGAATTAAACCACATCATGCACCGGTATTAGAAAAAGATCAGGAGGTTGAAAAAGCCATTGAGCGTTTTGCCAAACCGGGAGCCTCTTTACACGGAATTTTGTAATTACTTCGCTGCAGGAAAATTTTGGTGGTAAGCCACTAAATCGTCTATTGGCGAACGAATAATTTTGCCTACCTGCATGCCATACTTGCCAGCAACCTCACTTAGTACATCTCTAAAATTATAAGCCACCGAACCTACGCAGTTCAATTGGTAGTTTTTGTAATTTGGATAATGAGAAACTAGGTTTTTAAAGAAGGCAGTAAAGGCTTCGCCTACTACATCCCTAGTATATTCTACAAAATTGTTATTATCGTAAATAAACTTGCTAAAGCTAGCGCAAAAACGGTTTGGTAGGGGTTTATTGTATAAGCTGTCAAAAATATCTTCGTGGCTTAAGCCATAGGTTTTGAAGAAAATTTCGCCCAAATTGCCCGGCATATAGCCTCTCATATAATCGCGAAGCAAACGCTTGCCAATAAAAGAACCGCTGCCCTCATCGCCTAAGAAATAACCAAGCGAATCGATGTTAAGCATAATGTCGTTGCCGTCGTATAAACAGGTATTGGTTCCGGTACCCAAAATAGCGGCAAAACCCTCTTTATTAGCCAACAAGGCTCTAGCAGCAGCCAATAGGTCGTGGCCAACATATACCTTAGCGGCAGTAAATACAGTTTCCATTGCTTTTACCACAATGCCCACCTTTTCGGAGGTAGAGCAACCTGCACCGTAGTAGTATACTTCGGTAATTTCTCCAATAGCTAAATCGGCAGGTAAGTTAGTTCTAAGAGAATCGATAATGTATTCGGTGCTCGAAAAATAAGGGTTATATCCTTCGGTGTTAAAATAGATTTTTTGTTGAGCTTCGGTTAATAAACACCAGCTTGTTTTGGTAGAACCTCCGTCGGCAATAATAATCATAGCTACGCTTTATAATTGGTTGCTGCTAAATTACATTAATTGGCATAATTATAAATTATAATTTCAAAATCTTCGTGATAAAAGGATAAATTAGAAGCATATATTTTTAAAAATGAAAGTTGACTTAAGAAGCGATACCGTTACAAAGCCAAGCAAAGGAATGTTAGAGGCCATGTGGGCTGCACAGGTAGGCGACGATGTGTACGGAGAAGACGAAACAGTGAACACACTTGAGCGTAAATTAGCTGATATTTTTGGTATGGAAGCCGGTTTGTTTTGCCCCTCGGGTACTATGACCAATCAGATTGCTATTAAGTGTTTTACCCAGCCTTTGGATGAGGTGATTGCCGATGAGACGGCTCACGTATATCGTTACGAAGGAGGAGGCATTGCGTTCAATTCTGCGGCATCGGTACGTTTATTACAGGGAGATAGAGGACGCTTGACGGCTGCGCAAATTGCCGCCGAAATTAATCCAGAAAATATTCATTATCCGCATACTAGTTTAGTGGTTTTAGAAAATACGGTAAATAGAGGTGGAGGTAGTTGTTATACGCTGGCTCAGTTGGCCCCAATAGCCAAGTTGTGCAAAGAACAGGGCCTTAAATTGCATTTAGATGGCGCTCGTATTTTTAATGCACTCATAGCTACTGGCGACAATCCCAAAGGCTATGGTCAACTTTTCGATGGCATCTCGGTGTGTTTATCTAAAGGCTTAGGCGCCCCGGTTGGCTCGGTAGTATTGGGGAGTGCCGAAACAATTAAACAAGCCCGCCGCATACGTAAAGTATTTGGTGGAGGCATGCGTCAAGCCGGCTATTTAGCGGCGGCGGGTATCTATGCGCTTGATCATCAGGTACAACGTTTGGCCGAAGATCATGAACATGCAAAATTATTGGGTGAAGCACTGCTTAAGCAAGCCTACGTAAAATCGGTAATGCCGGTAGATACGAATATTGTTATTTTTGAGCTACACGATGCCTATCCTGCGGAAGATTTTGTAAAAAAAATGGCTCTAGAAGGCATTCAATGCAATACCTTTGGACACCAAATGGTGCGTTTTGTAACTCATTTAGATGTTACTGAGGAGATGGTGGCCTACGTTATTAAGGTATTGTCCAATTAGAATAAATTGTTACCTATGAAAAAATTGTTAATAGCCAATAGAGGGGAAATTGCCTTGCGCATTATGCGTTCGGCAAAAGAAATGGGTATTGCTACCGTGGCCGTATATTCAGAAGCCGATCGCAATGCACTGCACGTGCGCTACGCAGATGAAGCCATTTGCATTGGTCCGGCAGCCTCGAGCCAATCTTATTTAGTATTTGATAAAATTATTGATGCATGCAAACAAACGGGTGCTGAGGCTATTCATCCGGGTTATGGTTTTTTATCGGAGAATGCTGCTTTTGCTAGAGCGGTACAACAAGCGGGTTTAGTGCTGGTGGGCCCATCGCCCGAAGCCATGGAGATGATGGGTAATAAGTTATCGGCAAAGGCAGCAGCATTGAAATATAACATTCCAATGGTTCCTGGAACCGAAGAAGCCATTTCGGATGTAGCAGAAGCTAAAAAACGAGCCATTGAAGTGGGCTTTCCTATCTTAATTAAAGCGGCAGCCGGTGGCGGGGGTAAAGGCATGCGCATTGTAGAAAATGCTGCCGATTTTGAAGAGCAAATGCACCTAGCTGTTTCTGAAGCTACCTCTGCTTTTGGCGATGGTTCGGTATTTATAGAGCGTTATGTGGGTTCGCCACGTCATATTGAAATACAAGTTTTGGGCGATAATTACGGCAATATTGTACACCTATTTGAACGAGATTGTTCGGTGCAACGCCGTCATCAAAAAGTAATTGAAGAGGCTCCTTCGGCTATTCTTACACCAGAAATTCGCGAAAAAATGGGAAAATGTGCAGTAGATGTCGCTCGATCGTGTAACTATACCGGTGCTGGAACGGTAGAATTTATTTTAGATGAAAACCTCGACTTCTTTTTCTTGGAGATGAATACTCGTTTGCAGGTAGAACATCCGGTAACGGAGTTAATTACAGGTCTAGATTTAGTTAAAGAGCAGATTAAAATTGCTCGTGGCGAAAAGCTAAGTTTTAGTCAGCAGGATCTAACAATCACTGGTCATGCTATCGAATTAAGGGTGTATGCCGAGGATCCGGCAACAAATTTCTTGCCCGATATAGGTAGGTTAGAAACGTATCGCTTGCCTCAGGGCCCAGGCATTCGGGTAGACGATGGTTTTGAGGAAGGTATGGAAATTCCTATTTATTACGACCCGATGATAGCTAAGTTGATAACTTATGGTGAAAATAGAACACAAGCTATTGAGCGCATGATTCGTGCCATTGATGAATATCAAATTACGGGTATAGAAACCACCTTAGGGTTCGGGAAATTTGTCATGCAACATGAAGCATTTATTTCGGGTAATTTTGATACTCACTTTGTGAAAAATTATTTTCAGCCTGCCAGCTTGGTGCAAGAAAATAAGGAAGAAGCGCTTATTGCAGCCTTAGTATCTGCTCAGTTAATGCAGAAAAAAGCGGCCACTAATAGCATTGATGCGCAGCAGGCAGTGCCTTCGGCTTGGAAGAAGAATAGAAAGATTTAGTGTTTTTTTAATTGGTGAATGAATGTGGTGAGTTCTTTGGTAAATTCATCAAGCTGTATGGCCGACTCCTTCATGAAGTCGCAAATTTCTTTCAGTTCCACCTGGTCTAACGCTTCGTCTTCGAGTAAATCTGATAGTCCCAAAATGTTTGAAGCGGGTTGTTGTACTTTGAGTGAAGTCATAAATAGCATTTCCTCTAAACCTTTTATAAACTTATTGCGTTCCTCGGCTACCCTTTTTCGGGCAGTTACATCAATAGATAAAATAAAGAGTCCTTCGGGTATGGGTTGCACTCTTAGTTCAAAGTAAGCAGTGCTTTGGTCGGGAAAAGTAAATTCGTTTTCAAAACAAGCTGATTCTCGTTCTTTCATGCAAAACTGCAGTATTTTAAACATGTCTGAATGTTCAATGCCTGGATACTTTTCCATCATGGTAAAGCCCAGTAAATCTTCCTTTTTGTTGTATTTGCTTTGTTTTACAATCGCCTTGTTTACATAAATATACTCCCAATCAAAGTTAATTGCCTGAAATCCTTCTATAAGGTGATCTATGGTTTGTGTAGTTAATTTCCCGGTAGTCATGTGTTTGGTGTTTGTGCTTTACTTACAGCGGTGAACGCTGTACTTGCCTGCTGCTTTGATCGAAAACGAGAAATGGAGTGCTATAACAGCTAGGTAATTCAATCTAAGCGAAATAAAAATAAATAAAAATTTAAATTATTTCTATAATAATTAAAATTAATTTCAATTAAAAATTATTTAAATTTAAGAATTTATTTCTCTTTATTAATTAATTCACCTAGTCTAAATTTGGTCATTTGTTTAATCAGTACAATAGGAAGGGGTTCGGTAAGGGAGAATTGAACGGAGCCTTTGGCGTGTTTGTATGGGCCTAGTTGGCTTTGAAAATGGGCAATAGTGGCAGCTCCGGGATAAAATCCAATATGATGCGTGTATGCGGCAAAGTATATCAAATTCTTGATGGTGCGAAAACAAGGCATACCGTAGCTAATGCGTTCGGTAGCTTTTGGGGCAGCCTCTTGTACGGCCGCCCTAAGCTGTTTTAATAAGGTTTGAGTGCTTGCTGGAAAGTTAGCAATGTACTCCTCAATTGTTGCCGCCGCTGGGATGCGCATGGCTTTAGCAGCAAGGGGTATTGGTTAATTTGTGGTAATGTTGGTAAGAAAGTGCTAAGATGCCTAAAAAAACAACTGGCAAAATTAGCATAGGGGTAATTCCGTCTACTGCCCATAGGCTAATTCCTGCGAAGATGAAATCGAAAGCAAAGCCTGCATATGCCCATTCTTTTAAGCATTTTGGCATTTGGGGGATAATTAAAGTGAGGGCTCCGGCTACTTTAAAAATAGCTAAGGAGGTGCCAAAATACTCAGGATAGCCTAAGTGGCTAATTCCTTGTTTGGCCATCTCGGTTTGTGAGGTAAAGCCTGGGAGCACGCCCTCCATAATAAAGATGATTAAGGTAGTGGTCCAAAAAATAATTTTACTGGTTTTCATACGATATGATTTATTTAGTTTTTTCTACTATTACGGCAGTTCCATAGGCTAATACCTCGGTAAGGCCACTCATTACTTCGTTGGCATCGTAACGCATATTTATTACGGCGTTGGCACCTAAAGCTCGAGCGTGTTGTAGCATGAGTTGGTAGGCTTCTTCTCTGGCTCGTTCGCACAATTCGGTATAAATTGCACTGCGGCCGCCAAAAATAGTCATAAAGCCACCGGCTATATTGCCCAGTACGCTTCTAGAGCGTACGGTAATGCCCCTTACTAAGCCTAATTGCTGGGTAATTTTGTAGCCCTCTAAGGTAGTGCTGGTGGTAATTAGGGTTTCATTGGTCATAGTTTAGAGTAGTTAGTATCTTCTAAAGTATGAAATTATTTTTATAGTTAACCCTGTTGGTGCTATTTTTACTACTACTGGGGGGTAGGCTTCTGTTTTTAACTAGTCTATCTGCTTGCCTTTCATGGCTGTAGCTATGGCTACATCCATTACCCGTTCGGCAAATGGGTGTGTGTACTCATTTAGAGCGTCTACCTGTTTTAGCATCAAGTCTTTATCGCCTGAATCTAAGCTGGCTCGTAGTTGTTCTAGCAGTTGGCGGGTTTGTGAAATCTCGAAATCTTGCAAAAAATGGGCATTCTTCTCTAAGAAGCGTTCGGTGGTATAAGCCATTTGTTCGGCCTCGGTACGGGCTTCAATAAGCATACGTTGCTGCACATCGTCTTGTGCATGGGCAATACTATCGAGCAACATCTGTTCCACTTCTTCGTCGCTAAGGCCGTAGGTAGGTTTTACTTCTACCTCTTGTTTTAGGCCTGAGCGTAGTTCTATGGCTTGCACGGTTAAAATGCCATCGGCATTAAGCAAGAAATTAATATCTATTTTGGGTAAGCCTGCGGGCATAGCTGGGATTCCTTTTAGCTCAAACTCTGCTAATTTTCTATTTTCTTTTACAAGATCACGTTCGCCTTGGTATACCGAAATTTTTAGGTTTACTTGCCCATCTACCGAGGTGGTGTATTGGCGGCCGGCTTTGGTAGGTATTTTGGCATTGCGTGGAATAATAACATCCATTAAGCCTCCCATGGTTTCAATACCTAGCGATAGGGGCGTAACATCTAATAATAAAATATCGGAGCGGTTGCCTGCTAAAATATCTGATTGAATAGCGGCACCTAGGGCTACCACCTCATCGGGGTTTAGTTCATCGTGTACTGCTTTGCCAAAGAATGTGGCAACGGCTTGTTTTACGGCTGGGGTGCGGGTAGAACCTCCTACCATAATTACTTCGTCTATATTGGCAGTTTTTAGCTTGGCATCGTCTAAGGCTTGTTGGCAACAGGCCAAGGTTTCGGCCAGTTTCGGTTGTATAAGTTCTTCGAACTTTTGTTTGCTAATAGCCAGAGGAATGCCTTCCAAACTATCGTTAAATAAGTTTTGGGTGCCCAGGGCTTTCTTAGCTTCTTCGGCTTTTAGGCGTAGTCCTTGTGCCAACTCTTGATTTTCGCTAAGGCTTTTTAGATCGAGTTTATTTTCTTGTACCCAATAGTCTACAATGGCTCGGTCAAAATCATCGCCACCTAAAAAAGTATTGCCATTGGTGGCCAATACCTCAAAAATACCATTTTGTATTTGTAAGATAGATACATCAAAAGTACCGCCGCCTAAATCGTATACGGCAATAGTTTTTTCTTCCTCGGGACTTAAGCCAATGCCATAAGCTAAGCTAGCCGCGGTGGGTTCGTTTACCATGCGCAACACATCCAATCCGGCTAGTTTTCCTGCATCACGGGTGGCTTGGCGTTGGCTATCGTTAAAGTAAGCAGGTACGGTAATTACTGCACGGGTAACGGGTGTTTTTAGCGCATGCTCGGCCCGTTCTTTCAGTTCTTTTAAAATTAAGCCCGAAAGCTCAATGGGGGTGTAAAATTTATCGCCCACCTTTATTTTTACCAAGCTTTCTTGGTTATCGTCTAGTACTTTGTACGAGAAAAAGTCGCGGTGTTCCGCAATATCTCCGTATGATCTTCCCAATAATCGTTTTACAGAAAAAATAGTGTTTTGGGGATCTTTGGTTAAAAATTCTTTGGCTTCGTTGCCTACTACTAGGCTGCCGTCTTTTGCAAAATGCACTACCGACGGCACCAATTCGCCCTTGCCTAGGTCGTTAATTACCTGGGCTTTGCCATCGGGGTTAATAAAGGCCACCAAGCTATTGGTAGTTCCTAAATCGATACCCACAATAAGGTCTTCTTTTTGTAAAGAGCCGGTTGCTAAATTGATGGATACTTTTGCCATAGAGTGAATTTCTGAGCCACAAAGGTAACTATTTAGATTGATTCTAAGAAAGGTGGTTAAAGAGTTACTCCTCCTTAAAAGCAGAGATGTCGCAAAGCGACGGGGGTGATTCTATAAATACTTATCTACTAAACAGCATGCGTTGCCCCGAACCCACTTCAAATAGTTGCCCCTCGGCATAAACCAATTTACCCGATACAACAGTATGGCTCACCGACGATTTAAATTGATGGCCTTCGAAGGGACTCCAGCCACATTTTGCCAAAATATTTTCTTTTTTCACGGTCCAAGCTTGGTTTAGTTTTACTAAAACCAGATCTGCCCAATAGCCTTCGCGAATGAAACCACGATCCTCAATTTGAAAAAGAATGGCTGGGTGATGAGCCATTTTTTCAGCAATTTTTTCTAAAGAAATTTTTCCTTGGTGGTAAAAATCGAGCATGGCTACCAAACTGTGTTGTACAAGTGGCCCACCCGAAGGAGCCGTAGCATAGGGTTGCGATTTTTCTTCTAAGGTATGCGGAGCGTGGTCCGTAGCGATTACATCAATTCGGTTATCTAACACGGCAGCAAAAACAGCATCGCGGTCGGCAGCGGTTTTAATAGCAGGATTCCATTTTATAAAATTGCCTTTCTCGGCATAGTCTGCATCCGAAAACCAAAGGTGGTGAATACAGGCTTCGGCGGTTATTTTTTTATCTTTTAATGGAATATCGTTTCGAAAAAGATCGAGCTCTTTTGCGGTAGAAATGTGTAAAATATGTAATCTGGCACCTGTTTTTTTAGCCAGATCCACTGCTTTAGAAGAAGAGAGGTAACAAGCCTCTGCTGTACGAATGAGCGGATGCAT
>JBJTNJ010000017.1:0-10458 GCA_046074005.1 Sphingobacteriaceae bacterium
CATTACCGTAGATGATTTTGCCATTATTGGTGGAATGACCGCAGTACACCAATTCGTAAGCATTGGGGCTCACGTAATGGTTTCGGGAGGATCTTTGGTTCGTAAAGACGTACCACCTTACACCAAAGCGGGTAGAGAGCCCCTTTCGTATGTAGGCATCAACTCGGTAGGCTTGCGTCGCCGTGGCTTTAGCTCCGAAAAAATTAATGAAATACAAGATATCTACCGAGTATTGTTCTTAAAAAATAGCAATACCACCAAAGCACTCGACTTGGTAGAAGCTGGCTTTAAACCCACCGAAGAACGCGACGAAATTGTGAACTTTATTCGCAATTCTAACCGCGGGGTAATGAAAGGCTTTGGCAACGGTTAAGCACCATGAAGATTGTTCTTGAAAATATCGGAAGAAGATTTAACCAAGAATGGATCTTTAAATCGGTTTCGTACACACTCGAACCAAAACAATCTTATGCCATTTTGGGTAGCAACGGTAGTGGTAAATCTACCCTACTTCAGGTTATTGCGGGTAGTCTGAGTTCTTCCGAAGGGAGCGTAAACTACGAGCTTGGTACCAAAACCATTTTAGCTGAAGAAGCCTATAAACACCTGAGTTTAGCCGGGCCCTATCTAGAACTTATTGAAGAGTTTACCCTCGAAGAGCAAATAGCCTTTCATTTTAAGTTCAAAAACTACCTTCCGGGTACCGATAAAGAAAAAGTAGTGGAAACTCTGGCCCTAAAAGGAGCACAACACAAAGCCATTAAGTATTTTTCATCAGGAATGAAACAGCGGGTAAAATTAGCCCTAGCCGTTTTCTCAGACACCCCTCTTTTATTGCTCGATGAGCCCACAGCCAATCTAGATGAACAAGGAATTGCCTGGTACCGTTCCTTAATAAAGCAATATGGCACAAACAGAACCCTGGTGGTTTGCTCTAACCAGCAACACGAGTACGACTACTGTACGCACCAAATCCAACTAGCAGACTACAAAAAATTTTAGTTCCGCACCAATAGTGGGGCGGGTATTGTTAAATAGTAAAAAACTCCCTACCTTTGCGGCACCAAAAACAGGTGCCTTACAGCATCATTAAATCGGTTTTTATGGCAAAAGCATCAGAAATTAAAAACGGCAACATTCTTCGTTTCAACGGAGAGTTGGTTACAGTAGAAGAATTTATTCACCGTACACCGGGAAACCTTCGGGCCTTCTACCAAGCTCGTATGCGTAACGTAAAAACCGGCAAATTGGTAGAATACCGTTTCCGTACCGACGAAGAGGTGGAAATTTGTAGAGTGGAAACTAACGATTACCAATACCTTTACGAAGATGGTGATTACTTTGTGGTAATGGACAACACTTCTTTTGAGCAGTTTAACATCCCTAAATTCTTATTTGGCGATGCTGCTAGATTTATGAAAGAGGGAATGAATGTAATTGTAGCCTTCGAAAGCGAAGAGCCTATTATGGCACAAGCCCCAGCAAGTGTAGAATTAGAAATTACTTACAGCGAACCTGCTGTAAAAGGCGACACCTCTACCAATGCGCTTAAAAGTGCAACCGTAGAAACAGGAGTAGAAATTAGGGTGCCTCTATTTATTAACCAAGGCGAAAAGGTTAGAATAGACACTAAAACCGGCGAATATATAGAGCGGGTTAAATAAGATCTTTAATTAAGTTTAAGGTTTAGGTTGATTATAGACGGTCTTGGAGCAATTCAAGGCCGTTTTTTATTTTTAGTACCTTTATAGCGTGAACAAACTTGAAGCTAGAAAACACTTTTTAAATCTGCGCAAATCCTTGTCAGAAAAACAAGTAGAAGAAGTCAATTTGGCTATTCTTGCGCAGTTTAAAACACTTAACTTTTCTGGCATTGAAAACCTCCACTTATTTTTACCCATAGAGGCCAAGAAAGAAGTGAATACCCTCCTGCTGGCTAATTGGTTGCGGGAACATTACCCAAACCTTCGCTTGGTGCTTTCTAAAAGCGATATTCAAAACCATACGCTTCGTCATTTTGTATGGGATGAAAATACCGTACTACATACTAATCATTGGGGAATTACGGAACCCGCCGGAGGTATAGAGGTAACAGAAAAAGAACTCGACATGGTGCTTATTCCCTTGCTAGCCTACGATCTTATGGGTAATCGTGTAGGCTACGGAAAGGGCTTTTATGACCGATTTTTAGCCGAATGTAAACCAGCCGTTCATAAAATTGGAGTATCGTATTTTGAGCCACTAGAAAAAATAGCGGATGCTGAGTCTTTCGATGTTAGACTTAACGCTTGCATTAGTCCGACAAAAATCTGGGACTTTTAATTGCTTTGCGCTTTTATAAAATCGCTCACCAAATAGCCTATAAGTTTTGCCACTAGGTTTTGTTGGGTTGCTATGCCTTCACAAATATGTAGATAGGCTAGTGGTGTTCCTTTGGTTTGATAGATTAAGGAGCGTATTTGTTCGGCGGTAAAACCGCTGGGGCTAGCTGCACTGGCTGAAATCCCGGCAATACTATCCAAATCTATCTCTAAACCACAAAGCCCACGAGTAAAGGTTAGGGCACTTTCAAAAGCCCGCTCGGGCGTGGTTTTACCTATTAAAAAATCTTCAAAAAAAGTGGCCCATATGCGCTCGGGATGGCTAGATAGTTCACTACGCAAATACTGTGAGTTGTAGTTTTCGTGTAAACCCAATACGGCGTATTTACTTAAAAAGCCTTCGTGAAAAGCATAGGAAAATCCATTGCCACTGTGTCGGCCCTCCAAGGCCCTAAAATCAGCGTGGGCATCAATATTTATAGTATTTGCCGAGTGTTGCTGAGTTTGTGAAAGGGCTTTTAAAATAGGGTAGGCGTTGTTGTGTCCACCGCCAATAAAAATAGGCACCTTGCCGGCGGCAAAAATTACTTGGGCAAGTTTGGCTACATCCCCATCAATGCTAGAAACAAGTGTTCTTAATTTTTTACTATCCGCTCCTTCGGCTTGTTTGAGTTCCTCCTCAAAAGTTAAACAACCCAATAGCAGGATATCGGCGCCGGATAGTTTTTCTGTGGCTTGAATGTTGCACAAAACCGGAAGAACTTCCCGCCACGAGTTGGCAGTACCGGGCTTGCCGCCGTTTGCTAAAACGCCAATATCTTCAGTCAAACCTATTAGCACAAATCTTGCAGCACTGGTAGCCAACTGCTCTAAGGAAGAAACGGTGGCAAACTCTTCACCTAGTTTTTTCTCCCCCTCTCTTAGCAACGTAAGTGCTGCTAACTCTTCTGAACTATATAAATGAAGCCTAGCCATTGGTGTAGCGTTTTCCATTAATAAATACGCCCTCAATTAGGTTTTCGCCAAAAGAATAGGGAAGATACGCTAGCGAAGGCATTGCTTTTGTGTAAAAGAAATTGGCCACCTTACCCACACTCAGGCTACCATAATGATCGGAAAGCTCCATGGCGGCGGCACCATTTAGGGTAGCTGCATTTATCGCTTCTTCGGGTAGCATTTTCTGGCGCATACAGGCCAAGGAAACCACCAGGTTCATGTTTCCGGAAGGGGAAGAGCCTGGGTTGTAATCGGAAGCTAGCGCTACGCACACGTTTTTAGCAAGCAGGCGACGGGCATTCGCAAAAGGAATACCCAAGAATAAAGAGCAATTGGGTAAGAGGGTGGCAATGGTGCTGCTGGTAGCCAATGCATCTTCGGCGGTTTCATTCATTTCCTCTAAGTGATCTGCCGAAAGTGCTTGGTTGCTCACCGCCAACTCTACCGCCCCACTAGCCGATAGTTGGTTAGCATGTATTTTTGCTTTTAAACCCAGCTTGGCTGCTTCAGCTAAAATTTGTTTTGTTTCGGCTAAAGAGAAAAAACCTTGTTCACAAAATACATCTATGTAATCAGCCAAGCCCTCTGCAACAATTTGTGGCAAGAGGGTGTGTAGTAATAGGTTTATATATCCTTGATGATCTTCTTTAAATTCTTGAGGATAAGCATGGGCACCCAAAAATGTGGCTTTAATAGGAATGGGTGATTCTTCTTTTAAGCGTTTTATTACCCGAAGCATTTTCAATTCTCCTTCTACACTTAAACCATAACCGCTTTTTAGTTCGATGGCTCCTGTTCCTAGAGCAATTACCGAGTTTAGGCGCTGCTTGGCTAGTACGAATAGTTCCTCTTCGGAGCAGGCTTGTATTTTTTGTGCCGAATTTAAAATGCCGCCGCCAGCAAGGGCAATTTCTTCGTAACTTTTTCCCTTAATCTTCAACACAAACTCGTCTTCTCTACTGGCTGCAAAAACTAAGTGGGTATGCGAATCGCACCAAGAGGGAAAAACCCAAGCACCGTTTAATGGAATTTGCTGTAGTTGCGACGCATTCTTAGGCAAAGCATCCATAGACCCAAAGGCGGCAATGCGGCCATTTTCTACCAAAAACCAGGCGTTTTTAAGACTGGGGAGTTGCGCCATATCGGCACCACGAAGCGCCCGAAGGTTGGCATCGTGTATACCCACCAGGGTGTGTATGTTGGTAAAAAGACTGGTTTCCATATTAAAAAGCTAATTCTACCAATACTGGGCAGTGATCAGAATGTTTGGCATCGGGTAAAATGGTGGCCCGTTTTAAATTTGCTTTCAAGGATTCGCTTACCAGGGTATAATCGATACGCCAACCCAAGTTTTTAGAACGGGCACCGGCACGATAACTCCACCAAGTGTAGTGGTGGGGCTCGTCGTTAAAATGTCTGAAGGAATCTACAAAACCACTTTGAATAAAATTTTCCATCCACTCCCGCTCTTCGGGTAAAAAACCAGAAGAATTGGCATTAGATTTTGGATTGTGAATGTCTATCGGTTTGTGGCATATGTTGTAGTCACCACAAATTACCAAATTTGGGACGGTGGTTTTTAATTCGTTGATATACTCCTGAAAATCACTCAAAAAACGGTATTTAAAGGCTTGGCGCTCATCGCCGCTAGAACCCGAAGGGAAATACGTGCTTAGTACCGAACAGTGCTCAAAATCGGCACGAATTACCCTGCCTTCTCGATCGTAATCGGGCAAACCACAGCCATACTCTACATGCTTTGGTGTTATTTTGGTAAAAATTGCCGTGCCGCTATAGCCCCTTTTTTCGGCCGGATACCAATAATGCTGATAACCCAACTCTTCAAGCAAATGCAAATCAACCAGTTGGTCGGGGCTGGCCTTAATTTCTTGCAAACACACCACGTCGGCCTGGGTGGCCTTTAACCAGTCTAACCAGTTTTTACTTAGAGCGGCCCGAATGCCGTTTACGTTATAGGTAATTATTTTCATGGTTGGGTAGCCAAGCGTAGTTTTTTCTCTAATTTTTTGGCCTCTTTTTTCTTTAAAACCGTTACCGTCATGCGCACATCTTCTACCGGTCTATCGGCAGCGCCAGTTTTTACAGCAGCAACAGTGTCTATCAATTCAATTCCTTGAACCACTTCTCCAAATACCGTATAATTTTGGTCGAGATGTGGAATACCTCCCAGTGTTTTATACACCTCTCGTTGCCACGTTGGAATTTTTCGTTTTAAACGATTTTGTTCTAATAAGTCTAATTGCTCATCGGTAAACACCTTGCCTTGCGCCAAATAAAACTGGCAGGCACTCGATGCTTTTAGTGGATTGTCGTCTCTGGCCGCAGCAATTACGCCCTTTTTGTGAAAAAGGCTGTCGCGAAATTCTGCCGGAACAGTATAACCCCAATCGCCATCGCCAAGGGCTTGGCCCGGCTTAGCTGTTTTAGAATCGGGGTCGCCGCCCTGAATCATAAAACCCTTAATTACACGGTGGAAAAGCGTGCCTGATAATTTGCCCTCTTGGGTAATTTTTACAAAATTATCTCGGTGTTGTGGGGTTTGATTGTATAAAAGAACCACGCAAGAACCCCTATCGGTGCTAATGCGTACAAATTGGTGTTTGGGTTTTGATGCCAGTACATTCAAAGAAAGGAATACTAGGCAGGCAAGGAGTGTCTTTTTCATGAAATTCTGTTTTTATAAATATAAGCGTTTATTGATTATCGAAATAGGCCACAATGAGCGATTTAAGAACTAGTTCTTGTTCCAAAAGAGTATAGGCCGGAACGGGTTTTACTAATTTCCAATGCGGCCAGCCATCTTGATCTAAACCCTCCAATTCATAAAAGCCCAGTTCGCTGAAAAGACGGCAGTTGGCAATGTGCATCAGTTCTTCTTTTTGGCGCTTACTGAATTTTTGTGGACCTTGACCCAATTCCTGTACCCCAATTAAAAAGAGAAAAACCTTTAAATCTGGTGTTTCGCTATCAAACTCTTGCGCAATGAGCTGCTGCAATGCCTCAAATTTTTTATTTACTTCGCCGGGGCTCATTTGCTTAAACGTTGTTTTAAATCTAATCTGTGTTTGCGGGCGGTATCTTGTGCACTATCGTAACCAGCATCGGCATGGCGAATAACGCCCATAGCCGGATCGTTGTGAAGTACCCGTTGAATTCTACGTTCAGCGTCGGCAGATCCATCGGCCACAATAACCATTCCAGCATGAATAGAATAGCCAATACCCACTCCGCCGCCATGGTGTAAAGATACCCAACTGGCGCCACCAGCCGTATTAATTAAGGCATTTAAAATTGGCCAATCGGCCACGGCATCAGAGCCATCTTTCATGGCTTCGGTTTCTCTATTTGGCGATGCTACCGAACCCGTATCTAAGTGGTCTCTACCAATTACAATAGGCGCTTTCACCTTACCCTCGGCCACCAATTTATTAAAAGCTAAACCGGCTTTTTCTCGTTCACCTTGGCCAAGCCAACAAATTCTGGCGGGTAGACCTTGAAAAGCAATACGCTCTTGAGCCATCGTAATCCAACGACGAAGGCCTTCGTTTTCTGGAAAAAGATCGAGAATAACTTGGTCGGTTACTGCAATATCAGCGGGATCGCCACTGAGTGCCGCCCAGCGGAACGGACCTTTGCCTTCGCAAAATAATGGGCGGATATAAGCTGGTACAAAGCCCGGAAAGTCAAAAGCGTTTTTTAGTCCAACCTCTAGGGCTCTTCCGCGAAGATTATTCCCATAATCGAAGGTGATGGCTCCTCGTTTCTGCAATTCGAGCATACACTGCACGTGTTTAGCCATGGTGACATACGATTGTTTGGTGTATTCTTCGGCGTTGCTTTCGCGAAGCGCTTTTGCTTCTTGTACCGATAAGCCCTGGGGGAAGTACCCCACCAAAGGATCGTGGGCCGATGTTTGGTCGGTGAGGGTATCTGGGGTGATGTTGCGCTCAATTAATCGGTTTAATAAATCTACCGCATTTGCCACCAACCCAATAGACAGGGCCCTTCCCTCTTTTTTATACTGAAGCGCTCGATCAATGGCTTCGTCTATGTCGTAGCAGATTTCATCTATATAACGTGTTTCTAAACGTTTCTGAATGCGCCACTCTTCCACTTCGGCGGCCAAACAAACCCCCTCGTTCATGGTGATGGCTAGGGGTTGGGCGCCCCCCATACCACCAAGGCCGGCTGTAACTGAAAGGGTGTTTTTTAAAGTACCACCAAAATGCTGACGGGCCAGCTCTCCAAAGGTTTCGTAAGTCCCCTGTACAATTCCTTGAGAACCAATGTAAATCCAAGAACCGGCTGTCATTTGACCATACATTATTAAGCCCTTATCCTCTAATTCATCAAAATGTTGTTGAGTAGCCCAGTGGGGTACCAATTGCGAATT
This sequence comes from Sphingobacteriaceae bacterium, assembly GCA_046074005.1. Lineage (GTDB taxonomy): Bacteria > Bacteroidota > Bacteroidia > Sphingobacteriales > Sphingobacteriaceae > JAIPAN01. Next base: position 7,732 of record JBJTNJ010000017.1, read on the forward strand.
GGATATCAATACCCGAGGGGCGTCTTTATGGGTAGGCAAAATTCCTACAGGTTTACCCGATTGTATTAATAAGGTTTCATCGTCTTCTAAATCCTGCAGGGCTTTAATAATTAAAGCCAGGGCTTCTGGATTTCGAGCAGCTTTTCCGCGACCGCCATATACAATAAGATCTTCGGGACGCTCCGCCACTTCGGGGTCTAGGTTGTTTAAGAGCATGCGCAGGGCTGCTTCTTGTACCCAACCCTTACAACTACGTGTAGAACCATTTGGCGTATTTTTGATAGATAAATTAATCTTTTCGGTATTCATGGCTAGTGGTTTTATTACCTATACGAAGGTAGTAAATTAGTTTTTTCTTAACTTGGCTAAGTTAAATAAGGATGCGCATTAAAAAACATAGTCTTTCTCTAATGGCGGCAGTACTTCTGCTGTGTTTTTCGGTCGCGGTTTTGCCTCTGGATTTGCTGCACAACCATGGAGCTTTTCGCTCTCCAGCAACTAGTTGCAAAAATGCATCCGGACAAACATGTAGCCACAAGTATCACCTCACCACCCGAACAAGTTTTTGTTGGGCATGTGCCATTCACCTAGAAAAAATATTTGATAAAGGTTCCGATAAAACCCTTTATAGGGAAACGGATTATCAAGCTTTTAAAGGTCAACTCAGCCCGCTTTTGTCAAAAAGCAATTCGCCATTATTTGGACTTCGCGGACCACCTCGGGTATAAAATAGCTTTTATTTACTCCTTACGTACCGCAGATAAGCGGTATTTATTTTAGCCATTTTATTTCCATTTTTATGATACGAAAGATTTTTTTAGTAGTCTGTTTATGTGTTCAAACACTTGCTCTGCTTGCAAACCCGATAAAGGGTAAGGTGCTAGATGCACAAACAGGCGAAACCCTGCCCGGTGCAGTGGTTTCAATTCCCGAATTAAAAATTAGCACCTCCACCAATACTAAGGGAGAATTTACCCTCAATAATGCACCCAATAGAGGGCGTTTTGTGCTGGAGATACGTTATATAGGCTACAAAACCTATACCCAAACTATTGATTTGAGCACTACCGAAGTATTCGTTTTTAAATTAAGTACCAGCACCATAGAAGCGCACGAGGTGGTAATAACCGGTAGTGTTTCTAGTGCCGACAATCGGCAAAATAGTGCCAATATTGCATTGGTGGGTAAGGAGCAATTACTAAACCAATCGACCAATATTGTAGACGCTTTAGCAAAAATTCCCGGTGTTTCTCAAATTACTACCGGTGGGGGTATTTCTAAGCCCGTTATTCGAGGTTTGGGTTATAACCGAGTAATTACCCTGGCCGATGGAACCAAACAAGAAGGACAGCAGTGGGGCGATGAACACGGCATTGAAATAGATCAATTTAATGTAGATCGGGTGGAGATTTTAAAGGGTGCCGCTAGCTTACTATATGGATCAGACGCATTGGGTGGTGTGATTAATATTGTAGATCCGCTGCCAGCCGGCGATGGAGAAATTAAAGGTGATTTTTTGACTAATTACGCCAACAATAATGGATTGATCGGACATTCGTTTATGCTGTTCGGAAATAAAAATGGGTTTATTTGGCGCTCTCGGATTTCCGCTAAAAGCGCCAAGGGCTACCAAACGCCCATCAACAGAATTCCGAATACCGGATTTAACGAACTGGATCTCAGCGGACAGTTCGGCCTTAATAAAAATTGGGGTTATACACACCTCAGCCTATCTTCATTTAAAAGCGATATTGGCCTACCCGACTTTTTACCTAATGCTACTGGAGATTTTGAAGATGCCAACGGAAATGTGCTCAGCAATGAAGAGGTGAATGGGCGAACACTCTTGCTTCCATTTCAATCTATTACACATAAAAAAATAGCGCTCAATAGCACTATTTTAATAGGCAAGGGGCGTATTAGGAGCAATCTGAGTTATCAAAATAACCTACGCAAAGAGTTTAGTGAATCACCAGCCACACCTGGTCTGTTTTTTGATTTAAAGACGCTAAGTGGAGATGCAAAATACTACACAGAAGACAAAAATGGGGTAGAACGGGTATGGGGAATTTCTGCCGCTCGGCAAGAAAGCCGGAATCGAGGGGAAGAGTTTTTAGTACCCAACTACCGCTCTACCGAATGGGGGTTGTTTTGGTATAATAAAAAGTCGTGGGAGAAAAACACGTTTAATTACGGTGTCCGCTTAGATCAAAAAAGCACGGCGGGTGAAGAATTACTGGCGGGTGGCTCTACGGTTTTTACCGCCTTTAAAAACCGGTTCACCAATGTAAGTGGGGCCCTGGGCTTTACTCAAGAATTGGGAGAAAACTGGGGGATTAAGGCTAATTTAGGTTCCGCTTTTAGGGCGCCTAACATTGCGGAACTGGCCTCAAATGGGGTACATGAGGGTGCTTTTAGGTATGAAATTGGGAATGCTGCCTTAAAGCCCGAACGCAGTCTATATGGGGATCTGAGTCTTGGGTTTCACAACGAAAAGGTAGACGCCGACTGGTCGGTTTTTTATAATCAAATAAATCGATACATTTTTTCTAGACAACAAGCTGGCGAAACCACTACAGTGGGTGGAACCGTTTATCCTGTTTTTCGTTTTGTACAAGCCAACGGACTGCTCACTGGAAGTGAGTTTAGCCTAACCCTACATCCCGCAACATGGATTCACCTAGAAAATAGTTTTGCATTTACGCAGGGCACTAATCGCAGCAGTCG
>JBJTNJ010000018.1:0-6836 GCA_046074005.1 Sphingobacteriaceae bacterium
CAAAAGCCTTATTACACGCTATCGGATGCAGTTTTTCAGCTGGGGCCACGCATTAATGCCGCTGGGCGTATTGCTGATGCCAAACAGGCGGTGCGCTTACTAAGTTGCAGCACCCAATCTGAAGCACTAGAAATTGCCAAACTAATTGATGTACACAACGACGAACGCCGTGAGCACGACAGCGATATTACCGAGCAAGCCTTGGCTCAGTTAGAATCGGGCCAAGATTTTAAAACACGAAAAAGTACGGTAGTATTTAACGAAGGCTGGCACAAAGGCGTTATTGGCATTGTAGCCTCTCGTTTAACCGAAAAATATTACCGCCCAACGGTGGTACTTACACAATCGAATGGGCTTGTAGCTGGTTCGGCACGCTCGGTGCTAGGTTTCGATTTGTACGAAGCCTTATTGGGCTGCACCGATTTATTGGAGCAATTTGGCGGGCATAAGTATGCCGCCGGCCTTACCATGAAAGCAGAAAATGTTCCCGCCTTTCAACAACGGTTCGAAGAGGTGGTTTCGGCAACTATTCCAGAAGACTTATTGGTACAAGAAATTAGCATTGACTCTCCCTTAAACTTGGCGCAAATAGATGCTAAATTTTTCCGTATTCTTTCTCAATTCGAACCCTTTGGACCCAAAAACATGTCGCCGGTATTTATGGCCAGCGGTGTGGAATTAGCAGGGGCCATTGGCATTGTAGGCGACAAACACTTAAAAATGCAGGTAAAGCAAGGGGATTCAGCCGTTTTCGACTGCATTGGCTTTGGCTTAGGGAAGCTAAAAGAGGTGCTCTTGAGAATCAATAGCTTCGATATGTGTTTTAGTATCGAAGAAAATAGTTGGAAAGATCGACGAAACATTCAATTAAACATCAAAGACATTCGTATTTTAGAGGGCCCCTCAGAAGGCACCAACGTGTTATGATATTAAAAGCAGAAAACCTCATAAAAAAATATAAGCAACGAACCGTGGTAAATAACGTGTCGTTTGAAGTTGCTCAGGGTGAAATTGTAGGTTTATTGGGGCCAAATGGCGCTGGCAAAACCACCTCTTTCTACATGATTGTGGGCTTAATTAAGCCTAACGAAGGCCATGTTTACTTAGAAGCTGAAGACATTACCGAAGACCCCATGTATCGCCGAGCACAAAAAGGAATTGGCTATTTGGCTCAAGAAGCCTCTGTTTTTAGAAAACTAACGGTAGAAGATAATATTAGGGCCATCTTAGAGATGACTGCCCTTTCTAAAGAAGAGCAAAAAGCCAAATTAGAGGAATTGATTGAAGAATTTAGCCTAGAAAAAGTCCGTAAAAACCGTGGTGATTTATTATCTGGAGGAGAACGCAGAAGAACAGAAATTGCACGAGCCCTAGCTGCAGACCCTAAATTTATCTTATTAGATGAGCCCTTTGCGGGCGTAGATCCTATTGCGGTAGAAGAAATTCAATCTATTGTGGCCAAACTAAAATTACGTAACATTGGCATTTTAATTACCGACCACAATGTGCAAGAAACGCTTTCTATTACCGACAGGGCTTACCTACTTGCCGAGGGTAGAATTATGCTCACGGGCACGCCCACAGAAATTGCAAATAACGAACTAGCCCGTAAATTTTATTTAGGGCAGCATTTCGAATTGCGCAAAAAAGTATAGCATCCTAACTATTCTTCCCTCATGACATTAGTCAACTCTTTCTTTACGTGGATTATGAAAAAGCGCATTCATCAGATTGAGCTTTTCATGAAATACCCACATGAAGTACAAGACGAGTGGTTACACAGCCTACTAGATACCGCAAAAAATACCGAATGGGGAAAAAGATATGGCTATGCTGATATTAAAACAGCAGACGAGTTTAAAAACAGAGTTCCCATACAAACCTACGACACGCTAAAACCTTTTATTGAGCGTATGTTGGCCGGAGAGCAATCGGTATTGTGGCCTTCAGAAATAAAATGGTTTGCAAAATCCTCGGGTACCACCAACGACCGTAGTAAGTTTATTCCGGTAAGCGAAGAATCATTAGAAGAATGCCATTACAAAGGCGGAAAAGATCTACTTTCTATTTATTGCAACAACCGTCCCGAGAGTAAGATTTTTACAGGAAAATGTCTTGTTTTGGGTGGAAGTTCTCAAGTAAACCAACTAAATACCGATGCTTCCTATGGCGATTTATCGGCCGTATTGATTAAAAATTTACCCATTTGGGCAGAGTTTTACCGCACCCCCGATCAATCGATTACCCTTCTCGAAAATTTTGAAGAGAAAATAGAGAAAATGGCCCAAGCCACCCTCGATGTGAACGTAACCAATATTTCGGGAGTGCCTACCTGGAATGTGGTACTTGCTAAACGCATTTTAGAGTTGAGTGGCAAATCGAATTTATTGGAAGTTTGGCCAAACCTAGAGCTGTACTTTCATGGAGCCGTAAACTTTACCCCTTACCGGGAGCAATTCAAACAGCTTATTCCATCGGACCAAATGTATTATTTGGAAACCTACAATGCCTCTGAAGGCTTTTTTGGCATACAAGATTTACCAAATTCCGAAGAGTTGTTATTAATGCTAGACTATGGCATTTACTACGAGTTTTTGCCAATGGAGCACTTGGAGGAAGAACAGCCAAAAACCTTGTCGTTAAACGAGGTAGAGTTAAATAAAAACTACGCCCTTATTATTTCTACCAATGCTGGCTTGTGGCGTTACCAAATTGGTGACACCATTAAGTTTACGTCGCTATCGCCTTACCGTATTCAAATTACCGGCCGCACCAAACATTTTATTAATGCCTTTGGCGAAGAGTTGATTATTGATAATGCCGAAAAAGCCTTGGCTAAAGCCTGCACCGAAACAGCTAGTGCTATAAAAGAATATACCGCCTGCCCTATTTACTTTAAGGGCAACGAGGCCGGCGCCCACGAATGGATTATTGAATTTGAAAAAGCACCAGAAGAGTTGGCTCGTTTTACTGAAATTCTAGACCAAAACCTACGTGCGCTAAATTCCGATTACGATGCCAAGCGCTATAAAGACCTAGCCTTGGCCATGCCCAAAATTCACCAAGCCCCTAGCGGAACGTTCTACAAGTGGATGAAAAACCGCGGAAAATTAGGCGGCCAACACAAAGTTCCTCGTTTGGCCAACGAGCGGAAATATATGGAAGAGATTTTAAAATTACTCTAGCTCTCTTTCTTTGGAAATAGAAGCGAAGCAATCACACTAGCACTTAAAATAAGTAAGATAATTACCAAAGAGTGGAGCGTACTAAAGCCCCATTGCGATAGGTAATGCTGCCCCAACATTTTAAAGCCAATAAATATCAGCAAAATAGAGAGTCCAGTTTTTAGGTAATGAAATTTGTGTATACTATTTACAAGCAAGAAAAACATAGATCGTAGACCCAGAATGGCAAAAATATTGGAAAAGAAAACGATATAGGGGTCTTTAGTTACAGAGAAAATAGCTGGAATAGAATCTACGGCAAATAACAAATCGGTAAACTCTATCACCAATAGCACAATAAATAATGGGGTAATAAACCATTTTCCCGCTTGCTTAATAAAGAAATTACCGCCCCCATACTCTGCAGCTACTGGAAAGTATTTGGCGGCAAATTTAACCACTTTGTGATTTTCGGGATCTAACGATTCATCGTCGTTTCTGCCAAAAAACATGGCCGCTCCGGTATAAATTAAAAAAGCACCAAAGAGGTACATTACCCAACTAAAATGAGCCAAAAGGCTTGCCCCTATAAATATGAATAAAAAACGCAAGCACAGAGCTCCTATAATGCCCCAAAAAAGTACCCGATGATAATACTTTTCTTCTACTGCAAATGCAGAGAATATTAGTACCATCACAAAAATATTATCTACCGAAAGTGCATACTCTACCACATAGCCAGTAATAAACTCGAGGGCTAAATTCTGCCGGTAATGCTGCAGGCTACTGGTAAAATCGTGTGCGTATTGAGGGAGGTATTGCCCGTATGATTTAGTTAGCTCTTGTAACTGCGCCAGCGATTCTATATGGTGCAAGCAATTGCCCTTAAAGAGCAGCAATACGTAAAAAGCCAAGGCTAAGGACACCCAAATGGCGCTCATGATGGCCGCTTCTTTAAAGCTTACGCTGTGCTGTTTTTTATTAAATACACCCAAATCAATGGCTAGCATGGCGCCAATAAAAAGCAAAAAACAGGTAAAAAAGATAAACTCGGAGGTCATTAATGAGTACGCTGAGTGGTATAACGAACTAGATTTTCTAAATGGCTACGGTAGACATCGCTACCGCGATTGACTAATAAGTCAAAAGCTTCTTGCTGGTAGCGCTTCATTTGCATTTCAGCATATGCCAAGCCACCACTTTGGCGCACAAAATCGAGTACAATTTGTACTTGATTGGATTCGTCGCTCTTGTTTTTAATAATATTGATAATGCGTCTTTTTTCGGAACGGGAGGCCTGTTGTAAAGCATAAATCAAGGGCAAAGTCATTTTTTTTTCTTTAATGTCTATACCTAAGGGTTTGCCAACAGAATCAAATCCAAAATCAAATAAATCGTCTTTGATTTGAAAAGCAATACCAACTTTTTCTCCGAACAAACGCATACGCTCTATTTCTTCTTCATTGGCTCCAGCAGAGGCGGCTCCGCAGGCGCAACAGGAAGCAATCAAGGATGCTGTTTTTTTGCGAATCACCTCAAAATAAACGGCTTCATCTATGTCTAATTTACGAGCCTTTTCTAGCTGCAAAAGCTCTCCTTCGCTCATTTGCTGCACCGCTTCCGAAACAATTTTTAGCAAACGATGGTCTTCATTAGTTACAGAAAGTAGCAAGCCCTTGGCTAAAAGGTAATCGCCCACTAAAACCGCTATTTTATTTTTCCAGAGGGCATTTATAGAAAAAAATCCTCTTCGCTGGTAGGCATCGTCTACCACATCGTCGTGCACTAAGGTGGCCGTATGCAAGAGTTCTACTAATGCCGCTCCACGATAACTTGCCTCCGTAATGCCTCCAGAAAAATTAGCGGCAGAGAGCACAAACATAGGGCGCATTTGCTTGCCTTTACGCTTGAGTATGTAGCGTGTAATCCGATCGAGCAGAGGCGTGTTGGTGCTCATTGCTTCTTTAAACTTTTTCTCAAAGGTTTTAAGTTCGGCAGCAATAGGTTTCTGAAGTTCGTCCAGTTTAATCATGTGGTAGAGCTTTACAGCCTTACAAACTTACGTATTTGAGCGCTAAATAATTGATGATAGGGGCTAAAAATCAACTATATTTTGCCTTATTTTGAACCTATGAATATCTTAGAAACCGACCGCCTTATTCTCCGCCCTTTTAGCTTGGCAGACGCTCCTTTTATTATGGAGTTGGTAAATACACCGGGTTGGTTAGCTTTTATTGGCGACCGCAACGTTCACTCCGTTGGCGATGCAGAAAATTATCTCCAAAATGGCCCGCTAAAAGGCTATGCAGATACGGGTCTTGGCTATTGGACGGTATCCCGAAAAGAAGACCTTAGTAAGCCTATTGGCAGTTGCGGCTTAATGAAGCGTGATACGCTCCAGGATATTGATATTGGCTATGCCCTAATACCAGAGTTTGAAGGACTAGGCTATGCTACAGAAGCCGCTCAGGCGGTACTATCTTTTGCTTTTGAAACTAAGAAAGTACCTAGAGTGGTGGCCATTAGCACTACCGACAATGTGCGTTCGGCAAAAGTTTTGCAAAAAATAGGCATGAAAATAGAAGGTACAGTAAGGTTTAGTGCCGATGATGATGAACTGTTTGTATTTGGGGTAGAAGCACCGAAATACTCCTAACAAAAAATCCCAGTCTAGAAAAGACCGGGATTATGCTTGGCGGAGAAGGAGGGATTCGAACCCTCGATACCCTTACGAGTATACCAGCTTTCCAAGCTGGCTCATTCGACCACTCTGACACCTCTCCAATAGGGAGGACAAAACTATCAATTTTCTGTTAATTCGCCTCGTAAATTTAATTCGAGCAACCGGGCCACTACATCCATGGGTTTACCCGAGCCTAATAAGAACATCAATTTAGTAACAGCGGCCTCAAAGGTCATATCGAAACCACTTACCACTCCCATTTCTTTAAGCTGAATACTGGTTTCGTAGCGGCCCAATTCTACCGATCCGCCTCGGCATTGCGAAATGTCTAAAATAAGTTTCCCTTGTGCAATGGTACGGCGTAAAGAGTCTAAAAATACCGGATCGGTGGTGGTGTTCCCAGAGCCAAATGTTTCCATAATAATGGCTTTACAATCAGATTCTAAAACAGAATCGACTATTTTTTGACTAATACCGGGATAGAGCTTAAGTACAGCTACCGAGCTATCGAACTCTTTGTGCACTTTAAGCGGTTTGTCTAACGGTACCGCAATGGCGTTACTAAAAAAGTCGAGGTGCACGCCTGCCTCGGCCAATAGCGGGTAATTTGGCGATTGAAAAGCCTCAAACTTTGCAGAATTGTATTTGGTGGCTCGGTTACCTCGTAATAATTGATAATCGAAAAAGATAGACACTTCGGGCACTACAGCCTTCTCTCCTATTTTTTCCGAAGCAATTAAAATAGCGGTAATTAAATTCTCTCGAGCATCGTTTCTAATTTCATCTATAGGAAGTTGCGATCCGGTAAACACCACAGGTTTTGCCAAGCCTTCGAGCATAAAGCTTAATGCCGAAGTGGTAAAGGCCATGGTATCGGAGCCGTGTAGCACCACAAAGCCGTCGTATTGGTGGTAATTTTTTTCAATCAGTTCGCCCAAGGCTAACCAGATTTTCGGATTCATATCCGAAGAATCGATAATAGGGCTAAA
>JBJTNJ010000019.1:0-3857 GCA_046074005.1 Sphingobacteriaceae bacterium
AAAATCGGTGCCAATGGCCCCTCTGGGCGACCCAGCTACTTTTAAATTTCCTAGCCACGACATTAAAACGGGCGAAACCCATTACTATACCATAGCCGAAATGGAGGCCATGACCAAAGCATTGCCTTCAGCGCCCAATCCATTTCAACAATTTGTTGTAGGAAATCGTATTCATACCTATTTAGGTCCCCGTCAAGAACGTCGGCAGAACGAAGATAAAATTGACTTTGATCTCGATTTTTCCACAGCTACCCTTACCCTATCACTAAATCCCAATTCGCCAATATCAATAAGAACAGTTCTGAATTCCCTTTCCCTATCTAATTTAGATGACAAGTATGAAGTCGAATATGCACATGTCTACGGCACAGTAAAATATAATGGGAAATGGCTAGGAATTTTATTGAAAGTTAAGAAAGAAGCAGTATTATGAAAAGATTCACATGTCTTATACTGATTAAAATATTAGCTTTAGCAACTTATGCTCAACAAAAAGTAGGCGTTGATAGTTATGATAATGTATACCTAGGTCTAGGGTATGGGTTACGCAATTTCGATGAGCAAACAAGTCCAAATGGTTATAAGATTCACAGCGAAACCATCAAAGCTATCTCCGTGGCTTATTTGCACGAATGGCAGATAGCAAAGCGTTTATACACCGGGCTTGGCATTGGGTACGAGCACATGGAAGTGGCGCCCGACTATAAAGTTGAAACGGTAATAATCAATGGACTATCGTATGACAAGTATATAGATGTTCCCGTTCCCGATTATGACCTAATTCCCCTATGGAATCAAACCCGATATTATTTCCGATCGAAACCAAACTCAGGTTTCGTTTTCCTCGACTTGGGAAGTTTTTTCAAACTAGATCATAATGAAGGAAAAAGCAGATTAAAATGGGGAATCGGAATTGGCAACCGTTACGAAATAGCGCATAAAAAATACCTAACCTGGAGTTTAGATATGTATGAATATTATTTGCATAGAAACGCAAATCCCGACAAAGGCTATAATGCCAATCCCCGGCTTGCTTGTCTCGGACTTAAATTAGGCTTCGTATTTAACTAAATTTTTAGTGCGCTGGAAAATGGTTAGGAATAAGACTTAGTGTAAATGCCAACTAATAGAAAAATGAGAAAAAGATACGCAGTATGTATGTTGCTAATTCTCCAAATATTCGTTTTCAAGAATAACTTGGAAGCTCAAGATAAACCTAAATTAGATGCGTTTAGCGCCCTAGAGCTTGGGATAGCAGGTGGCAGCAATTTTACAAATGAGAATATTGGCCTAAATTCTTACTACCAACGTAAAGATTTAGTAATCATTCCCTCAGTAATTTTTAGACGAGAATGGCCAATATCTCATAAAGTATATGCAGGTTTAGGAACTGGCTATGAATATGTAATGCAGTCGAAGGGGCATTCCTATGAAGCACTGGATGTAAATGGAACAATAAAATTTGAGAAAGTAGAAACTCCTGGTTCACATTACCATTTTATCCCGGTTTATGGCCAAGGGAAATTTTATTTCAGAGATGATACTAGTTCGGGCTATGTCTACGCCGATCTAGGAAGTTTTATCAAACTCGATAACAACCCCGGCAAAAGCGTACTATTGTGGGGTTTGGGCATTGGCCAACGTTATAAAGTTGCCTCTGGCACTTGGATTACTTGTAACTTCGATTACCATGAACATTACATTCATTACCGCAATCAGCAGTTTGATGAGCCCAACCCGAACCCTCGTATTGCAGCCCTATCACTTAAAGTTGGTTTAATGTTTTATTAATAATAACTCATAAACAAAAAGCCCCGATTTCGGGGCTTTTTGTTTATTAATCTTCCGCTAAAAACGGATAACGGTAATCTTTCGGTGGATCGAAGGTTTCTTTAATGGTGCGTGGAGATACCCAGCGCAATAAGTTAATCATCGAGCCTGCTTTATCGTTTGTACCTGAGCCTCTAGCACCCCCGAAAGGTTGTTGGCCTACTACTGCACCGGTACATTTATCGTTAATGTAGAAGTTTCCTGCCGCATTGCGCAAGGCAAAAGTAGCTTGCTCTAACACATACCTGTCTTGTGCCAATACGGCTCCGGTTAAGGCATACGTAGAGGTAGTATCAATTAATTCTAAGGTCTTATCAAAATCGTCATCTTCGTATACAAAAAGAGTAAGCACAGGTCCGAAGAGCTCTTCGCACATGGTTACATATTTCGGATCTTTTGCTACAATAATGGTTGGCTCAATAAAATAACCTTTCGATTTATCGTAACCGCCTCCAGCAATAACTTCTACATTGCTGTCTTTTTTAGCCGCATCAATATAGCTGGCTAGTTTATCGAACGATTTTTCATCGATAACGGCATTGATAAAATTGCTGAAATTTTCGGTAGGCCCTATTTTAAGCGTAGCTAAATCGCGAACTAATAATTTTTTTAGTTCTGGCCAAATAGATTTAGCTACATAGGCTCTTGATGCAGCCGAACATTTCTGCCCTTGATATTCAAAAGCACCACGAACAAGGGCTGTATTAGCCGCTTCTACATCAGCAGAACCATGCACTAAAATAAAATCTTTACCACCTGTTTCGCCTACAATACGTGGGTAGGTCTTGTATTGGTGAATGTTGTTTCCGATAGTTTTCCAAATATCTTGAAATACCGAGGTAGATCCGGTAAAGTGAATGCCGGCAAAATCGGGGTGTTTAAAAATAACCTCTCCGGCATCGGGGCCAGATACAAATACCAAATTAATAACCCCGTCTGGCAAGCCTGCTTCACGGAAAATTTCCATTAACACGTTGGCTGAATAAATTTGGGTATTGGCCGGTTTCCAAACTACCACATTGCCCATCATAGCGGCTGACGCCGGTAAATTGGCTGCAATAGCGGTAAAGTTGAATGGCGTTAAGGCAAATACAAAGCCTTCTAAAGGACGTTGTTCTAATCTGTTCCAGGTGCCTCTAGACGATACCGGAGGCTGTTGCTGGTAAATTTCTGACATGTATTTTACGTTGAAACGTAAAAAGTCTATTAATTCGCAAGCAGCATCAATTTCTGCTTGAAAGGCGTTTTTAGACTGGGCCAACATGGTAGCCGCATTTAATTTGGCACGGTATGGTCCGGCAATTAAATCGGCTGCTTTTAAGAAAATGGCTGCACGTTGCTCCCAAGCAAGGCGCTCCCAATTGGCTTTTGCTGCTAAGGCTGCTTTAATAGCCGCTTCTACATGGCTTTTATCGCCTTGGCTGTAATGGCCTAAAATATGTTGATGGTCATGCGGCGGACGCATAGCCACTTTTTTATCGGTACGTACTTCTTTTCCACCAATAAACATGGGTACATCTACTGTGGTAGCACGGGCATCGGCCAATGCTTTTTTTAGTTGGGCACGTTCGGTACTACCCGGTGCATAGGGCAAAATAGCCTCGTTTACCGGAGTAGGAACATTAAAAAATCCTTTTAGCATAGTGTTTTAATTATTAGCCCAAAGATACATTTTTGTGTACTAAATTTAGGTCGATATCTAACGCATTCGCGGGGTTTTTGTTTTGTAAATTGTAATTTAGCCCTTTATGCTAGTAAGGCTTATCCGATTTCTGCTTTTTCCTATTTCTATGCTGTATGGTGTAGGGGTAATTTTGCGTAATCGCTTCTTTGATTGGGGGCTGCTAAAAGCTACCAAATTTGATATTCCGGTAGTGGTTATTGGCAATATTACCCTCGGTGGTTCGGGGAAAAGCCCCATGACCGAATACCTCGTACAACTTCTGAAAAATGAGTTCTCATTGGCAGTATTAAGTAGGGGCTATGGACGTAAAACAAAGGGATTTAGATGGGTAGAAAGCAAAAGT
>JBJTNJ010000020.1:0-4379 GCA_046074005.1 Sphingobacteriaceae bacterium
GGCTTAGATCCAGAAAAAGCCACCCTGTACGTACAATCAGATGTTCCAGAAATTGCCGAACTCTATTTATACCTAAATATGAACGCCTATTTAGGCGAATTAGAACGCAGCACTTCTTTTAAAGACAAAGTGCGTGCTCAACCCGATAATGTAAATGCAGGCTTATTAACCTACCCAGTATTAATGGCCGCCGACATTCTTATTCACAAAGCCACTAAAGTGCCCGTTGGAAAAGACCAAGAACAGCATTTAGAAATGGCTCGAACCTTCGGAAACCGATTTAACCGACTGTATAATAACGAGTATTTTCCAGAACCTTATGCCTTTACTTTTTCAGAAAAATTGGTAAAAATTCCGGGATTAGACGGCAAAGGAAAAATGGGGAAATCAGAAGGAGAAAACAATGCGGTGTATTTGGCCGATGACGAAGAAACCATTCGCAAAAAAGTAATGCGTGCGGTAACCGATAGCGGTCCTACTGCCGAAAATCAAGAAAAACCCGAGGTTATACAGAACCTATTCGATATTTTAAAAGTGGTGTCTACGGCCGATACTTATCAGCATTTCGACGAAGCCCATGCCAAAGCTCAAATTCGCTATGGCGACTTTAAAAAGCAGCTTGCCGAAGATATTATTTTGGCTACCGCAGACATGCGTAACCGCATTAACGATTTGGCTAAGGATACCGATTATTTGCAAAAAGTAGCTCGTTTAGGTACCGAAAAAGCTCGTGAAAGTGCTGGTAAAACCATTAAAGAAGTACGCGAACTTATTGGCTTTAGAAAGTTTTAAGTATCTCCTACATTCAGCTTGTTCTAACAAAGAATTTTAGTAATTTCAACCCTCATAACCTTTAGAAGCCCTTAGCATATGCACATTGCCATCGTTGGAAACATAGGAGCCGGTAAAACAACCCTTACCGAGTTATTATCTAAACATTTTGGATGGGAAGCCCAGTTCGAAGCCGTTGATAACAACCCCTATTTAGAAGATTTTTATGGCGATATGAAACGCTGGAGCTTTAACCTTCAGATTTATTTTTTAAACAGCCGTTTCCAACAACTTATAGAGCTGCAGCAAGGCGATAAAAGCATTATTCAGGATCGTACGATTTATGAAGATGCCTATATTTTTGCAGAAAACTTGCACGATATGGGCTTAATGACTGGCCGTGATTATGAAAATTACCGTGCTATTTTCGATAACATTACCTCTTTTATCAAAGCTCCCGATTTATTAATTTACTTAAAAGCATCGGTACCAACCTTGGTAAATAATATTCAACGCCGTGGCCGCGAATACGAAAGTGGCATCCGTTTAGATTACCTTTCTAAACTGAACGATAAATACAAAAAATGGATTGATGGCTATAATGAGGGTAAATTATTGGTTTTAGATAAAGACAATTTAGACTTTGCCAATAACCCCGAAGATTTAGGCTTTATCATCCAAAGCATAGAGCGTGAAATTCACGGTTTATTTTAATCTCTTAGTAGCATAGCCCATGAATACTCCAATAGGCAGACAAGATCCAGAAAATTGGTATTGGGGTATATTTTACTACAATACTTCCGATAAGCACTTATTTGTACCGAAACGTTTTGGCTGGGGCTGGACCTTTAATTTTGCCAATAAATGGTCGTGGGTATTAATAATTGTTTTACTGGCAAGCACTGCCTACCCCTTCATTTTCATGCAATGAGAATTTTAGGAATTATACCGGCACGTTATGCCTCTAGCCGCTTTCCGGGAAAGCCTTTGGCCGATATTTGCGGAAAAAGCATGATTCAGCGGGTATATGAGCAGGCAAAAAAAGCAAAAACCTTAAGTGATGTGGTGGTTGCCACCGACGATAGCCGTATTGAAGAACATGTGTTGGCTTTTGGCGGAAATGTTATTCGCACCGCAGTAACCCATGAAAGTGGCACCGACCGTTGTGCAGAAGTAATTAGCTTAACGCCCGATTTTGATGCCGTAATTAATATACAGGGTGATGAACCACTTATTAATCCGGAGCAAATAGATTTATTAGGCCATAAATTAAGCCAAGAAGGTGTGGTTTTAGCCACCCTCATTAAGCAAATACATAGCCAAGACGAGCTTTACAATGCTAACACGCCTAAAGTGGTGTGTGGGGTAAACGGGCAAGCTATTTATTTTAGTCGACAGGCCATTCCACATGTTAGAGCCATAGCGGAAAACCAATGGTTAACAAAAACTGTATTTTATAAGCATATTGGTATTTATGGCTATGAAACAGCTACCCTAAAACAAGTAGCGGCTCTACATCCTACTCCCTTAGAACAAACCGAGTGTCTAGAACAATTGCGTTGGCTAGAACATGGATACACTATTCATACAGTAGAAACCACGCTAGAAACGCAAGCGGTAGATACTCCAGAAGATTTAGAACGGATTGTTCAAATTATCCAAAAAAGTGGCTTATAAAATCAAAATAAGCACCAATAGAATAATAATAATGGCAGCAACCGAAAGGTAAACGCCTCCCGAAGCAATTCCCCCTGCCTCTTTTTTTAACTGAATAACCTCTTTACGCAAGGTCTTACGCTCTTGGCTACTTAACGACGATAAGTCCATGGCTCTAATTTCGTGCACACGGGCGTCAATTTGTGCAACTCTACGTTCTTGTTCGGTGGATAAGGTTGCTGGTTTAGCATGGGGTTTGGCATAGCTTGTGCTCGATAAAAGCATCAAGGCTAGAGCAAATAAAAGTAAACGGCTTTTCATAGCGTATAGATTTAAAGGATAAAACTTACCCTTTAACGCCATTGCCTCCAATATATTTTAACGAAACTTAACGGCTAGCTTGCGGACGTTTTTTCCAAGGCCTGCCGCCTCCTCTTTTCGCATCAAAACGCTTTAGCTCGGGCTGGTAGGCTGGTCCTTCGCCCATTCCTTCGGGTAATGGCAATTTATCTATGGGTTTACCGATCAAATTTTCGATGGCTTGAAATTTACGCTGATCACGCTCATTAATAAAGGTTATAGCGGTACCTGTAGTGGCTGCTCTGGCCGTACGTCCAATGCGGTGAATATAATCTTCGGCATCGGGCGGCACGTCGAAATTTATCACCAATTCAATTCCCTCCACATCAATACCTCTCGAAAGCACATCGGTACCGATTAAAAAAGGTAATTGGCGGGCTCTAAATACCTGCAATAGGCTTTCTCTTTCCGATTGATCTAGATCTGAGTGGAATGCTTTTGCCTGAATGCCAATCTTTCTAAAGGCTTTATCTAGCTCTTTTACTTTATCTTTTGTAGATGAAAATATAATACCGGTCTGATAGGCCTTGTTTTTTAACAACGATTCAATAAGGGGTAATTTCTGATAATCGTGGGTATTGTAAGCTTGCTGCGTAATGCCTTCGGCGGGTTTAGAGATTGAAATGGTTACTTCTTCCGGTTGCTGTAAAATAGAGGTAGCCAAGCCTTTAATTTTAGGTGGCATGGTGGCCGAAAACAATAAGTTTTGGCGTTTTTTAGGCAAAAAGGAAATGATACGCATAATATCATCACTAAAGCCCATATCCAACATCCTATCAGCTTCGTCTAACACCAAGTGTTGTAAATGGTCTAAATTAATAGCGCCCGAATTTAAATGTGCAATTAAGCGGCCGGGGGTAGCAATAATAATATCTACCCCTTCTCTCATGGCTCTTTTTTGCGTTTCGTAAATGGCACCATCACCACCCCCATATACTGCAATAGAGCTAATACCGGCAAAATAAGCCAGGCCCTCTACTTGCTGGTCTATTTGTTGTGCTAGCTCTCTGGTGGGCGCTAAAATGAGGGTATTGATGTATTTTTTCTCCGTTTGGGCAATGTGATGCAAAATAGGCAACAAATATGAGGCAGTTTTACCGGTGCCTGTTTGTGCACAAGCAATCAAATCTTTGTGCTGCAATACCAAGGGAATGGCTTGGGCCTGTATGGGCGTTGGATTTTTATAACCCATGCTCTGCAAGCCTTCTTGCACTTCGGGGGCAAACTGAAAATCGGAGAATGTCAAAATAAGGTGTTCAGATTAAAATGGATTCAAAGATAGTAGAAATTAACGGAATACTTTGCCAATAGCTGCCCTCCTATTGGGCAAACAGGAGCTAGGGTTATCCACAAACACCAATTTCTCCACAAGCTAGCAGATAGTAAAAAAAAGGCGTAGATTTGAATCCCGTACAAATAGATTCTTTTTAGGCCCTAAAGGCTTAAAAAATCCACAAAATCAGCATCATGACTAAATACATTTTTGTTACGGGAGGCGTTACCTCATCCTTAGGTAAAGGCATTATTTCTGCTTCATTGGCCAAACTTTTACAAGCCCGTGGTTACCGAGTAACCATCCAAAAGTTCGACCC
>JBJTNJ010000021.1:0-23050 GCA_046074005.1 Sphingobacteriaceae bacterium
TAATTTCATATTGTTCAGCCAATAGCAGAAGTTCTTTTTCTGCTGGTAAAAGCGGTTCAGCAAACTTGATATATGATGTATCGATGCTTGATTTTCTCAAAACTGATTTTATACGAGCATGGGTGTATTGAATAAAGGGGCCGGTATTCCCTTGAAAATCAATGGACTCGTTTGGATCGAATAATAACCGTTTTTTAGGTTCAACTTTTAGCAAAAAGTATTTGAGTGCTCCCAGGCCTATCATGTGGTATAAGGCTTCTTTTTCTTTTTCGGTAAAGCCTTCTACTTTACCTAATTCTTCGGTGCGTTGCTTAGCAGTGGCCACCATTTCGGCCAGTAAATCGTCGGCATCTACTACGGTTCCTTCTCTCGATTTCATTTTACCAGATGGCAAATCAACCATTCCGTATGATAAATGATACAAGCCTTTTGCCCAGGTTTTGCCTAATTTTTCTAAAATGAGAAACAATACTTTAAAGTGGTAGTCTTGCTCATTTCCCACCACATAAATCGATTCGTCCATACCGAAATCGTCGTATTTAAGTTGGGCAGTGCCTAAATCTTGGGTAATGTATACCGAGGTACCATCGGCACGCAATACTAATTTTTCATCCAGGCCATCGGCGGTAAGATCTATCCATACAGAACCATCGGATTTTTTAAAGAAAACGCCTTTTTGGAGACCTTCTTCTATGATATCTTTACCTAATAAATAGGTATTTGATTCGTAATAATACTTTTTAAAATCTACGCCCAAGGTAGTGTAGGTTTGCTCGAAACCGGCATACACCCAACTATTCATCGTTTTCCAGAGTCCCATAACGGCTTCATCACCTGCTTCCCAGGCTTGGAGCATGGCTTGAGCCTCCAAAATTAAAGGAGCTTGTTTTTTAGCTTCCTCTTCGGTTTTTCCTTGGGCTATCAGAGCCTCTTGTTCGGCTTTGTAGGCTTTATCGAATAATACATAGTACTTTCCTACCAAATGGTCGCCTTTCAAACCACTGCTTTCGGGCGTTTCGCCTTGGCCAAACTTTTGCCAGGCCAACATCGATTTACAAATATGTATGCCTCTATCGTTCACCAAATTGGCCTTAATAACCTCGTAGCCATTGGCAGTTAAAATTTCGGCTACGCTATACCCCAATAAATTATTGCGAATATGACCTAAGTGTAAGGGTTTATTGGTGTTTGGCGATGAATATTCTACCATGACCTTTTTTCCATTGGCTTTGGCTTGGTAGTTTCCAGCTTGTTGTAAGCTATTAATCCAATAGCTGTCGCTTATAGATAGGTTTAAAAACCCTTTAATCACATTAAAAGCCGCTACTTCCGGAATAGCATGTTGCAAATATGCGCCCAATTCTTCTCCGGTTACCTCAGGCGATTTTTTTGAAAATCGGGTAATCGGAAATGTTACTACCGTTATTTGGCCCTCAAATTCTTTACGAGTTTCTTGTAAATTGAACTGATTTGTCGGCATTTCTGCTTGGTACAACAGCGAAACAGCTAAAGGTAATTCTTGAAGGATCTTGGCTTCTATGGTCATATGGGTGTTCGTATTCGGTGGTATTTAGTCGTTTATTAAAGAGTTAGTAGCTCTTACAAGTATTTCAAAGGCATTTTCGGCCATCAAATTTTCTTTATCTAAAGTTGGATTAATTTCTACCATTTCAAAGCAACAAACTTTATCTGATGTGAGCAACCTCGACACCAAACTTCCGGCTTCCCGTTCAGTTAATCCATTACTTACCGGCGTACCTGTTCCCTTAGAAATGCTACTATCTAATACATCTACATCAAAAGAAACATAAATTAGATCGCAATGGTCTAAAGCCTGTAATGCCTCAATAGCTACCCGCTCTACTCCTCTTTTGCGTACTTCGGCAGTGGTAAAATTCTTTACTTTATTACGCTTTAAAAGGTACTCTTCTTGAGCCTCCACATCGCGAACACCAATAAATAACAAATCTTTGTAGGTTATTTTAGGAACTATATTGGCCACATTTTTAAGCTGAAACCAATAATTTAAGGTTTCTTGATCGGGCTTATTAACCTTCGAATCTAAATTATCTTCATCTAGTACCATAGCCATAGGCATACCGTGTAAATTGCCCGATGGTGTGGTGTAAGGCGAATGTAAATCGGCATGGGCATCTATCCAAATAACGCCCAATTTAGATTTGGGAAAGGCTTTCCGAATACCCGAAATCGTACCTGCTGCGGTGCTATGATCGCCGGCTAATATAATTGGAAACTCGTTATTGCTAAGCGTTTTGGCTACCTCTTCGCTTACACGCTCTACCATGGTTAATACACCCGATATGCGTTTGGCGTAGGCATTACCAGTGGCCTCGAGCAATAAATGGTTTTCGTTAGGTATTTCTAAGCTCTTATATTTTTTAAAATAGCGACTTCCAAAATCGAGGGCGGCGATTTTTACGGCATCAATTCCCAAGCTTGCCCCTCTTGTTCCAGCGCCAATTTCTGATTTTACCTCTAATAGTTTAAGTTCTTTCATGGAATTTCTTTTCCTTAAAACGGAAGCTGATAAAATTAAATTACCTAAACACTACACGTGAAGCAATTTGCTTTTTTATCTTTGCTAAAAATACTAAAAAATGCAGAGCTACGCGGAATTTCTTGACCTCAGTGTGGGTTTTCCTCAAGACGGTTACCAAGTAATCGACGATGAGTTGTATTTCCACGAGTTAAATCTCATGGAAATGATAGAAACGTATGGTACTCCCTTGCGGTTTACCTATTTGCCTATTATCTCTAAAAAGATTCAAGAAGCTAAATTGTTGTTTCAAACAGCTATTGTAAAAAACAACTACCGTGGTAGTTATAAGTATTGCTACTGCACCAAAAGTTCGCATTTTCGACACATTGTAGAAGAAGCGCTTAAAAACGATATTCACTTAGAAACTTCTTCGGCATTTGATATGCCCATGATTGAGGCTTTGGAGAAAAAAGGAGTATTAGATAAAAACATCACGGTAATTTGCAACGGTTTTAAAACCTTTCAATACAAGCAATATATTGTAGATATGTTGCACGATGGTTTTCAAAACATCATTCCGGTACTGGATAATAAAGAAGAATTTAACCTCTACGACGATGAATTAGATATTCCGTGCAACCTGGGTATGCGTATTGCAGCTGAGGAACAACCAGATTCGCAGTTTTACACCTCTCGTTTAGGTATTCCTCTAGAAGATGTGATTGATTTTTATAAATCGAAAATTGCCGATAACCCTAATTTTAAAGTTAAATTATTGCATTTCTTTATTAATTCGGGCATTTCTGATACGCCTTACTATTGGAACGAATTAGAGAAATACGTAACCCTATATTGTCGATTTAAGAAGATTAACCCCGATTTAACCACGTTGGATATTGGTGGTGGCATGCCTTTTAAAGATTCCTTGGTGTTTGATTTCGATTACGAATACATGGTAAACGAAATTGTAAAACGTATAAAAGAAATTTGTGCCGAACACGACGTAATGGAGCCCGATATTATTACCGAGTTTGGTAAATATACCGTAGCCGAGGCTTCGGGCATTTTATACAAGGTATTGGGCCGTAAGCAGCAAAACGACCGCGAAAAGTGGTTAATGCTAGATGGTTCGTTTATTACCAACCTACCCGATGTGTGGGCGCTTAACCAAAAATACATACTGCTTCCAATTAATAACTGGGATTCTGAATATGAAAAGGTAAACCTAGGGGGTATTACCTGCGATGGACAGGATTATTACAACCAAGAGGCACACATGAATAACGTGTTTATGCCAAAAACTCGTAAAGTACAGTATTTAGGTTTTTTTAATACCGGTGCTTACCAAGAGGTTTTAAGTGGATACGGTGGCATTCACCACTGCTTATTGCCTTCTCCAAAACACGTAATTATTCGTAGAAATAGAGATGAAAGTTTTAATTTTGAGGTGTTTGGTGAAGAACAAAATAGCAAACAGGTACTAAAAATATTAGGCTATACTTCCTAAATTATTTATCAAATTTATCTAGTAATTTTAGGAGTGTGGCAAAATCTTTAGGATAAGGTGCCTCGATAGTTACTGTAGTTTCTTTATTAATTTTAAAGGTTATTTGCTTTGCATGCAAGGCAAAACGCTTCATAATTGGCAACTCTTCTTGATCTTTTCCTAATTTATACCCACGTTTAATATCCGACAATAGCACAGGCTGTCCACCATATAATTCGTCGCCGGCAATAGCTGCTCTTTGTGAGGCTAAGTGGATACGAATTTGGTGCATACGCCCACTTACGGGCTTGCACTCTACCAAGGTGAAATGTTTGTAATAAACAAGCGATTGAAAATACGTTAAAGCCGCTTTTCCATCCTGCTTATTAATGGCTACATTTTTATTGCCCAAGTTTAAAATGGGTAAATCTACTTTTAAGGAATCAAATTGGTGGGTACCATTAATTACCGCATGATAAATTTTACTCACTTCGCGATGCTCAAACTGCATAGAAACAAAGCGGTAAGCTTCTGGGTTTTTAGCAATAATAAGCGCTCCTGAGGTCTCTTTATCTAAACGATGACAAATCTGTGCATCGGGGGTATAGTACTTGGCTAAGCGAAGTAAACTAGGCTCTGCTCCTTCTCTATTGTCCAATGAACTTAAGAAAGCCGGTTTATTAACCACAATAAGGTCATCGTTTTCAAATAAAATTAAATCTTTAAAAGCGGGAAATTTCAAGAGTGTGCGTATTTAGGCTGGCAAAAATACGGATGATAATTGATATTTAAGCGTTGAACTTGTATCCAACCCCTTTTACAGTACCTACATAGTCGTCGCCTAATTTTTCTCTTAACTTTCGTATATGCACATCAATGGTTCGGTTGGTAACAATAACCGATTCTTCCCAAACACTTTTAAGAATTTGTTCTCGGGTAAATACTTTGCCGGGTTTAGAAGCAAGGAGGTATAATAATTCAAATTCTTTTTTAGCTAGCACCACTTTCTGCCCTAGTTTATATACCAAAAAGGCTTCTCTATCTATTATTAGATCGCCTATTTCTAGTTTTTGCGTTCCTAACTCTTGCTCTGCTTGTTGCGTGTTTCTTCGTAAAATGGCGTTTATTCTGCTAACTAGCGCTCGAGGCTTAATCGGTTTGGCAATATAATCGTCTGCACCTGCATTAAAACCGGCAATTTCGGAGTATTCTTCGTTCCGGGCGGTTAAGAATACCATGAAAGTTTGTTTTAATTCGGGGAAAGTGCGCATTAAACGACAAGCTTCTATGCCATCCATTTTAGGCATCATTACGTCTAGTAAAATTAAATCGGGCAATGCCCTCTTGGCTTCGGTAATGGCTTCTTGACCGTTTTTCGCGGTGTAAACCTGATATCCTTCTTGCTTTAAATTGAATTCAATAAGCTCAATAATATCAGGCTCATCGTCAACAATTAAAATTTTAGGGTTGCTGCTCATTGTTCTACTAAGCTACGCATTTAAAATGCAGAGCGTATTAAGAAACTGTTAAGAAATAGTTACCCGAGCATTATTTTAAGGTTGCACTTAAAAACTTTCTAAGGTCTTCGCCACGTAAGTCTTTAGCTATAATTTTACCTTCGGGATTTAATAAGAAATTGGCCGGTATGCCTTCAATTTTATACAGATTAGCAATGGGGCTTTCCCAACGTTTCAATTCAGATACGTGTGTCCAAGTTAATCCATCCTCTTTTATGGCAGCAAGCCATGCTGCTTTATCATCGTCTAGAGAGACACCCAAAACGGTAAAGTTCTTATTCTTAAATTCTTTATAAGTACGTACCACGTTCGGATTTTCGGCTCTACAGGGTCCGCACCATGAAGCCCAGAAATCTAATAACACATATTTACCTTTAAAGTCACTCAATTTTACCACTTTCCCTTCCGAAGAAGCCATTTCAAAACTTGGCGCTTGTTGACCAACAGAAACAGGCTTTATGGCTTCCATACGCTTTAAAAATTGCGCTACTGCGGTATTATTTTTAAAGCGGTTTCTAATACTTTCGGCATAGGCTAGTAGAGCTTGCTCATTTTTTTCTTGGTCTAATGTGCCCATGGCATAAAAACCTGCCAAGTTGCTGCTGTTTGCTAAGCCAAAGGAAATGGTTTCTTTAGAATAAGCTGTCATATTTGATTCGAAACGAGGCATCAGTACTTTTCGTAAAGAATCTTCCAATGTGGAATCTTTACTTACTTTATCTACAAACTCTCTTTGTATGGTATTGAATATACTGGCATACTTGCTGGCTATAGTAGAAAACTCATGTACTTTTTCACTTTCCTCCGAACCACTTACTTGGTAATCACTTTGAGAATCAGAACCTTGAATATTCAGGTCAATATCATCGCCATTTTGGGCAATAAGCACTATTAACTTGTCGCCAATACTTAGATTATAAAAATCTACATCAAGCCCTTTATGAATGAAGGTAAACTCTTTTTTTTCGTTCAAAAAAGCAGAATCTATAATGGCATCGTGCTGGTATAAGTATACTTTTTTAAGATCGCCGGCTTGTTCTATTTTGCCATTAATGGTAAAAGAATCTTTGCTTTTGCAAGCGAAAAGTAAAGCAATGAAGAGAAAAATTAATGATGATTTTTTCATGAAAATATATTGATACTCAAAGGTACTAAAACTGCATTTAATATGGTTTAAGTATTAAGTGTTTAATTAAAATGATAATAAAATGAAAAAGTATGTTTTAGGTTGTATGATTTTACTTGGAATAGTTTCAAGTAGTTATTTGCGGGCCCAGGTGAAAATTAATATAAATATTAATTCGCAACCCTTGTGGGGGCCGGTTGGTTTTGATCGGGCTGATTATTATTATTTTCCGGACATAGATGTTTATTATCACGTTTCGCAAAAGCAGTTTGTTTATTTAGACAAAGGTAGATGGATATTTAGCCCGAATTTGCCCCATAAATATGGTTATTATAATTTGTATCGAGGATACAAGGTAGTACTAAATGAGCCTACACCCTACTTAAACTTCAAGAATAATAGGGTTAAATATGCCAAATACAAAGGCTGGAGTGGGAAACAACGTGCTATTCGCGACAGCGACGATCCTAAGTATTACGGAGTGAATGGGCATCCACACAATAAGCCTCCAGGAAAAGAAATAAAAATTCATAAAACGGAAAAGATAGAACAAACGATTATTAAGCATGAACAGCCCAGAAAAGGTAAAAAAGACTAAATAAAAGGCTCCTAATAAAGTATTAGGAGCCTTTTATTATCTAGAAATCTCAATCTTTACTTTTTTATTCGATATTTTCTCGTTTTTAATCTGCTGAACCAATTGCTGAATTTTAGTTCGTTTAATTGCTACATACGATGCATGGTCAAATACCTCAATAAGGCCCAATTCATCTTTTTGTAATCCCCCCTTCTTCAAAATTAAGCCCACAATATCCACTTTATTCACTTTATCTTTTTTACCAGCACCTATATACAGCGTATCCCAATCGGTAGCTTTAGGTATCCGTGTGGTGGTAGGCAAAGCTTGTCTGCTTAGGTTGCCAATAAAATCGGGCAAGTGCTCGTCGTTAGAAAGCACAATGTAGGAGGTGCCGGAAGTATGCATACGGGCTGTACGTCCATTCCGGTGAATAAATGATTCTTCGGTATGGGGTAATTGATAATGAATAATGCATTCTATTTCGGGAATATCTAAACCTCTGGCGGCTAAATCTGTAGTTATTAAAAGCCTGCTAGTACCATTTCTAAATTTTAATAAGGCCTTTTCTCGATCTTCTTGCTCCATGCCCCCATGAAAAACAGCGTGAATAATTCCTTGATATTTCAATATATCACTAATGCGGTCAACAGCATCGCGATGATTACAAAATACCAAGGTTGATTTTTCGCCAATCATGCAAATGAGAGAAAAGAGGGTTTCTAATTTTTCTGCTGCCTCTGTTTCTATGAGTTTTATTTCTAAATCGGGCGCTATTTCAGCTTTTTTAAGAAAATTAAGCGCCAAGGGCTCATGAATACCTGTAAAGGCCGGGATGTCATTCATCCGAGTAGCTGAAGTTAGAATACGTCTTTTTAATCCTGTGAGTTTTCCAATAATAAACGACATATCATTCTGAAATCCATACTCTAAGGCTTTATCAAACTCATCTAAAATAAGGGTATTAACACTTTTCGGATCTATGTTTTTATGCTCTAAGTGATATGCTAAGCGCCCTGGTGTGCCAATTAGCAGCATGGGTGGGTTTTTTAGGCTGTTTACTTCAATTTTTGTATCGTGGCCGCCATAACAGCAGGTTACTTTATACCCCGTGCCCATGCTTCTAAAAACCTGCTCAATTTGTAAGCCCAATTCTCTAGATGGAACCAATATTAATGCTTGAACCCCCTTTTTGCCAGAATCCAATAGATTCAATAATGGCAATAAAAAGGCAAGCGTTTTTCCAGAACCAGTTGGCGCATATACCAAATAATCCTGCTCTATTTCGGCCGCTTTTAAGGAAGCTTCTTGTAATTGATTTATTGCCTGAATGCCTAGGTTTTGTAGTGCTTTTTTAATCATAGAAGTTCCTATTTTACTTTATAAACAACAAAGGTTCAAGACACCCTGAACCTTTGCTTTAAACGTAATTGATGTAATGAGAATTAGTTAATAAAAGCCTTTGCCTGTTGCAAAGCTTTTTCTATACCTGCGTTATTCTTACCACCGGCAGTAGCATAAAAAGGCTGTCCTCCTCCTCCTCCATCAATTTCTTTAGCCAACTCTCTAATAATTGTTCCGGCATTAAGGTTTTTTTCTTTTACCAAATTATCAGAAAGCATTACCGTTAAACTTGGTTTACCATCAATTTCGGCGGCCAATACTACATACAAATTATCTAGTTTGTCTTTTAAACTATAAGCCAAGGTTTTTACCGCCTCGGCAGTAGGTAAATCTACTTTTTTTGCGATAAACTGAATGCCATTAATGCTTTCTGCTTGTTTGGCTAAATCGGTAGTTAAGCTCAGTGCTTTTTCTTGCGTAGCTTTTTCAACTTCTTTTTTCAGAGCAGTATTTTCATCCAAAAGTTGAGTTAAGGCCTGCAGTATATCTTTCGGATTTTTTAGTACTAATTTCAATTCTTGCACTAAAGCATCTTGCTGTCGAATATAGCTAGCCGCAACAGTACCACTAATAGCTTCTATTCGACGAACACCCGCAGCTACGGCACTTTCGGAGATGATTTTAAAATAGCCTATTTGTCCAGTTGTAGCAACGTGTATACCGCCACATAATTCCTTCGAAAAAAGATCATCAAAGGTAATTACTCGTACAAAATCGCCATATTTTTCTCCAAATAAAGCAGTTACGCCCGAATCTAATGCTTGTTGGTATGGCACATTTCGCTCTTCTTTTAAAGCAATGTTTTCTCGTATTTTCTGATTGACAATTTTTTCAATTTGAAGCAATTCTTCGTCGCTCACTTTGGCGAAGTGAGAAAAGTCGAAACGTAAATACTCCGCATTCACTAAAGAGCCTTTTTGGTTTACATGAATCCCCAATACTTGCTTTAAGGCAGCATGCAACAAGTGGGTTGCTGAGTGATTTGCAGCTGTATCGGCACGTTTTTCGGCCGCTACTTTAGCGTTAAAAGTGGCCGTTAAATCTACGGGTAATTCATCGGTGAAATGTACAATTAAGCCATTCTCCTTTTTTGTATCGGTAATCTCAAGAGTAGTCGCTCCGTTCGTAAGGGTGCCCGTATCTCCTACCTGGCCTCCACTTTCTGCGTAAAAAGGCGTAGTATCTAATACCAATTGGTAGTTTTCTTTTCCTTTGGCATTTACTTTTCGATATTTTAAAATTTTAGTATCGGCTGTTAAACTGTCGTAACCTACAAAATTTACCTCATCAGAAGCGTGTACCACTACCCAATCGCCAGTGTCTATGGCAGTAGCGGCTCTCGATCGGTTTTTCTGCACCTCTAAAGCCTTCTGGAAGCCTTCCATATCCACCATCAGTCCTTTTTCACGGGCCATCAATTCGGTTAAATCTATGGGGAAACCAAACGTATCGTATAGTTCAAAGGCAAATTCACCATCAATTAACTTTTCATCGGCAGTATATCGCTCAAAGCGCTGTACGCCGGTTGCAAGGGTTCGCAAAAACGAGTTTTCTTCTTCTAATACCACTTTTTGCACAAACTCGGTCTGCGATTGTAATTCATCAAATACGCCCGCAAATTGGCTGGCCAAAACCGGCACTAATTTATTTAAGAAAGGTTCTTTAAAGCCTAAACTGGTATAGGCATAACGAACAGCTCTACGTAAAATACGACGAATAACATATCCTGCCCCAGTATTTGAAGGCAACTGCCCATCGGCAATGGCAAAACTAATTGCCCTAATATGATCGGCCATTACCCGCATAGCAATATCGGTTTGCTCGTTTTGACCATAGGCAATACCGGATGCTTTTGCAATTACTTGAATAAGTGGTTGAAATACATCAGTGTCGTAATTAGAAGATTTGTTTTGCAGTACCCGTACTAAACGTTCTAAGCCCATGCCCGTATCTACGTGTTTGGCGGGTAGTGGCTGCAGGGAACCGTCTTTAAGGCGGTTGAATTGCATAAAAACGTTGTTCCAAATTTCAATCACTTGTGGGTGATCGTTATTTACTAAAGTTTTTCCATCAATAGCATGCTTTTCTGCCTCGGGTCTACAATCTACGTGTATTTCCGAACAAGGTCCGCAGGGGCCTGTATCGCCCATTTCCCAGAAATTATCTTTTTTATTGCCTAGTAAAATGCGGTCTTCGGCAATGTGTTGTTTCCAAAAATTATAGGCTTCATTGTCTCTTGGTAAGCCTTCTTTTTCATCGCCCTCAAATACGGTTACGTATAAATTCTCTTTCGGAATTTTGTATACCTCGGTTAATAATTCCCAGCTCCAGGCAATAGCTTCTTCTTTAAAATAATCACCAAAACTCCAATTACCCAACATTTCGAACATGGTATGGTGGTAGGTATCAATACCTACTTCTTCCAAATCGTTGTGCTTGCCCGATACCCGCAAACAACGCTGTGTATCGGCAATACGAGGATATTTTATAGCCGCTTCACCTAAAAATAATTCTTTAAATGGATTCATCCCGGCATTGGTAAACATCAATGTAGGATCGTTTTTAACCACCATGGGCGCCGAGGGCACTATTTGATGATTCTTGCTTTTAAAGAAGTCTAAAAAGGTTTTACGTATTTCTTGGGTAGTTATCATGGTGTGCTAATTGCTACAAAGTTAATTTTTTGGCCCGAACATAGAAACATAAAAAATTGGTTTTTATTTGCCATTGTGGTACTTTTGAGTATAAAACAAACGCATTATGCCTTATCAAGAAGATCCCGAAATAACCAAACGCTATTATACCATGGGTGAAGTAAGCGAACTATTCGGGGTAAATGCTTCGCAAGTGCGTTTTTACGAAAAGGAATTCGAGATTCTTCAACCCAAAAAGAATAAAAAGGGTAACCGCTTGTTTACCGTGGAAGATGTGGAAAATCTCAAAATTATTTTCCATTTAGTTAAAGAAAAAGGCTTTACCCTGCAAGGTGCCAAAGAGCATTTAAAAGGCAATAAAGAGGGGGTTAAAGAGAATCAACGTGTTATCGACTCTCTTGAACGCTTAAAACAATTTCTTTTGGAGGTAAAAGAGCAATTATAATTAATAAGCTCTAGCAAACAATACTCGTTGGGTAGAAGGTTTGCCCGTTAAAATACACAGCCCATTTTCTAACATATTATTTAAAGGTATGCAACGAATTGTTGCTTTTGTTTCTTCTTTAATACGTTGTTCTGTTTCGGGTGTACCATCCCAATGCGCCGATATAAAGCCAGGTTGCTCGTCTAATAAATGTTTAAACTCTTCGTAGCTATTTGCTGGGCGAATGTTTTCTTCACGGAACGTGAGCGCCTTTTTGTAGATAGATTGTTGAATATCTTCTAATAGCGTTTCTAAATACTCATCTAGGTTAGCTTGTGCTTGCGACGATTTTTCGCCGGTATCTCTACGAGCTATTTCAACGGTTCCGTTTTCCATATCACGAGCGCCTACGGCGATACGAACTGGCACTCCTTTTAATTCGTATTCGGCAAATTTAAAGCCCGGGCGTTGGGTATCGCGATCATCGTATTTAACCGAAATGCCTCTTTTTTTCAATTTGGCAATTAAATCGTGGGCAAAAATGCCAATTGTTTTTAATTCTTCTTCGCTTTTGTAAATAGGCACAATAACTACTTGTATAGGAGCTAATTTTGGAGGTAATACCAAACCCTGATCGTCTGAATGGGCCATAATTAAGGCACCAATTAAACGAGTAGAGACGCCCCAAGAGGTAGCCCAAACGTGCTCTATTTTACCTTCTTTGTTCGTAAATTTTACATCAAATGCTTTGGCAAAGTTCTGACCCAAGAAATGGGAAGTTCCGGCCTGTAATGCCTTGCCATCTTGCATTAAGGCTTCAATGCAATAGGTATCTAATGCTCCAGCAAAACGCTCGTTCGGGGTTTTCTTCCCTCTTACTACGGGCATGGCCATCCACTGTTCGGCAAAAGTGGCATATACTTCGAGCATGCGCTCTGTTTCTTCAATAGCCTCTTCGGATGTAGCATGAGCAGTATGCCCCTCTTGCCATAAAAACTCGGCTGTACGTAAAAATAAGCGGGTACGCATTTCCCAACGCACTACGTTGGCCCATTGGTTTACCAAAATAGGCAAATCACGGTACGATTGTATCCAGCCTTTGTAGGTGTTCCAAATAATGGTTTCGGAGGTTGGACGTACAATAAGCTCTTCTTCTAACTTGGCACTTTCATCTACAATAATATTGCCATTTCCATCATTTTTTAAGCGATAATGAGTAACTACGGCACATTCGGTAGCAAAACCATCTACGTGTGAAGCTTCTTTTGAGAAAAATGATTTTGGAATAAAAAGCGGAAAATAGGCATTGGAGTGGCCTGTATCTTTAAACATTTGATCCAATACCGATTGCATTTTTTCCCAAATAGCATAGCCATAAGGCTTGATCACCATGCAACCCCTTACTGCAGAATGTTCTGCTAAATCGGCCTTGGCTACCAACTCGTTATACCATTGAGAATAATCTGTACTTCTGCTCGTTAAACCTTTGCTCATAGGGTGTATCTTATATATCGGATAAAAATTGTAAATTTAATGTCAATAGATAGCTTACAAATTTATAAAATAAAAGCTATTCACAATTTTTGAATATAAAATCTACGCATCATGAAAAAGGAAATTGGGTATTTGGGTGTAGTTTTGCTTTTTGCTGCTTGTTCTAGTAGCAAAATAGCTGCCACAGATGATAATGTGTATAGCTCTAAGGCTCGAGCTAAGGAGTTTGAACCCTATGTGCGCTCGGTAGAAGAAAGACCAGGAAACCGTACAGAGAGCCCTTATTCGTATGAAGAACTTGGTGATTATGATTACCGCTATGACGATATGAGTTATAGCTCTCGATTAGATCGCTTTCATACGTATTCACCATGGAGAAATTATTATGATTCTTGGTATGATTACCGCTACGATCCGTATTACAATTACGATCCTTATTCTTTCAGAAACAATTCCTATTGGTCTTGGAATATGTACATAGGCCCAAGATATGGCTGGAGTTATGGCTATTACCCATGGGATTACAATCCATACCGTTATCGTTGGGGTAATTACTGGGGAACATATTCTTACTATAATCCGATGCCCTATTATCCAGGTTATTACAATGGAAACTATCCTACCATTTCGTATCCGTACAATCCACGCACCTATCGCCCTAAACCAGCTAGAGGTGAAGATAGTATGAACCCTAATTTTGGGATTGGCGGTAATGGAGCAATTAGCGGCAGCCGTGCCGACAGATATAATGGTGGTTCTTCAAGTGTGCCACCACGTACAGGCGGAAGTGTATCAAGCCCTCGTGCAGACCGTTCTAGAGGAGATGTCACTCCAGCCGATCAGAACAGAACAAGACCGTCTACCCCGCCGGCTGATTCAGGACAATCGAGACCGGCTAGAACAGAACGTTCAAGTCCTCCACCGCCCCCACCTTCAAACAACAATTCGAGTAGTGGCTCTAGAAGTGATAATACCGCACGTCCAGCACGTGCAAGAGACGGACAATAAATACAACACACCATGAAACGATTTTTATTAATTCCCCTATTTACGGGCCTAAGCCTTATTGTGCATGCACAATATGCAGGTGATGCGCTGCGTTTTTCTCAAACTCAACCTGGATCTGATGCTCGATTTGGGGCTATTGGAAATGCACATACCGCCATTGGTGGCGACTTAAGCAGTTTCGGCGGAAACCCTGCGGGTTTGGGCTTATTTACCAAGTCGGAAGCCAATATTAGTTTTGAGTTTAATAATTATACTAGTACTGCTAATTACCTCAACAAATACAGCAATGGTAGTCAAGATCGCTTAAACATGCACCAAGGTGGCGTGGTTTTTTATATTCCAGCACTACGCCCCAAAGGTGCTGATTTAGACCGTGGTTGGATTAGCTTTACTACCGGCTTAAGTTACAATAGACATGCTGATTTTGGGAATAGCTTACTTTACAGCGGTACCAATCCGAACAACTCTATTGCCGATTATTTTGCCGAATTATCCACTAACAATTATGGTACACCCAGCAGTTTAGCACAGGGTTCTTTAGAACGCATGGCCTACGATTCGTACTTAATTGGTTACGATACTCCAGGCGATTATTATTTCCCTGAAACCGATGTAAATAACATTCAAACTAAAAATGAAGACCGACGGGGTGGGCAAACTCAGGTAAACATGGCTTTTGCTGCTAATTATAGTAATAAATTTTACCTAGGTCTTAACCTGGGTTTTGCCGGTATTAATTATACCTCTAACAGTAATTTTACCGAAAAGGGCTTTAATGTGACCGAGAATAGCAATTATCAAGCAACTTTTTTACAAGACCAAGTAACTGCTGGTAAGGGTTTTAATGCCAAAATGGGATTTATTTATAAGCCTAATTCCGTATTCAGAATCGGTGCCAGTTTCGAAACGCCCACGTGGTACACTATAGATGATAGTTATACTGAAGTGTTGAATAGTAAATATACCAACGCTGGTTTAAATTATACCAACGGCGCTGAAAACTACAGTTTTGTATATCATTTGCGCACACCTCTTAAGCTAAGTGGTGGTTTAGGTATTTTCTTTGGAAAAGCTGGTTTTATATCGGCAGATTTTGATATGGTTGATTATGCTAAAATCAAGTTTAGAGGCGTTAATAATTTAGATCTACAAACCATATCAGATAATAACCAAGAGGTGTTTGATAACTATAAAAAAACCTACAATTACCGTTTGGGAGCCGAATTTAAACTTGATCAAATGGCATTTAGGGCAGGTTACGGCATTCAAGGCAATCCGTACAAAAACTTAGCGGATGCCGGCAATACTACCAAAACCTATAGTGGAGGTATTGGCTATCGGGTAAAAAATTACTATGCCGATTTATGCTATCAACAAGTAGCCTTTTCTACTAGTTTAAAGCCTTACACCCTAGCCGATGGATCGGCTCCTAAGGCCTTGATTGATAGTAAAAAAACAAACATTTTTCTAACTTTTGGAATAAGATTCTAGCAAACGAAATGCGTAAGCTGTATTTTTTTCGTACTTTTACAGCGTTCTAAAATCAAATCTATGCCTATAAGAACCTTGTTTTTGATTGTATTTGTACTGCTTTCTGCTAGCGCAATGGCATCTTCTATTGATTCAGTTGGTGTAGAAAATCTAGAAGGGAAACAACTCATTTTACATCGTATTAGCCCAAAGGAATCTTATTACTCTTTAGGCAGAAAATACGGCGTAAACCCGGCTGCTATTATTGATTATAATCGAAATAAGCCATTAGCCATTGGTGCTTTGGTAAAAATACCCACTCAACGCCCTTTTGATTTATCTGAATCTAAAGCCATAACCCAAATTACTCAACCTATTAGCACCGACGAGGTTCTGGAATATAGCGTTAAACCAAAAGAAACTTTATTTAGTATTGCTAAAAAGTTTTCAATATCCGTTACAGAAATAAAAGAGTTTAATAAACTTAAAACAACTGCATTAAAAGTTGGACAAGTAATAAAAATTAAAGGCCGAGTAGAACCTGTGTTAAGCTCGAATAATACAGCTCCAACACCTGAAAATACTAGTAATAGCGTCGATTCGATAGCCCAATCGCCTGCTGTTGAACCCTCAGGAATTGAAAGAAAACTACCGGCAGCCCGCTATGGTTTAAAAGAAATGAGAGAAAAGGGCTTAGCCACTTGGATAGATGACGCCACCTTAGATGCCGGACGTATGCTAGCCTTACACCCGACTGCCCCTATTGGCACTATTATAAAAATCACTAATCCAATGACCCAAAAAAGCACCT
Organism: Sphingobacteriaceae bacterium; assembly: GCA_046074005.1. Taxonomy (GTDB): domain Bacteria; phylum Bacteroidota; class Bacteroidia; order Sphingobacteriales; family Sphingobacteriaceae; genus JAIPAN01. The sequence goes on from JBJTNJ010000021.1 coordinate 16,472, forward strand.
TCGCAAAGGTAGTGGGGAAATTTAACGAGAACGAATCTACCAAAGGAGTACTAATTGTACTCACTAGAACAGCTGCCGAATTAATAGGTGCTGTAGACAAGCGTTTTCAAGTAAATTTAGTTTACGGAATTCCGGACAATGAGCAATAAACCTTTTGTAATTGGCATTGCCGGGGGTAGCGGTTCTGGCAAAACCTTCTTTTTACACTGTTTCTTAAATCATTTTCGTTCAGAAGAGGTTTGTTTAGTTTCTCAAGATGATTACTACATCCCTGTGGGTGAGATGACCGAAGAAGAAAACAAACTGTATAATTTCGATTTACCATCTACCATAGACGATTCTTTGTTTTTAAAAGACATCAATAAATTATTGGCTGGCGAAACTGTTTATAAAAAGGAATACACGTTTAATAATGCGACTGCAACACCTAAATTATTAGAGATAAAATCGGCGCCTATTATCATTGTAGAAGGACTATTTATTCTTCATTTTAAAGAAATAGCAGAACTTTTAGATCTAAAAATATTTATAGATACCGAAGAAGAAATTGCTTTAAAAAGACGCCTAAAACGTGATTTGGCTGAACGTGGTTATCCCGAAGAGGCTATTTTATTTAAGTGGCATAACCATGTTGTACCTGCTTTTAAAAAGTATTTACTGCCTTATAAAGCTAGCTGCGATAAAGTAATTACTAATAATACTCACGTTGCTGAAGATATTATTCAGATTTCGGAGGCTATTTCCCAAGAATTAAGGGCAGATGTATTGCCTAAACGCTTAACTATTTAGAGTAACATTTCCGGAATTTCTCCTTCAATTATAAGCTTGCCTGCTGTAGCTGCTTTAATTTCTTCGACTGATACACCCGGTGCCCGCTCTTCTAATTTGAAGCCACCACCCGGCAATACGCTTAATACGGCTAACTCGGTTACTATTTTCTTTACACAACTTACCCCTGTTAATGGCAAGGTACACGCAGGTAATAATTTACTTTCGCCAGCTTTATTTACATGCTGCATGGCTACAATAATATTTTGTGCCGATGCCACTAGATCCATTGCTCCGCCCATTCCTTTAACCATTTTTCCGGGTATTTTCCAGTTAGCAATGTCTCCGTTTTCTGATACCTCCATGGCACCTAAAATGGTTAAATCTACTTTCTGAGCCCGTATCATCCCAAAACTCAAGGCAGAATCGAATACGGCAGAGCCAGGTAAGGTGGTAATGGTTTGCTTTCCGGCATTAATCAAATCTGGATCTTCTTCCCCTTCAAACGGAAAAGGACCCATACCTAATAAGCCATTTTCTGACTGCAATACCACATTAAACCCTTCAGGGATGTAATTGGCTACCAAAGTAGGAATGCCTATACCCAAATTTACATAGGTACCGTCTTTAATTTCTTTTGCTATGCGCTTAGCAATGCCTATTTTATCTAACATAAACCTTATTTGCTGCGTATTGTTCTATTTTCGATGCGTTTCTCGTAGTTTTTCCCTTGAAAAATACGGTGTACATAAATGCCTGGTGTATGAATTTGATCAGGATCCAATTCTCCTGGCTCCACCAATTCTTCTACTTCGGCAATGGTTATTTTGCCAGCCATAGCCATAATTGGATTAAAATTTCTGCTGGTAGATCTAAAAATTAAATTTCCGGCCGTATCTCCTTTCCAAGCTTTTACTAAAGCAAAATCGGCCTCAAAGGCCAATTCCATTAAATACTCTTTGCCATTAAACACTCGGGTTTCTTTGCCTTCGGCTACTTCGGTACCTACCCCTGCAGGAGTAAAAATTGCCGGCATGCCATAACCTGCAGCTAAACAACGGGTTGCCAACGTACCCTGCGGAATAAGTTCTACCTCCAATTCACCACTTAAGAGTTGTTGCTCAAAAATTGCATTTTCACCAACGTATGAAGAAATCATTTTTTTTACCTGTTTTTGGTGGAGCATTAAGCCAATTCCAAAATCGTCTACCCCCGCATTATTAGAAATACAGGTTAAGTTTTTAGTGCCCTGCTTTACCAATGCGGCAATACAATTTTCGGGAATGCCACATAGCCCAAAGCCTCCAAAAAGTACGGTCATCCCGTCTTTAATATCGGCAATAGCTACTTCTACAGAAGAAACTGTTTTATTAATCATACTACTAATTTGGTGTAAAAATACTAAAAGGAATGTGATCGGCCGCTAGCTGCATAAAAAAACCTGCTAGTGTGCATCTAGCAGGTTTTTTAGAAAATTTTAATCATTTATTTCTTAGTCATTGTCCACGTACCGCCATCGGTGCTGCTTGGAAAATTGCCCCAGGTTTCATTATTAAATGTCCCTGTTTTAGTATCAAATTGCGCAACAAATATAGAATTAGGAACTCCCCCTCCATACGTAATAGTGGTACTAAAGGTGCCATTAATTAGAGTCCAATTGCCAGAACCATTGATTTGATTTTGGTCAAGCAAGTTGTTCATCACATCTAATGTTCCACCAGGTTTAATATTAAATGATATAAATTGGGGTTGATTATTAGAAGCAGATTGATACGACCCCACCCAGGTACCTTCCACATTATAAATTTTATCCTTTTTACAAGAAAAAAATGATAAAATGGTCAGGGCTAATGCTAGTAGTAGTGAAATTTTACTTTTCATGATAACTAATTATTTTACTGTTTTGTTATTGTCCAGATACCTCGGGTGCTAGTTCCCCTAATAACCCAAATTCCCGAACTTAACTTACCAGTTTTAGGATCGTAAGTAGCAGTATATACATAGGTAGTAGCGGAAGCATCTGGGTAAACGTAAGTGGCAGTAAATGCATTATCTAGCAATTGCCAGGTTCCCGAACCATGCATGAGGCTTCCATCTATAAACATATCTAATGTATTGTCTGTCTTTATAGTCCATCGAATAGCATTATTAATACTTGAACCATCTTCTGCTTGCGTACCGGCCCATGTGCCGGGGATAGAAATATTAGCTGGTGGTATACCGGCATTTTTCTGACAGGAAAATTGTGTAAAACCTATTCCTACTAAGAACAAGGCCCAGACTACGATTGAGTTAGAATTTTTCATAGTATTAAATTTTATTGTTTGGTCATTGTCCACGTGGCTAAGCCCGAAGTATTAGGTGAAAACCCCCATGTACCTGCGCTTATTAAACCTGTTTTTGTATCAAAAGTAGCGGTATAACTATAAACGGTATTTGAATTTGCAGTATAAGAGAATTCACCCGTTAGTGTGCTTCCATTTAATGCCCAAGTACCCGTTCCAGTAACTAAATTGGGTTGATTTTGATCATCATGTACTTCAAAAGTGTGGTTTGAGGCAAAAACAAAAGAAAGATAATAGTCTGTATTATCATTGGGCAAATTAGAATGTCCAACAAATTTTCCATCTAATGTTTTTAATGTTGTAGTATCTTTTTTACAAGAAAAATTCACGGTGAATAGCCCTCCTAAAACTAGAGTAAGAGCCAAAATAGATTTCAAAATTTTCATAGCGTTTTGCAGTTATATTTCTGTTATAACTATCAAATGCCTAAAATTGTTGTATCTACTTAGAAATAAATGTAGGTAATGCCATCGCCACCACGATCCTGGTGTTCATCTTCCATGCGGCTTACTTGGCTGTATTTTCGGAAATAATCGCGAATGAGTTTACGCAATATACCATCCCCTTTTCCGTGGATGATTTTTAGGCTTGGGTAGCCTGCCACCAATGCTTTGTCGAGCAGTTTTTCAATCTCATTTAGCGCTTCTTCGCCTCGTTTACCACGCACATCTAATTCTGGTGAAAAACTAGCCTGATCGGCCAAATAACTTAAACTACTTTTTTGCTTCGCTTTAGGAAGTTCTTTTGCTGGCACGGCATATACTTGCGTCTTTTTTACAACGGTACGCAATGCACCCATGGCTAGCACTAGGGTATCTTTTCCTACTTCAAGTACTTGAGCCAATGTGTGAGATTCTACTAATTTTACCCAATCTCCAGATTTTACTTGGGCAGGAGCATGTACTTCTTTAGGGCTATCTTTTATAGTATTAGTAGCTTCAGAAGCTTTTTTTAGTTCTTGGCGTAATGCTTTGGTTTTTTCGGCATCGGCTTTGCTTTGTTTTATTTGAGCAATGGTTTGCTCTACCAATTTATTGGCCCCTAAAATAATTTGTTGTGCTTCTTGTTTGGCTACTTTTAGCACCTGCTTTTTTTGCTCATTTAAGGTAGTTTGCAAAGCCTTATTTTCTTCTAAAAGTTTTTTAAGTTGTTGCTCTTGCTGCTGAAAGGTCTGTTGCTTTTTCATTAGCACAGTTTTATCACGCTCTAAATCTACCAATAGGGTATCTACCCGCTTTTGCTGATGACCTACTTTTTTACGAGCAGCCTCTAAAATTACGGGCGATAAACCAATTTTTTGGGCTATTTCAAAAGCATATGAACTTCCCGGCTTACCGATCTCAAGCAAATACAAGGGCTTTAAGAGTTTAGTGTCAAAAAGCATTGATGCATTTTCTAGTCCATCGGTAGCATTGGCAAATAACTTTAAATTAGAATAGTGGGTGGTTATAACGCCTTTTACTTGTTTATGATTTAGAGACTCTAATACTGCTTCGGCCATAGGCCCACCCATTTGCGGATCGGTACCGGTACCAAATTCGTCAATTAATATGAGCGTACTGGGCGTTGCATTCCGAGCAAAATAATTCATTTTGGTAAGATGAGCACTGTAGGTACTCAAATCACTTTCTATGGATTGATCGTCGCCTATATCGGCAAATATTTGCCTATAAACACCAATTTTTGAACGGGGATCGGCCGGAATAAGCAAGCCTGCTTGTACCATTAATTGCAGTAAGCCAATGGTTTTCATGCAAACTGATTTTCCACCAGCATTTGGCCCAGAAACTACTAATATTCTATTTTTCGAATCAATTTGGGCATTTAGGGGCACTACATTTTGACCAATTGCTTTAAAATTAAGGCTCAGTAAAGGATGTTTAGCTTCTAGTAAATAGGTGCTTGGCTCATCAAGCAACTCGGGCATGTTGGCTTCCAACTCTTGTGCGAAAAGCGCCTTTGCACGAACAAAATCAAACTTGGTAAGCAAGCCATGGTAAGAAAGTAACAAAGCGGTGGATGGCCTTAATTCGTTGGTAAGTTCGGTGAGAATACGAATAACCTCCCGGCGTTTATCAAATTCTAAATCTCGTAATTGGTTGTTGAGGTGAAAAACCTCTTCAGGTTCCATATACACCGTTTGGCCAGAAGCCGACTCATCGTGGATATATCCTTTCAGCTTACGCTTATTTTCTGCCAAAATTGGAATACACAATCTCCCCTCTCTTACAGTTAAACTACCATCGGCAACCCACGAATTTCCTTGGGCATGCTTATAAATTTGGTCTAATTTACGTCGGGCTTCTTGCTCGGCTTTGGCTATAGCCGTAGTTAATTCTTCGAGTAATTTAGAGGCATTGGGCTTCATTTTACCTTTATCGTCTATTACTCGGGTAAGGTTTACCAATAAGTTTTTATCTACCGGTAGGTGTTCAAAAAGTGCCTCTAGGTTTGGGTATTGATTATCTCGTTCGTTGAAATAAGCAATAAGTGCAAAAACAGTTTGAAGAGAAAGAATGGCCTGAAAACACTCTTCTTCAGTTAAAAAAGTTCCCTCAATTTTAACTTTTTCGGCGATTATTTTTAAGTCGAATACGTGTTTAATGGGTAAGGGACTATCATTTTCGAGTAGATTTTTAAACTCTTGCGTTTGGCGTAAAAACTTGTCAATCTGATCAAACTGGCTCAGTACTGCTATCTTATCCACCATGGCTATTCCCATAGGGCTAATGCAATGCTTTTTAAGCAATTCCTTAATTTCGGTAAAGCCTAATTTTTCAAGGGCATTCGGCGGATAAATCATACACACACTTATTCTACTGCCTTAGGCGCTATCTTGTTACGACCTACTTTAGTTAAATCGTCGTATATCTGTTTATACATAGAATCCAACACCGTTGGCTTTCTGGCGTAAAAACCTAAACTAGCGTTAAACTCTTTCAACGAAGTGTGATGCTTTTTAAAGACGTTTTGGTATAATTTTCCAGGGTATTTTTTCAGCGGAAGTGTATCTGCAAGAGTACTTAAATAAGCATCAGCTAGGTGCATATCTTTTAATACTGCTTTCATTTGCTCGGGGGGCAATACTCCGTTAGGTGTACTGCTTGTAGAACAAGAATGCAGAAAAATCGAGAGGCAGAAAAGTAGTATTAAGCGCTTCATTTAGTAACTTAGCCTATTATTTATCCAAAAATACAGATTAATGAGCATTGTAGCTAATCTTACCAAACTAAAAGCCGAATTAGACCCTATTAACGTACACCTCATTGCAGTGTCTAAAACTAAACCACAGGAAGATATACAACAAGCATATAATTTTGGACAACGTATTTTTGGTGAAAACCACGTACAAGAATTAGTACAAAAAGCAGAGGCCTTGCCCAAAGATATCGAATGGCATTTAATTGGTCATTTACAAAGCAACAAAGTAAAATATATTGCCCCATTTATTTCCCTTATTCACTCG
>JBJTNJ010000022.1:0-2046 GCA_046074005.1 Sphingobacteriaceae bacterium
TATTGCACTAAAGAATGAGTTCGGAATTCGTGCAGCTGCCCAGCTAAACGAAGCGGAAGAGCTGGTTTGTGAGTATGCCTTGCCACTGAAATTGTTACAAATAGATCCGTCTAAAAATGATATTTTTGCCTGTCAAATTAAACTAAACGGGCTTACTCTAACATCAAACCCAAATACACTTAACCGAAATATCGAACTAAGAGGTAGGCCCAATGGTCCCATGCAAACAAACAGTTTATTAGACAGCACCGAATTTTGGATTCTATACCCATTGGCCAGTAAATAGGCCTTAACGAACAAAATCATACATGAAAAAAATCCTATCACTCCTCCTTTTATCGGTAGTAAGTATCGCTGCCCTTGCACAAAGCAATTATGATGTAAGTGGCACAGTAAGAGACTCTTCGGGCTTAAGTGTAATTGCAGCAACGGTTAAACTACGTTCTACAAAAGACAGCTTATTTACCCGCACCAATGCCGATGGCGCTTTCACTTTTAAAGGGGTAAAATCTGGACAATTTACCTTGTCTATTACCAACTTAGGATTTCAACCGGCAGTACGTAAATACATTCATAACGAGGGGCAAGGAAACTTGGCTTTGGGCACCATTACCTTAAAAAACGCAAGCAAGCAACTAAACGAGGTAGTTATATCGGGTACGCCAAGCGTAACCGTTAAAGAAGATACCGTAGAGTTTAGAGCCGCCGATTATAAGTTAAAGGACGATGCTCAGGTAGAGGATTTATTAAAAAAATTACCAGGTGTAGAGGTTGATAAAGATGGAAATGTGAAAGCCCAAGGAAAATCGGTAACCAGAGTACGTGTAAATGGAAAAGATTTTTTTGGGGGCGATGTTAAAACCGCTACGCAACAATTACCAGCCAATTTAATTGACAAGGTGCAATTAATTGATGATTATGGCGACCAGGCAAACTTTACCGGGGTAAAAGAAGGCGATCCGGAGAAGATTTTAAATATTCAAATTAAGCCCGAAAAAAATAGAGGCTATTTTACACAAGGGAAAATTGGACAAGGAAACGAAGGTCGCTATCAGGGCAACATTTCGGCCAATATGTTTAACAAAACGCAACAGGTTTCGGTACAGGGAAACTTAAACAATACCAACACATCGTTATTTAATTTTAATGGTGGTGGTGGCGGTGCCCGCATACAATTGGGAGGTGGTGGTGGCGCCATGCGCATGATGGTTGGCGGTGGCAACAATGGCGGCGATGGCCTAACCCGAGTAGCTTCCTTAGGGGTAAATTACCGCGATGAGTGGAGTAAAAAATTAACTTCTTACGGAAATTACAGCTATGCAAACCGCAATAATGAGGTATACAGAACTACCCAACAGCAAAATATTAGCACGAGCGGTTTTCTATTAAACAACCAAAATAGCACCAGCAATACCAGCTCTATAAATCACCGCTTTAACTGGAACTTAGAGTATAAAATAGATAGCGTAAACTATTTAAAAGTAACTCCGTATTTCAACTTAGGACAAAGCAGTGGAACCTCTGCCAGCACTTTTTCGTTTTTACAGGATGGTACTACCCTTACCTCAAATGGCAATAATGGTGGCATTAGCAGCTCAGAAACACCTAATTTTGGGGCCGATGCCTTGTATAACCACCGTTTTGGGAAACGTGGCCGCACTGCTTCGGTAAGTTTATCCCTTAGTCGCAACAATAGCACCCAAGATAACGATGCGATTAACCAAACCACCAACTATCCTGGCGTTGGAAGCCCAACAAGCGTTTACCAACGTCAATTGGTAAACAACAATAGTACCAATACCACTACCCGTTCGGGCATCTCGTATATCGAGCCATTAAGCCGTACCCAAAGCGTAGAATTTAACTGGAATTTCTCTTTGGCCGATTATCAAAATACCAGAACTACCTTAGGCACCAACACGCTAGGAGGCATACTAAGCAGCGTACCTTCGCAAAGCAACGATTATACCTATTCGTTTATGACCAACCGTTTGGGTATGAATTACCGAGTAACCCAAAAGAAATATAACTACAGCTTTGGTTTAG
>JBJTNJ010000023.1:0-11270 GCA_046074005.1 Sphingobacteriaceae bacterium
TTATTAAAAATGCGTTGCCATTTAATTGATGCCTTGCCACAAATTGGCGGTCAACTTTCTGAAATTTATCCTCAAAAACATATTTACGATATTCCTGGCTACCCGGAAGTAAAAGCACAAGAATTAATTGACCGTTTAATGGAGCAAATTGCCCCATTTGATCCGGGCTTTACCCTAGGCGAACGAGTAGAAGAATTAGAAAAGCAAGAAGACGGTTCTTACATTGTGCGCACCAACGAAGGTACTGCCGTACACTGCCAAGTAGTAGCCATTGCAGGTGGCTTAGGCTGCTTTGAGCCTCGTAAGCCAGAAATTGCCGGGCTAGAAGATTTTGAAGGCAAAGGGGTTGCCTATATGGTAAAACAACCGGAACTATTCCGCGATAAAAACGTGGTATTGGCCGGCGGTGGTGACTCTGCCCTCGATTGGACTATTTACCTAGCAGACGTGGCCAAAAAAGTAACCTTAATACACCGTGGAGATACCTTCCGTGGGGCACCCGATTCGGCAGAAAAAGTAGTTGAATTAGCCAAAGAGGGAAAAATTAACTTGGTACTACAATCGAATGTACTAAGCGTTTCGGGCAACGAGCATTTGGAATCTATTACCTTGGTAGGCAAAGACAAGGAAGAGAAAACGCTTGAAACCGACTACCTTATCCCACTATTTGGTTTAAGCCCCAAATTAGGCCCGCTAGCGAACTGGGGATTATCTATAGATAAATCTGCCATCGAAGTAAATACCTTTGATTACTCGACCAATATAGAGCGTATTTTCGCCATCGGTGACATCAATACCTATCCAGGAAAATTAAAATTGATTTTGTGTGGATTCCACGAAGCTGCATTGATGGTACAAAGTGCCTTTAAGTTTGTGTATCCTGATCAAAAATTAAGTTTTAAATACACGACCGTTTACGGCGTAAATGCATTCTAATATGATGATTAACGTAACTGTTGAAGATCGCAATGGCGATACCCAAGTGGTGGAACTGCCTACGGATATCAATTTAAATTTAATGGAAGCCCTTAAGGCCTCTGGATACCACATTTTGGCTACTTGCGGAGGCATGGCTCTTTGTGCTACCTGCCACGTGCAAGTACTCGAAGGCTTAGACCAACTGCCCGAAGCACAAGACGCCGAATTAGACATGCTAGATACCTTACCCGATGCTGGTTTTGATAGTCGCTTAGCTTGCCAATTACGCATTAACGAAAGTTTAGATGGCGTAAAAGTGAAAATCAGGGGCGACGAGCACTAACACAACAAAGTACCGTTTTAGGGGTTTATTTACTATACCCCCATGAAAAAGCCCCTAAAACGTTCTGCACATCCTCATATCCTCATTATTGGTGGTGGATTTGGAGGTATAGAGCTTGCTAAAAAGCTCAAAAATGCTCCCGCCTATATTACACTGCTAGATAGACATAATTACCACACCTTTCAACCCCTGCTCTACCAAGTAGCTACGGGAGGGCTCGAGGCCGACTCCATTGCTTTTCCACTTCGTAGAATTTTTAAAAAACAAGACAATCTCCGTTTCAGAATGGCCGAAGTATTGGCCATACACACACAACACAAGCTCGTACATACCAGCATTGGCTCCCTTCGCTACGACTATTTAATCATAGCTACCGGGTCTACAACCAATTTCTTTGGGCAAGCTGAATTGGCGCATTTTGCTATGCCAATGAAAACTATTCCGGAGGCTTTAAATCTCCGAAGCATGCTCTTACAAAACTTGGAAGCAGCACTTATTGAACATCATAAAGAAAAAAAGGCTGCTTTGTTAACTTTTGTGGTAGTGGGTGGCGGCCCAACGGGCGTAGAATTATCTGGAGCCTTAGCAGAACTAAAAAAACATGTATTAAGCAGCGATTACCCTGAGCTAAACATTAAAGAAGTACACATTTACCTTATTGAGGGCTCAGACAAGGTATTAAACGGCATGTCGGCTAAAGCCTCTAAAAAAGCGGCGGAATTTCTGCAGCAAATGGGCGTAGAAATTTGGTGTAATCAACGAGTATTAAATTATAACGGCACCCTACTCAAACTGGCTAGTGGCACCGAAATGGCTACTAAAAACGTATTGTGGTCGGCGGGGGTAAGCGGCGAAGTACCCAAAGGTATCCCAACAGAAAATATTACCAGGGGCCAACGAATTGCCGTAGATGAGATAAACCGAGTGCAGGGCTTTCAATCGGTTTTTGCTATTGGGGATGTTGCTTTTATGGAAGTCGAAGGCTATCCGAATGGGCTTCCGGGCATAGCTCCCGTAGCTATTCAGCAAGGGAAACAGCTAGCAAGGAATTTAAAACACCTACTAGCAGGTAGAGCTACGGAAACTTTCCGGTACAGAGACAAAGGAACTATGGCTACCATTGGCAGAAACCGAGCCGTTGTAGATATGGGCCGCATTCGCTTTCAAGGCATATTTGCTTGGTTTGTGTGGATGTTTGTGCATTTGATGACTTTGGTAGGTTTTCGCAATAAATTGGTGGTATTGGTAAACTGGGTATGGAATTATTTTAGCTACGATAGAGGAACTAGACTCATCATTAGAAAGTTTGTTCTTAAACCACTGGGAGGGCAAAAAAAAAGGAGCATTTAGTAGATGCTCCTTGTTCGTTTTTTTTAATTCTTACGCACCATTTTAAAGTGCTGTATGCCGGCCTCTTCAAACTGAGGGCCTTCGGACTCAAAGCCAAATTTGCTGTATAAGCCCATGGCGGGCACTTGCGCATGCAGGTAAACGTAGCTGGCATCTGAAGGCAAATCGGCTAGCACGGCCTTTACCAATGCTTGTCCAACGCCCATTCCTCTATAGCCTGCAGCCACAGCAAAGCGCTCTAACTTATATCCCTTATCTGTTTTTCGCCAACGAGCTGCGCCAACAGGTATGCCCTCTACTCTGGCTAAAAAGTGCGTAGATTCTTCCTCAAACTCCCACTCTAATTCGGGTGGACAGTCTTGTTCAATAACAAACACCTCTCTACGAATTTCAAAGACGTGGGCTAAATCTAACTCGGTATGTACTTTTTCTACCTGCACGTGATTATAATTTATCGTTTACGTTTAGGCAATTTAAATCTTCAAAAGCTTGTGTTAAACGTTTCACAAATTGTTCTTCGCCTTTACGCAGCCACACACGTGGATCGTAAAATTTCTTATTTGGCACATCATCGCCCTCTGGATTACCAATTTGGGCTTGCAAATAGGCTTCCTTGGCTTTGTAGAAGTCTAAAACCCCTTCCCAATATGCCCACTGCATATCGGTATCGATATTCATTTTTACAGCACCGTAAGAAATAGCTTCTCTAATTTCTTCTTGAGAAGAACCAGAACCACCATGGAATACAAAATTGATGGGTTTTTCTGGGCTTAAGGAAAATTCTGTACGGATAAATTCTTGAGAATTTTTAAGAATTACAGGCTGTAGTTTTACGTTTCCGGGCTTATACACTCCGTGTACATTACCAAAGGCTGCAGCAATGGTAAATTTATCGCTAATACTGCTCAACTCTTTGTAGGCATAGGCTACTTCAGAGGGTTGTGTATATAATCTTGAACTATCTACATCGGTATTATCTACTCCATCTTCTTCGCCACCAGTAACGCCTAATTCAATTTCTAGGGTCATACCCATCTTAGCCATACGGGCCAAGTAGCTTTTACAAATTTCTATATTTTCTTCAAGAGATTCTTCAGATAAATCAATCATGTGCGACGAAAACAATGGTTTTCCGTGGCGGGCAAAGAATTTTTCGCCATAATCTAACAAACCATCAATCCAAGGCAGTAATTTTTTAGCAGCATGGTCGGTATGTAACACTACGGCCACTCCGTAATGCTCGGCTAATAAATGCACGTGCTCGGCAGCCGAAACAGCCCCTAAAATACATGCTTGTTGATTTTCATTGCTTAATGTTTTACCGGCATAAAATTGAGCTCCACCGTTAGACAACTGAATAATTACGGGAGAACCCACCGCTTTGGCAGTTTCCATTACCGCATTAATTGAATTGGTCCCAATTACATTTACAGCCGGCAATGCAAATTGGTGTTTTTTGGCAACTTCGAATAGTTCTTGAACGGCATCGCCCACTACTACTCCGCTAAAATTTTTTAAGCTCATATTTTTTGGTTTGAATTTTAAGAACTCGAAAATACGCATTTTAGAGGCAACGCCAATAAAAACCCGGCAAATTATTCTACACAATGCTTAACGCCCAGCGCTTCCATTTCTTATTTTTTTCGTTTATTTGTAGCCTAATTAGTTAGCATATGGCGTGGTTTAAGAGAGATAAAAAAGGAATACACACCTCTACAGAGGACAAAATGGAAGCTCCAGATGGTATTTGGGAAAAATGTCCATCTTGTAAAAAACCTTTACACTATCAAGAGCAGGTAGACCATTTATACGTATGTCATTATTGTAACCATCATTTACGTATTGGTTCTAGAGAGTATTTCGAATTATTATTCGACGATAATCAGTTTACCGAGTTATTTGGAAACTTAACTTCGGGAGACCCTTTAAACTTTACGGATAGTAAGAAATATACTGAACGTATTGCCGAAACCACCAAGAAAACAGGCTTAAAAGATGCATTAAGAGCGGCTCATGGCAAAATTGAGGGGCAAGATTTAGTGGTAGCTTGTATGGATTTTAACTTTATTGGAGGATCTATGGGATCGGTAGTTGGCGAAAAGATTGCTCGTTCTATCGACTATTGTATACAAAATAACATTCCTTTTTTATTGATTTCTAAATCGGGTGGAGCCCGTATGATGGAAGCGGCTTTCTCTCTAATGCAAATGGCCAAAACATCAGCTAAATTGGCTTTATTGAGCAAAGCTAGAATTCCGTATATCTCTTTACTTACCGACCCTACTACGGGCGGGGTAACAGCTTCTTATGCTATGCTAGGTGATATTAATATTGCAGAGCCTGGGGCTTTAATTGGCTTTGCTGGGCCAAGGGTTATTAAAGAAACTATTAAAAGAGACTTGCCTAAGGGATTCCAAACGTCGGAGTTTGTGCTTGAGCACGGTTTCCTTGACTTTATAGTAGACCGTAGCGAAATGAAAGCTAAAATTGCCTCTTTTATTCGCCTATTGGCAAACTAAAAACCCCCTTATTTCTTTTTAAGATAACAGGTTTTAATTACAATTACCGAGCCTTCTACTTTGCCTTCAATGGCATCTTCGTCGTCGGTTAAGCGAATATTTTTTACTACCGTACCACGTTTAATACCGCTCGAAAATCCTTTTACTTTTAGGGTTTGAGTTACTACTACCGAATCGCCGGCTTGTAGAATATTCCCATTGCTATCTTTTGGTTCCATTGTGTGTGTGTTTTGTGTACCCAGAGGGATTCGAACCCCCATCTGCAGAACCGGAATCTGCAATTCTATCCATTGAACTATGGGTACTGGTTAAAATCTATCTAAAGAAAGGTTTTAAACATTAAAGCGGAAGTGCATAATATCGCCATCTTCCACCAAATAACTTTTGCCTTCCACGTTTAATTTTCCTGCTTCTTTACAAGCATTTTCTGATCCCAAAGCAATATAATCTACATATTTAATTACTTCGGCTCGTATAAATCCTTTTTCAAAATCGGTATGAATAACGCCAGCAGCTTGTGGAGCGGTCCAGCCCTTTTCAATAGTCCAAGCTCTTACTTCTTGCACCCCAGCAGTGAAATAGGTGGCTAAATTAAGTAAGGTATAGGCTGCTTTAATTAATTTGGCTACGCCCGATTCGCTTAAGCCCAAATCCTCTAAAAATAATTGGCGCTCCTCATAGCTCTCTAGCTCGGCAATTTCCGATTCTATTTTGGCTGAAATAACTAATACTTCGGCATTTTCTTCTTTTACGGCTTCTTTTACACGCTCTACGTAGGCGTTACCTGCACTTACCGAACCTTCGTCTACGTTGCAAACGTATAATACCGGCTTGGCGGTTAATAAAAAACAATCGGCTAGGTATGCTCTATCTTCGGGGTTTATAGGTGCTGTGCGCACCGATTTGCCAGATTCTAAGTGATTTTTAACCACCAAGGCCACCTCGTATGCTTTTTTGGCATCTTTATCGTTGCCTGTTTTAGCCTGTTTTTCTACTTTTTGTATTTTTTTCAGTACCGTATCTAAATCTTTTAATTGTAGCTCGGTATCAATAATTTCTTTATCACGAATAGGATCAACCGAACCGTCTACGTGTACTACGTTACCGTCATCAAAACAACGCAACACGTGAATAATGGCATCGGTAGCACGGATGTTTCCTAAAAACTGATTGCCTAAGCCCTCTCCTTTGCTAGCCCCTTTTACCAAACCTGCAATATCTACAATTTCTATAGTATTGGGTAAAATACGCTGTGGTTTTACTAGTTCTGCCAATTTAGTAAGGCGTTCATCGGGCACGGTAATAACCCCCACATTTGGTTCTATAGTACAAAACGGGAAATTTGCCGCTTGTGCTTTTGCGTTTGATAAACAGTTAAATAAAGTTGATTTTCCGACGTTGGGCAAGCCAACAATTCCGCATTGTAATGCCATGTGTGTTGTAAAATTTGGCGCAATTTAGCAAATAATGCCCGTTTTATAAAGCTTAGAAACAGAAAAAGGCCGCTCTTTGGGGAACAGCCTTTTTAAATGATTTGGCTTGATTAAATTTCGAAATTGAAATCGTCGTCGCTTACTTTGGCAGATTCTGTAGAATTTTCATTGTATTCATAACGCTTTTCTACCACTTCTTGATTTGCTTTCACGTAATCAATCGTTTCTTTTAATCCTTCGGCAAATTTCTCGAAATCTTCTTTGTACAAAAAGATCTTGTGCTTAATAAAAACCCCATCTTCTAATCTTTTTTTACTCTCTGTAACGGTAACATAGTAATCGTTAGAACGTGTTGCTTTTACATCGAAAAAATAGGTGCGTTTACCGGCTCTCACTTTTTTGGAAAAAACTTCTTCCCGCTCATTTTTGTCAAAATCTCCCATAGTATACTTTTTGATTATTGCTTAACGTAAATATAAACTATAAATATAGAAATTTCCAAAAAAGAAAAATACAATTGCCTAGCTCTCTGCTATTTCTTCTTCTAACAGTTGTTTTTGGTAAAGCTCGTAATAAAAGCCTTTCTTATTAAGCAATTGGGTGTGGGTGCCCGATTCGATGATTTCGCCAGCATCTAGCACCACTATTTGATTGGCTTGTTTTATGCTAGAAATTCGGTGAGCAATAATAAGGGTGGTGCTTTGCTGCGTACGCTGTTCTAAGTTTTTTAAGATTTGATCTTCGGTTCGTGTATCTACGGCTGATAACGAATCGTCTAAAATGAGTAAGGGGGGATTTTTCACCAAGACTCTAGCAATAGAAACTCGTTGCTTTTGCCCACCGGAGAGTGTAATTCCACGCTCTCCCAATAGAGTTTGGTATCCCTGCTCAAAACCACTAATATTTTCGTGTACGACGGCTTGCTTAGCGGCATTTTCAATTTCGGGCAAGGTGGCGTTACAGCCAAATGCAATATTATTGGCAATGGTATCAGAAAACAAAAACACCTCCTGAGGCACAAATCCAATTTGTGTACGGTATTGAACGAGCTTGAGTGTTTTAATGGGGTATTGTTCTACCAGTATTTCTCCTTCATCTACATCGTACATGCGCATTAATAAATTGGCTAAAGTAGATTTTCCGGAACCTGTTTTACCTATAACCGCTAATAATTCGCCTTGTTTAAGCTCAAAACTAACGTTTTTGAGTGCTTGGATTCCGGTATCTGGATACGTAAAGCTGACGTTTTTAAACTGAATATTGCCTTTTAGAACTACTTCGGTTTCCCCACTCTTAATCTCGGCCTCAGTGTGCAAAAATTCGTTAATTCGTTTTTGAGAGGCTGCCGCCCGTTGAATAAGAGAGGTAACCCAGCCTAATGACATAACGGGAAAGGTAAGTTGGTTTACATACACCACAAACTCGGCAATATTACCGGCAGTTATGTGTCCATTTATTACCTCAAAACCGCCAACGTATACCGTAATAATGGTACTTAAACCAACCAAAAGCAAAATAATGGGATAAAACAAGGCTTGTACTTTTACCAAGTCCATTGAGTTACGTTGGTAACTCAAACTCGATTCGGTAAAACGGCCTACTACTTCCTGCTCCCTCACATAGGCTTTAAGCAATCGAATACCTGAAAAAGTTTCTTGCACAAAGGTAGAGAGGTTAGATAATTGGGCCTGTATACGTTCGCTGCGGCTATTAATAATACTATTTACTAGATAAATGGTTAAGGCCAACAAGGGTAAAGGCAAGAGGCTTAAGATGGCCAATTTAAGATTAACCGTAACCATGGCGTAAACAACTAAGAGAAACAGTACCGCTGTATTGATAGAATACATAATCGCCGGCCCTAAGTACATGCGCACTCGGCTTACATCTTCGGTTACCCTATTCATTAAATCGCCGGTAGTGTTTTTTCTAAAAAAAGCCAGAGAGAGCGATTGATAGTGGCTGTAAATCTCATTCTTTAAATCGTACTCTATATGCCGCGACATAAGAATAATGGTTTGGCGCATAAAAAACAGAAAAACGCCTCTTATAAGCGCTAAAAGCAATACCACCACCCCAAAAAATAGCACGCTGTAACCGAACAGTTGGAGCACAATAGTTTGACGCTGAAAACCCGAAAAAAGTCGATAAATAGCAATATTATCGCTCACCAAATTAAAAGTGGTTCTAATAACCTGTGCGGGCAATACGCCAAATAAGTTGGCAATTATTACAAAGATTACCCCCGGTATAAGCCGCCATTTATATTTCAAGAAGAATTTATGGAGATATGCTAGGTCTTTCATTCGCCATAAAAGTACAGTTTTTCTATAGCTAAAACTCTTCTTTTACATCGAAATCTTGTTTAAATTTTACTACTTTTGCGCAACGATTTATCTCTAACCCATGTCATCAAACACTAAAAACACCCTTTCTGTTTTTGAACAAATGAGCCATTTTGGGCAACAAAATATTGTTTTTTGCAACGATGAGGAAACCGGACTAAAAGCCATTATTGCCATTCACGACACTACCTTGGGCCCTGCCCTGGGTGGAACACGCATGTGGAGTTATGCCAATGAAAACGATGCATTGCAAGATGTTTTGCGTCTATCGAGGGGAATGACCTATAAAGCAGCCATTACCGGCTTAAATTTAGGTGGCGGAAAAGCCGTAATTATTGGCGACAGTCGCACCGATAAAAGCGAAGCCATGATGCGTAGGTATGGTAAATTTATTAAAAACTTAAACGGTTCGTTTATTACCGCCGAAGATGTGGGTACCAACCCTAAGGATATGGAATATATTCGTATGGAAACAGAGCACGTTACCGGCGTTCCGGAATCGTTAGGAGGTAGTGGCGACCCCTCTCCTGTTACTGCAAAAGGTGTTTTTATGGGCATTAAGGCTTGTGTAAAAGAGCAGTTTGGGAACGACAGCTTAGCTGGAAAATCTATAGCAGTGCAAGGTATTGGCCATGTGGGCGAAAACTTAGTACACTTACTTCGTGAAGAAAATGCAAAAGTATATGTGAGCGATATTGATGAAGATCGTTTGCAGAAAGTTGCAAAAAAATATGGTGCCGAAGTCGTAGCTAACAATTCTATTTTCGATTTAGATATTGATATTTATGCGCCATGCGCCCTGGGTGCTACCGTAAATACCGAAACCATTGAGCGCTTAAACTGCTCTATTATTGCGGGGGCGGCCAATAACCAATTGGCCGACGAATCGGTTCACGGTAAACTGCTCCTTGCCAAAGGCATTTTATATGCCCCCGACTATTTAATTAATGCTGGTGGCTTAATTAATTGTTATTCAGAAATTGCCGGTTTTAGCAAAAAGAGAACCATGCAATTGGCCGAAAATATTTACGATGCCACCCGAAACGTATTAAAAAAATCAAAAACAGAAAATATCCCAACGAGCGAAGCGGCGAATAAAATTGCTGAAAAACGCATTGAAGATATCAAGAAAATAAAAGCAAGTTTCTAACCCATACACCCGGTTAATTTTAACCAAATCGTTCTTTATTATGCTAAATAGAAGGCAACTGAGAGTAAAAGTATTACAAACCCTATATGCGTATCACCAAGCCGAAAACAAAGAATTAAAATCTTTCGAAAAAGCCCTGATACAACTTATAGAATCGGTAAATGAAATGTATTTCTATACCCTTTCTTTACTTATTTTGGTAGCCGATTATAGTACCATTGATGCCGAAGATAGAGCCAATAAGCACCTCCCAAGTGCCGAAGATTTAAATGCTCCTACCAAACTAAACCAGAATTTATTTATTGAAGCCTTGCGTAACCATCCGGGGTATGTACAAGGCATAAAAGACTATAAAGTAAATTGGAGCTTTGAACCGGGCATTGATAAAACCATTTTTTCGGCCTTAAAATTGGCACCCGAATATGCCGCCTTTTTACAAAAAAACGAACATAGCATTGCTGACGATAAAGACGTTATTAACCATATTTTCAGAAAAATTATTCTAAAAACGCCTGCTATTGAGCAAATTTTTGAAGAAAAATTCATCAATTGGTCGGTAGATAAAGAAGTGCTTAAAGGAATGATTGCTAAAACGTTTAAAAACTTTAAGGGCAGCACTCCACAAGAAAACTCTTTGGCTCCCTTATTACAAGATGAACAAGACGATCGTTCTTTTGTATTGGAATTATTAAAGAAAACTATCAACCATCAAGACGAGTATTTAAAGCTGATTGATGGCAAAACAACCAACTGGGATTCTGACCGCATTGCCTTAATGGATGTATTGTTAATGCAAATGGCTATTACCGAATTGGTGCACTTTAAAGAAATTCCGGTAAAAGTGACCATAAACGAGTACCTAGAAATTTCTAAAGATTACAGCACACCAAAAAGTAATTCGTTTATAAACGGTATTTTAGATAAAATTTTGGCCGATTTAAAGAAGAATAAACAACTACTTAAAGTTGGCCGAGGCTTATTAAATTAAGATATGAAAAAAATCACATTTATCCTGTTTTTTGCAGTATTAGCTAGTGCTTGCACCACACCTACTGCCGAGTCTACCAAAAAAACTGTAAACAAAGCTACTGCCCCTATTATGACCTTTGCGAAAGAATCGCACGATTTTGGGCAAGTTAACGAAGGCGATAAGGTGGTGTACGATTTTTTCTTTACCAATACCGGAAAGTCAGCTTTAATAATTAGCAGTGC
>JBJTNJ010000024.1:0-13799 GCA_046074005.1 Sphingobacteriaceae bacterium
CATTTGGATCTTCGTAATAATGTGCCTGCAAGGCGTGCGTTGGCGGTGATAAAGTGACTAGTATAAATGGCACCTGTGGTATATAAATTTTACCATTCACATAACACCCAAAGGTATTGGCTCCTGTTTGCGTAGCAGGGGGCATATCCTTCTTCTTAAAACATAACATACCGGAGTTAAGGGTGAAAATAATTAATGCAAAATATTGCATCGTTTTTCTTAATTTCTGTTGACTTTTCATAGCATTCGGTTTTAATAAAACATTTTATAAATACCATTAAACAAAACCCTTGGGAGAACGAGCTAAAGAATTGGCTTATGCCGAGGAGCGGCTAAATACGAAGGGTAGCTTAAACTTAAACAGATTTACCATGCTATTTTAAGAAAACCGACGGATGGTATGTTTTTTCCGACAAACAGCATTTCAGCGATGACAAACAGGTTATAAACAAAAAAAGCCCCCTCTTTTCAGAGGGGGCTTTTAAGTATATTGTAGAAATTTACGCTTCTTGCTCTTCCGGTTTTGGCGGACGAGGCAATAAGGCTTTACGAGACAATTTTAGTTTGCCTTGTTTATCTACTTCTAATAATTTAACGGTTACCATATCGCCCACATTAAAAATGCCGTCCATGGTTTCGTAACGCTTCCAATCTATTTCAGAAATGTGTAATAAGCCATCTTTGCCTGGCATAATTTCTACAAATGCGCCAAATGGCATAATGGTTTTTACTTTTCCTTCGTAGGTAGCACCTACTTCTGGTTTAGCGGCAATGGCTTTAATGCGGCCAACGGCTGCATCAATAGCGGCTTTATTGTCAGCAAAAATTTCTACAATACCTTGGTTATCCACTTCTTCAATAGAGATGGTTGCACCGGTTTCGCGTTGCATTTCTTGAATAATTTTACCACCTGGGCCAATTACCGCACCAATAAATTCTTTATCAATTTTAAGGGTTACAATACGTGGTGCATGTGGTTTGTAATCTTCACGAGGAGCAGAAATAGTTTTCTTCATCTCGTTTAAGATGTGCAAACGGGCTTCTTTTGCTTGTTCAAGGGCAGCAGTTAATACTTCCCATTTCAAACCATTAATTTTTAAGTCCATTTGGCAAGCAACAATCCCTTTTTTGGTACCGGTTACCTTAAAGTCCATATCTCCTAAGTGATCTTCATCGCCCAAAATATCGCTCAAAATTGCGTATTTACCTGTTTTCTCGTCGGTAATTAAACCCATGGCAATACCAGAAACTGGTGCTTTAATAGGAATACCAGCATCCATTAAAGCCAAGGTACCGGCACATACGGTTGCCATAGACGACGATCCGTTTGATTCTAAAATATCGGAAACGATACGGATGGTGTATGGATTTTCTTCAGGTAGCACTTGTTTTAACGAGCGCATAGCTAAGTTACCGTGGCCAATTTCGCGACGACCTGCACCTCTATTTGGGCGAACTTCACCGGTTGAAAAACCTGGGAAATTATAGTGCAACAAGAATTTGTTATATCCGTTGATGAATGCTCCATCAATCATTTGCTCATCAGATTTAGACCCTAAGGTTACTGAGGTTAATGATTGGGTTTCGCCACGGGTAAACACCGCCGAACCGTGCGCTGCTGGCAAGTAGCCTACTTCGCTCCAAATTGGACGTACGGTACGTGAATCACGACCATCTAAACGCATGCCTTCATCTAACACTAGGTTACGAACGGCATCGTATTGTACATCATGGAAGTATTTTTTAGCTAAAAATTTAGTTACGTCGTCTAATTCTTCACCTAATGAAGCAACAAATGCTTTTTCAATTTCGGCAAATTTCTCAGAACGTTCGTTTTTAGCAGAAGCCGATTTGGCAACGGCATATACTTTGTCGTAGGTATCGGCAAAGGCACGTTCGCGTAGTTCTGGGTTGCTGTTTTCGTGGCAATATTCACGTTTGGTGGTTTTACCTACCATTTCGGCTAATTCACGTTGTGCTTGTACCTGAATTTTAATGGCTTTGTGAGCAAATTCAATCGCTTCTACCATTTCGGCTTCCGAAATTTCTTTACACTCCCCTTCCACCATGCCAATATCGTTGTAAGAACCGGCTACAATAAATTCTAAAGTTGCACGCTCTAAATCGCTCATTAATGGATTAATAACCAATTTACCATCAATTTTTGCTACACGTACTTCAGAAATAGGTCCGTTAAACGGAATATCTGAAACGGCCAAGGCAGCTGATGCAGCTAAACCAGCCAAGGCATCGGGCATAATATCTTTATCGGCAGAAATCAAGGAAATCATTACTTGCGTATCTGCGTGATAATCTTCTGGAAACATGGGGCGCAACGCACGGTCTACCAAACGAGAAATTAATACTTCATAATCTGATAAACGGGCCTCACGGCGTAAAAAACCACCTGGTATACGACCAGTGGCGGCATATTTTTCTTGATAATCTACAGAAAGTGGTAAAAAATCTACCCCTTCTTTTGCGGTTTGAGACGAAACTACCGTTGCTAAAAGCATGGTATCGCCCATTTTTACTACTACCGAACCATCGGCTTGTTTGGCTAATTTGCCAGTTTCAATTTCGATCATACGGCCATCGCCAATGTCGAACGTTTTTTTTATTGGATTCATGTTGTTTAATTTGAGCTATACTTTTCCTCTTTTGAGCATAGCGCTATGTTGTTTTTGTTTGTTGCAAATCAAAAAAAGCCACCCCCTAATGAGATGGCTTTTTGCTAAGGGTTAAGAATTACTTAATAATATCTCTTAACTCTAAGGCTTTAATAATGGCACGATATCTGTTGATATCTTTTTTGTATAAATAAGCCAAAATTGCTCTACGCTTACCTACTAATTTTTGTAGAGATAATTGGGTAGAAAAGTCTTTTTTGTTCTTTTTTAAGTGACCGGTTAAGTGTGCAATACGTGCTGTAAATAAAGCTACTTGACCTTCGGCTGAACCTGTATCGGTTGCGCCTTTACCGTGTTTAGCAAAAATTGCTGTTTTGAATTCGTTACTTAAATACATTCTTGAATAATATTAAAGCGTTAAAAATTTAATTAGTTGCCGCAAATGTAGGGTTTTGCTTTGGTTTATACAAGCATTTAACCTTAAATATGGCGGATATAAAATATTTAGCATCTTTGCTACATGAGTGAACAGCCCACATACAGCACGTTTACAAGCGAATTTAAAGTACGCCCCGACGATATTGACATGTTTAACCATGTGCACAATAGCACCTATTTCGATTATGTATTGGCTGCCCGATACGAACAAATGGAACGTTTTTACGGCATGTCGATGGAAGAATTTATGGCTCAGGGCTATGGCTGGGTAGTACGCACTGCCTTTGTTGACTATAAACGCCCATTGGGCCTTGGCGACGAGTTTATTGTTGAAACGGGCATTGAATCGCTTAACAGCAAAGGGTGCAAGGTGAAGTTTGAGATTTTAAACAAAAAAACAAACAAAATTAGCTGCGACGGCTGGTTTGATTACGTGATGATTGACCTTAAAACGGGCAAAGGCATGAGCATTACCGAAGAAATGGTTGCCAAATATTCTATTTAAAGAAGAACACTGAGCCGTGGCTAGACCAAACGGCGGGCCGGGTGTATGGCCTGTGGGCTGAAGCATCGTTTGGTCTTGATTTTTTGCTTCCTTTTTGATCAGGCAAAAGGGGAAATGAACTAATGCATTCATCCTTCAACATGATTAGGTTAACAGATTATAGAATAACCTCCAACAACTCGGTATAAAAATCTTGCACGCTACGCCCAGTGGCACGCACTTGCTGCGGAATAATGCTGTTTTCAGACTGGCCGGGAACGGTATTAATTTCTATGAAGTAGAAATTCCCAGTAGCTTCCTCTAAAATATAATCGATACGCACCACTCCTCTACAATTCAGTTTATTGTATACGGCTCTTACCACTTCTTCTACCCTTACTTTTTCTTCTTGGCTCATGCGGCCAGGGGTAATTTCTTCAGAAACGCCGGGTGTATATTTGGCTTCAAAATTGAAAAATTCTTTAGAAGAAATAATTTCAGTTGCAGGGAGCACCTGAATGCCGTTTTTACCAAGATATACCCCAATGGTAAACTCTCTGCCTTTAATAAACTCCTCTACCAGCACTTGGGTATCTTCTTTAAAAGCCGAAGCCAAGGCTTGGGGTAAATCGGCAGTGGCATTTACTTTACTCATACCAATGCTACTGCCCCCATTATTGGGTTTTACGAAATAGGGTAAGGTTAAACTTTGTTCTATAATGGTTGCATTTTCTGCCTTATCTACAAAAAATTGGCAGGATTTAGCAACATATACATTCGGAATATCGGCTACAATGGCTTTGGTATAGCCCTTATTCATGCTAATGGCTGAAGTAAGTGCATCGCAACTGGTATATGGAATTCCCAACATATCAAAATAACCTTGCAATTTGCCATCTTCGCCCGGCGAACCGTGTAAGCCAACAAAAACAGCGTCGAAACGTATTTTTTTACCCCCTACTACTAAGCTAAAATCATTTTTATCTACCTCAAACACTTGCCCATTGGCCTCATAATACCAAGATTCGGGGCTAATAACTAGTTTATACACCTCAAACTTTGTGGCATCTAAATTCTGCTCAATTTGAGCGGCACTTTTTAAGGAAATAACAGATTCGCCAGTGAATCCGCCAGTAATAAGGGCAATGGTTTTCTTCATGTGTTCAAATATAGGGTAAAATTGCGAAGCTATTTAGCACGATTAAACTTCCTATTTCCTTATTTTTCGATTAAATTTGAAATCAAATTAGCGTTTAACACAAAACACATGGGCAATTTCTTTGGGTATTTAACCACTAAAACGTTTCGTACTAATTTATACTGGGCCTTAGCGGTGCTTTTCACTTTTTTGCTCATTACGTTTTACAGCTTGCGTTTTTACACCCACCATGGCGAAGGTGTGCCGGTACCCAAACTAAAAGGATTAACTATTGAAAGCGCCATACAGGTGTTAGAATCGCAGGGCTTTCGCTATCAAATAGACTCGGTGTACCAGCCCAACCAAGCGGCCGGAATTGTAATTGAGCAAGACCCCGACCCGAACACCAATGTAAAACTCAACCGAACCATTTATTTAACGGTTATTACCCGTTTAGCCCCTTTTGTACGCTTCCCTGAATTAAGCAATAAAACCTATTTAGAGGCCGAAGCTACCTTGAGTAATTATGGGCTAAAAGTGGGTGATACTACCTATGTTTCGGATGTAGCAAAAGATGTGGTACTTCAATTCTTATTTAGAGGAAGAGCCCTGCAAGCCGGTGATGAAATTCCGAAGGGCTCTACCATTAATTTAGTACTTGGCGATGGCTTAGGTGCTAGTGAGGTAGATATTCCAGATCTTATTGGTTTAACCTTAAGCGAAGCTCGAATGGCTTTATCTGGCTCTTCGTTAAAAGTAGGAATAATCAGCTTCCAAGGATCATCAAGAGATACATTAAACCTCAAAATAAGTAAACAAAGTCCGGCCCTTAGTGATTCTTTGAGCAAGGTACCTATTGGCAGTAGTGTTGATTTGGTTCTCGGAGGCAATTGATGAAGAGTATTTCGGCAGAAGAATTACACGCAAAACTAGCAGAGGGGCAAAAGCCTTTCTTGCTAGATGTACGAGAAGAATTGGAGTTTCACACCTTTAATATTGGGGGAGAAAATATTCCCTTGGGCAGCCTAATACAAAGCATTGATGAGTTGGAGATTAACCCTGAAGAAGAAATTGTGGTAATTTGCCAACGAGGCATTCGGAGCTTAACGGCCTGCGGTGTATTGGAAGCAGCCGGATATACACAAGTATTAAATTTAAAAGATGGCCTATTGGGCTGGCAAAAACACCAACAAAGTAGCTAATCTATGAGCAAAAAATCGAGCAAAAAGAAATCTAGTCTTAAACTAATTTTAGCATTAATTGCTTTTATAATCCTTATTGGAGGCATCACAACGGGCAAATATGTTTGGCGATTTATAGGGGGCAACGTAAGCAACCGAGCCGAATACCTCTACATTCCTACCGGCGCTAGCTTTGAAGATGTACTCACGCTCTTAAAAGAACAAGAACTCTTAAAAGATACGGCAAGCTTTAGATGGGCAGCCCAAAAAATGCACTTCGGCAAAAAAGTTAAACCGGGTAAATACCGCCTTTCGGAAGGCATGAGCAACCGCCGCTTAATTAACATGCTCAAATCGGGCAACCAAGAACCTGTTACCCTGTATTTCCAAAACATCCGACTAAAAGAAAACTTTGTGGGCATGGTTTCGAAAAAATTAGAAGCAGACAGCCTTTCTCTAAGCAACTTGCTAGATTCTACCGAGTTTGTACATGCCTATGGCTTTACCACCGATAATGTATACACCTTATTTATTCCGAATAGCTACGAGTTTTATTGGAATACCGACGCCAAGAGCTTTTTCATCAAAATGTTTGAAAATTACCAACAATTTTGGAATGAAGAACGCCTGGCAAAAGCCAAAAAGCTAAACCTTAGCCCTGCTGAGGTAAGCATTTTAGCTTCTATTGTAGATTCTGAAGCCTTGGTTGATCGAGAAATGCCCACCATTGCTGGGCTTTATTTAAATCGATTACACAAAGGCATGAAGCTAGAAGCCGATCCTACTGTAATTTTTGCCAATAATGATTTTACCATACACCGCGTATTAAACAAACATTTGCGAAAAGAATCTCCGTACAACACCTATATCCACACGGGTTTGCCTCCGGGACCCATCAGTATGCCGAGCATTTCCGCCATTGATGCCGTTTTAAACGCAAAAAGCCACAATTATATTTATATGTGTGCCAAAGAAGACTTTTCGGGAACGCATAATTTCGCTAGCACCATGAGCGAACATTTGGCCAATGCAAAACGATTTCAACAAGCCCTAAACGACAGAAACATTAAGAAATAATGCTCATACACTCCACCAAAATACGAGTACGCTACGGCGAAACCGACCAAATGGGCTATATGTATTATGGCAATTATGCTCAATTTTACGAAGTGGGACGTGTAGAATTGTTACGCAGTCTTGGTATGACCTATGAGTCTATGGAAGCATCTGGCATTATGATGCCGGTATTAGAGCTCAAATGTAAATACATTAAACCAGCCCTCTATGATCAAGAAATTACCGTAAAAGTGATTATAGAACAAATGCCGGGTATACGTATTCACTTCAAATATGAGTTATTTAATGAACAAGAAGAACTAATTAACATTGGGGAAACTACATTGGTTTTTGTAGACATGAAAAAGAACAAGCCCTGCCACCCTTCCGAAGAATTTTTAAGCAAAGTAAGCCCATATTTTAATTAATGAATCCCTTACACCGTTGGCTTCTCCGATTTAAACCTTACTTCCTTTTTATAGAATGGACGAAGGTTTTGGTATTGCCCGGTTTTAAGCCACTGCCCCTATACACTGTTGCTGGTTTTTTCTTTAAAGAATTAGGGAAAGAATCGCTGGTAAATAAGGCTTCTTCTTTAGCATACACCTTTATGTTAGCTATTTTTCCCGGGATTATCTTTTTATTTACCCTTATACCCTACATACCCATTTCAAACTTCCAAGAGCAGTTGCTCAGTTTAGTGCAAATGGTATTACCCAAAAATGCATTCTTAGCCGTACAAACCACTCTAGAAGATATTGTGCGAAACCAAAACGGCAAATTACTATCCTTCGGTTTCATTTTCGCCCTATTTTTTTCCACCAATGGGGTACACAAACTAATGAGAGCATTTAATAAAGCTTCCCTAGTAAACGAAAATAGATCATGGTGGAGACAGCGCTTGGTAGCAACGGGCCTAACGTTCACTATCGTTTTTGCACTAATTTTCGGACTGGGCATTATTACCTTTGGTGAATACTTGGCTGGTTTAATGCGCACTAAACTAGGCGTTAATAGGTATTTTTTAATTTTACTTGTAGAATTAGCCCGATGGACTACCCTTACCGGCCTATACTTTATTACCATTTCCATGGTGTATAAATACGGTCCTGCTACCCGTAAAAAGTGGAAATTTTTTAGCCCAGGTTCTTGGTTAGCTACCATATTGGCTATCCTAACATTTGTAGGTTTTGCGTATTACATTAATAATTTCAGCACCTATAATAAACTCTATGGCTCCATTGGGACCCTTATTGTAATGATGATCTGGATGTATATAAATTCCCTCATTATTCTCATTGGATTTGAATTAAATGCCAGCATAGAACTCTCTAAAAGAAGCCTCAAGATAGTAAAACCTCAATTACTACGCTTCAGAAAAAACTTGGGATTAAAGAATCAAGTTAAATAATTCTCAGTTATTTTTTTTCAATAATACGTACAAACACGAAATTTATTTTCGTTTCAATGCAATTTTAGGCATAGCAATGTAGTTATAAGGGATATATCTAAACAATTATAACTATGGAAGCCGTTAAATCTCCAAACACCAGGTACCAAAAGAAACTTAGAAGTTTACGTTTAAAAGAATTACGAGTGTTGTTAAAATTCACCCAGAAAGACATGGCCAAGATTCTGAACATTACACAGGTAGGCTATTTTAGAATGGAAAATGGCGACAATGACATTACAGTAGATAAAATTCAGTGTTTATCTAAGGAATTTGGCCTATCTCCTACATGGTTGGTATGCGGTATTGGCTCTATGTTCGACCCAAAGATTAAGACACAAAAAGTGTACAACGACTACCTTAGCGAAGAAGTTAATCTTGAAATTAAGCGTAAAGAATTGGCTTAAGCAAGTACCTAAGTCTTGTCATAAGATATTCAAATTACAACATAAACTGTATTGAGTTAAACAGACTGGTTATACTTGCAAAAGTATGACCAGCACTCAATTTATTCAGCAAGAAATTGTAGGCTTACGCCAACAATTGGTAAACCATCCCGTTTACAAGAGAATTCGCTCAACAGAAGATTTACGCATCTTTATGCAGCACCATGTGTTTGCTGTATGGGACTTCATGTCATTATTAAAAGCCCTCCAACAGAATCTTACTTGTGTAAAAAGCCCTTGGCTACCAGTTGGTTCACCAGCTACCCGCTTTCTAATTAATGAAATTGTAGTGGGTGAAGAAAGCGATATTGACCAAGATGGAAATCACATTAGCCATTTTGAACTTTATTTAAATGCCATGGAGCAAGCAGGCGCTTCTATCTCAGAGATAGAACGTTTGGTTTCCTCTTTAAGAGAAGGTACTAGTGTTCAGGATTCTTTGACGCAGTTAGATATTGCTGATAGTATTAACAACTTTGTGAACTACACCTTTAAAGTAATTGAAGAGAATAAACCTCACGTACAAGCAGCTGTATTTACTTTCGGCCGCGAAGATCTAATTCCCGATATGTTTATTGCATTAGTACAAGACATCAATACTAAAACAAATAACGAAGCCTCCATATTTCAGTACTATTTAGAACGCCATATTGAGGTAGATGGTGACCATCATAGCCACTTAGCAATAGTCATGACAGAAAATCTAATAGGCGATGATGAACTGAAAAAAAACGAAGCGCTTGAGGCTGTTAAGCTCGGATTACTATACAGAATTAGCTTATGGGATGGGGTGTTAAAGACCCTTGAAAATGAACTAGCATTGGCCTAATCAAATTATGTATATTTTAAACAAAAAATTATGCCCTCATTTGATATTGTTAGTAAAGTAGATGGCCAAACATTAGACAACGCCATTAATACCGCTAAAAAAGAAATCTTAAACCGTTATGATTTTAATGGTTCGAACAGTACGGTAGACTTGGATAAAAAGACCAATACAGTACTGATTGTTACCGAAGACGATATGCGTTTAAAAGCTATTCAGGATGCCATTATCTCTAGAATGGTGAAACAGCAATTAGATCCGGCTTGCCTAGATATGGGCAAAGAGCAATACGCTTCTGGAAATATGATTCGCAAAGAAATTAAGATTAAAGAAGGCATTGATAAAGAAACTGCCAAGAAATTGGTTAAAACCATTAAAGATAGTGGCATTAAGGTGCAAGCTTCAATTATGGACGACCAATTACGGGTGCAAGGCAAGAAAATTGACGATTTACAAGCGGTAATTTCGCTCTGCCGTGGCGGAGATTTTGGTCAACCTTTGCAGTTTATTAACATGCGAAACTAAACGGTTTTCACATCTTTAGCATCAAAACCCTCAATATCTGAGATATAGCCATTGCTTACCAAAAAATCGAATAAAGGTTTTGCCTCTGGCGATACCGGCATATTTTTGGTGGTAATAATTTGCTTATTATCTTTGTCTAAGTATGGGTAAGCGTACAATTTCACATTTTTACTAAACAAATCGCTCACGTAGGCTAGTAATTCGTCGGTATAGTTTTCGCCGTATTGGTCAGCAGTGAAAATATGTTTTAAATTAGAAATATTGGTAGAAATACCCACACTGTGCGGATTGCAACGACTTAAGTATTGGGCCAATTTGTGGTTACGAGTATAATTAGAAACAATTACATAGTTGCCAGTAGCGCAAAGTGTTTCTGCACGAGAGGCAAAAGCTTCTAAATCTGCGGCACTCACTTCTTTGGAGCTGTCTAATAAATTGGTCATTAATACCTCAATTAGCACAATTACTTGCTCATCTTTTAGGTTTTGAGAGCGCTTAAACTGATCAACAGCGGTATTTAACAAATCGAAATTTGGGTTTGATTTTTGCCCAAACTTGGTACGCAAAATCATCACATCTTTCTTATACAATACATCTTTGCTTTGGCAAGCTTCTCCTTTGGGGTTAAAAATAGTGGCACTCGAAAAGCCCTTTGCAATTAAATATAAGTTAACTAAACGGTCATCGGCATCTTTAAAGGCCGGGCCATGTAAGCTAACCATATCAATTTCTACCGATCCTTGGGCTAAGTTATCGGCCAAAGATTCGATCATAGTTTGAATATCTTGATGGTGGAAATAAGCGGCATATACCAGGTTTACGCCTAACACACCCAATACGTGTTGTTGCAGGCTGGCATCGCTATCTAATAAACGCACGTGAAAAATGATGTCATTTGCTTCGCCACCAGGTTCGGTTTGAAAACGAAGACCCAACCAGCCATGTGGATCGTTTGTTTTGCTAAAATTTAAGGTGGTTACCGTATCTGCAAAAGCAAAAAACGTTTTATTGGCGTATTCTGGCCCATCTAAGCGCTCCGTTAAAAGCTCAAACTCATGGCTAAGCATTTTATCTAACCTAGATTTGGTTACATAACGCCCATTTTCTTCGCTGCCGTAAATAGAATTACTAAATACCATATCGTATGCCGACATGGTTTTGGCGATGGTTCCGGAGGCGGCACCTGCCGTAAAGAAGTTACGAGCTACCTCCTGCCCTGCACCAATTTCGGCGAAAGTTCCGTAAATATTCGGATCGAGGTTAATTTTTAATGCTTTACGCTTGGTTTCTAGTAATTCACGGGCCATAACTCAAAAATAACCATCCCAAGCCGTATTCTAAAATATTTTACCCGGATTGAGTATGCCTCGTGGATCGAAAACCTGTTTAATATGGCGCATGAGGGTTAAATGGACGTCCGAGAATTTAAGGTACATGTATTCTTTTTGTACCAAACCAATGCCGTGCTCTCCCGAAAGTGTTCCGCCTAAAGAAACCGTTAATTCAAAAATTTCGGCAATACCCTTTTTTAATTTATGCTGCCAATCTTCATCGCTCATGCTGCCTTTTAAAATATTTACGTGCAAATTTCCATCGCCAGCATGTCCGTAACAAATAGAGTCAAAACCATAGTTATCACCAATACGCTTGATACCTGCAATTAACTGAGGCAGAGCTGCTCTAGGAACCACGGTATCTTCTTCTTTATACACCGAATTTGCTTTTACTGAAACCGCCATGGTTCGGCGCATGCGCCAAAGTTCTTCTTTTTGCGCAGCGGTATCGGCAAAAAGTACCTCTACACAATTGTATTGTTCAAGCACCTGGTTTAATTGTTCGCCAGTTTCGTATAAAGCCTCTAAAGAAAGTCCGTCGAGTTCAATTAATAGCAAGGCGGCCACATTGTCTTTTAAATCAAAAGCCACTCCATCATTTTTAATCACCCACTCTACCCCTTTACGCTCCATAAATTCTACAGCCGATGGCATAATTCCAGCTCTGAAAATAGCCGAAACGGCTTCACATGCTTGTTCGTTTGAGGTAAAAGACGCTAATAACAATACATTTTTTGCCGGCTTAGGAATAAGTTTCACTACAATCTCAGTAACAATACCCAAGGTACCCTCCGAGCCTATAAACAATTGAGTAAGGTTATAGCCCGAAGCGAATTTGAGGGTATTGGCACCCGTCCATATAATTTCACCAGTGGGCAATACTACCTGTAAATTCAAAATATATTCTCTAATGGTGCCGTATTTTACCACCCTTGGGCCACCGCTACCATGGGCAACATTACCTCCTAAAAAGCACGAACCTTTGCTAGATGGGTCTACAGGATAATACAAGCCCTTTTCTTCCACCGCATTCATAAATACTTCGGTTATTACCCCCGATTGTACACGAGCTTGTAAGTTTTGCTCATCTATCTCTACAATGGAATTAAAACGCTCCATGGATAAAAGTACTCCTCCATAAATAGGCAAAGCGGCTCCACTTAAACCCGTTCCGGCCCCTCGAGGGGTAAGCGGCACCTTATACTCATTGCACCAGATAAGTACTTGAGAAATTTGCTCGGCGGTATATGGCTTTACCACCACTTCGGGGAAATACGTTAAATCCTCCGTTTCGTCTTGTGCATACGGAGCCAATTCGTTTAGCTGAGTAAGCACAAAAGCATCGCCAAGTAAGTTCTTTAGTTGGCTTAAAAATTCTGGAGTAATGGGACTATAGTACTGATTCATTCGTATGTATTAAACTCACTTCTGCATAGGCAACTTCACCTGCTAAAGGGGGATTGGCCTTACGTATACTCACTTCTATACGAGCTGCGGCAGGAAAAGCACCAAGTACTTTATCGAGCATATGCTGTGCCGGTGTCTCAATGAGCTTATGTGTTTTCTGCATTTCGTCTTTGGCAATAGCAAACAAGTATTCGTAATTAAGCGTGTCTACTAAATCATCAGTAGCCGAATTAGCTTCGGTTACACTGACCACTATATCTACATAAAACACACCGCCAATTTGCTGCTCTTCCGGATAATAGCCGTGGTAAGCATAAAACCGAACATCTCGTAAAGCAACCGTTTTTAGTACCGAACTCATGCAACAAAAATAGACGAATAGAGAGAAATATTCGTTTTTTTGAGAGATAAAATTCGCTTTTGCCTATTTTTGATAAACAGCTAAACCAAACTCAAAAAATGTATACATCTTCCTCAAAAAAAGACTTGTTTGAAGCACCCGACTATTACTTAATAGATGACTTGCTTAGCAATGAACAACGATTGGTTCGCGATAGTGTACGCAATTGGGTAAAAAGAGAACTAAGCCCCATTATTGAGGAGTATGCGCAAAAGGCAGAGTTTCCAAAACACCTCATTAAAGGCTTGGGCGAAATTGGTGTGTTTGGCCCAACAATTCCTGTTGAATATGGAGGAGCCGGCTTGGATTATATTTCCTATGGCTTAATGATGCAAGAACTAGAAAGAGGTGATTCTGGTATTCGCTCTACAGCTTCAGTACAAGGTTCTTTGGTAATGTACCCTATTTACACCTTTGGTTCAGAAGCCCAACGCACTAAATATTTACCAAAACTAGCCACCGGCGAATGGATGGGGTGTTTTGG
>JBJTNJ010000025.1:0-3880 GCA_046074005.1 Sphingobacteriaceae bacterium
AGCCATTGAGCAAAACATTCAACTTTGCCAGGCTTATTTACAGAAAAAAGACCCCCATTATCTTTTTTTGGCCCCCATACTCAATAGAAACGGGAGCTATACAAGCAAACTAAACGATTCCTATTGGCGGATTTTCCCCTTCATTAGCGATGGAATAGCCTTTGACACCCTAAGCGACCCTAAGCAGGCCTACGAAGCTGCCAAAAAGTTTGGAGAATTAAGTAGGCTATTAGACGGCATTCCTCTGGACAATTTCAAAGAAACCATTCCTGCTTTCCATAATTTAGAGCTACGCTTTCAGCAATTTGAGCATACCCTGAACCAAGTTCCC
Organism: Sphingobacteriaceae bacterium; assembly: GCA_046074005.1. Taxonomy (GTDB): domain Bacteria; phylum Bacteroidota; class Bacteroidia; order Sphingobacteriales; family Sphingobacteriaceae; genus JAIPAN01. Next base: position 332 of record JBJTNJ010000025.1, read on the forward strand.
GAAGACTTAAAAGAGCAAGCTTCGGCAGCCATTTCTTTAGCCTTACAGCAACAAGAGATAGTTCATACCTTTAAAAAGCTTAAAAACAACCTCCCCTTAAGAGTACAACACCACGACACTAAAATTAGCAATGTACTCTTACACAAAGACCACTTTACCGGTATTTGCGTAATTGATTTAGACACCTTAATGCCCGGCTATTTTCTCTCAGACCTAGGCGATATGATGCGCACCTACCTGTGTACCTACGATGAAAACGAAGCCGATTTAGAAAAAATCACCGTCCGGGAAGACTATTTTAAAGCCCTGATGAGTGGTTACCTCTCCGAAATGGCAAGCATATTAACTACCAAAGAGAAAAGCCAACTCTTGTTTGCTGGAAAGTTCATATTGTACATGCAAGCACTCCGTTTTTTGACCGATTATTTACAAGGTAGCACCTATTACCCAATCGCTTATCCCGAGCAAAATTTAATTCGCAGTTTGAATCAATTTCAATTATTAAAAAGCATTGAAGAAAAGGAAAAAAATCTGGAACAGATTATCCGCGAATGCTTAACTTAACCCTATATTTTAATCCATAACATGTTTAAACGTAAATTTTTAAGCCTTTGCATGGCATTCCTTGCGGGCAGCTTTAGCCTATCGGCACAAACAGGTACACTAAGTACCCAGTTAGGCAACTTACAGAGTGCCACCCAAACTGCACAGGGCTTATTAGTTCGAGCAGAGCACGGACAGGTATTCCTTTCGGTGTATCAACCTACCATTATTAGACTGCGTGCAGTAAACCAAAGCTTTAAGCCCGATAGCTCCCTAGCCGTTATTCGTACGGTAAGTGGCGGCTTTAACAAATTAATAGAATCGAATACCGAAATTTTGGTAAATACCGACTCTATACAAGTACGCATTTCTAAAAACCCGGTTCGTTTTTCGTTCTATAATGCTAAAACGGGTGCTTTTTTAAGTGGCGATGATGAACGAATTGGCCTTTCGTGGAATGGCACTCAAGTAAGCAGCTACCGTAAACTGTTACCCAACGAACGCTTTATTGGCTTGGGTGAAAAAACAGGAAATTTAGACCGCAGAGGCAGTACCTATGTCAACTGGAACAGCGATGTACCAGCCTACGCCCTCAATGCAGATCCACTTTACAAAACGATTCCTTTTTACATTGGCATCCATGATAAGGCTACCTATGGCATCTTTTTCGATAATACCCATAAAAGCTTTTTCAATTTTGGCGCCTCTACCGACGAGCGCATGAGTTATTTCGGTGCCGAAGGTGGCGAACTAAATTATTATTTCTTTGGCGCCAGCACGGTAAGCAAACTCATTGAAGATTATACCTGGCTAACAGGCCGCATGAACATGCCTCCTCTTTGGAGTTTGGGCTACCAACAATGCCGATGGAGCTATAAACCCGATACCCAGGTATTGGAAATTGCCAAAACCTTTCGCGATAAAAAGATACCTGCCGATGCTATCTATTTAGATATTGACTATATGGATGCCTATAAAATTTTTACCTGGAGCTCTAAAAATTTCCCCACACCTAAAAATACCGTTGATCAGTTAAAGAGCATGGGGTTCCATGTGGTAACCATTGTAGATCCGGGTATTAAGATTGAAAAAGGCTACAAACAATACGACGAGGGAGTACGAAAAGGCTATTTTGCTACCTACCCTAACGGCGAATTTTACACCGGTACGGTATGGCCTGGCCCTTGCCATTTTCCGGATTTTTACCGCCCAGAGGTACGTAACTGGTGGGGGAAATCGTTTAGCGCCCTAACCGAAAAAGGAATTGAAGGTTTCTGGAACGATATGAACGAGCCTTCGGCTTGGGGACAAAACATTCCCGATCTCATTCAATTTGGCGCCAAAGGCAAACAAATGACGCTCCGTGAAGCTAGAAATGGCTATGGTTTACAAATGTCGAGAGCTACCTATGAAGGCACACAAGATATTTTAGGCCGCAGAGCCTTTGTACTTACCAGAGCGGCCTATGCCGGTATTCAGCGTTATTCGGCCGTATGGACTGGAGATAATGCTTCTAGCGATGCACACATGTTATTGGGGCAGCGTTTAGTAAATAGCCTTGGCTTAAGTGGCGTGGCCTATACCGGCGTAGATATTGGTGGTTTTATTGGCACCCCATCGGCCGAATTAATGATGCGTTGGAATTCTTTGGGCGTATACACGCCTATGTTCCGCAACCATGCCGAAATTAACGCCCCAATGAGAGAGCCTTGGCGCTTTGGACCTGAAGCCGAAGCCATTATGCGTAAAGATATTGAGCAGCGCTACCGCCTATTGCCCTACATCTACTCTTCCTTTTATAAAAGCACCCAAAGTGGCTTACCGGTGGCACGCAGTTTAGCTATTGACTATACCAACGAGTCTGAAATTTACAAAGAAGCCTATCAGAATGAGTTTTTATTTGGCGATAACATCTTGGTAGCTCCGGTAGAAAGCAACAAAACCTCTACTACCGTTTACTTACCTGCCGGCGATTGGTATCGTTTAAGCAGCGATATAAAATATACCGGAAACAGTACCATTGAAGCGGCTGCACCACTAAGTGATTTGCCGGTATTTGTGAAAGCAGGAGGCATTATTCCGATGCAACAAGTGCTACAAAACACTGCCGAAAAGGGAGATGGAATTTTAAGTATCCACATCTGGAACGGTAAAAAAGGTAGCAGCTATGTATATTATGAAGATGATGGCAGTTCTTTCGACAATCAGAAAGGAAGCTATTACAAACGTAGCATTAACTTTGTACCCACCAAAAAACAAGTAGTATTCGAACAGGTTATGGGAAGCTTTAATTCTCGTTTTACCAAATTAAATATTGTGTTACACGGTTTTGATACGGCTGTAAAAAGCATGCTGGTGAACGGAAAACGAGTAATACTCAGTCGTGCTGCCAACGGTACGGCCTCAGGTAGTATTGCTAACCAAGCAAGCAGCATTACTATCGGCTACTAACAAAGGACCGCAGACATAAAAAAAGCCCCGAAAATCGGGGCTTTTTCTTTTTAGCGCTGAATCATTAACTTTTGGGTATAAATTTCGCGGTCTCGTTTCAAACTCAGGATGTATATCCCGGTTGGAAACTTAGATACATCTATTCCTCGGCCATCCCATGGCTGCTGCAATAGCATGCGCATACCGTCGGCATTGTACACCTCCAGGGTGAAATTATCCGTGGAAATGCCCTTCATACTGATATCCACCCAATCATTGGCCGGGTTTGGATACAGCGACAGACTGGCTGCGGGTTGATTCATGGCACTTTCCTGATCATTGGAGCCCCCATTCATCATGTTCATGACAAATACCTGTTTATCCAAACTAAGCATAATATCTATCGCTTTTTCGGAGATCACTGGATTGCCCTTAAACTCCGTAACCTTCATACCATTTCGTCCAACGCCGCAAGCGTTACCACTCTTAAGAGCACCGTTACCTAGATAAGCATAAATGCGCATTCGGGTAAGTCCTTCAAGGGTAGTCGCCCAGTTCGGTACGGTAAAATTGACA
>JBJTNJ010000026.1:0-8002 GCA_046074005.1 Sphingobacteriaceae bacterium
ACGTTATTGTAGCATTTGGCACAACTATCAACCTGAATAGTTTGGCCAATTACGCCAATCAAGCAAAACCAAACTATATCTTAAAAGATAATACGGCCGGTAATACCATAACTAATGCCAAAGCAACCTTGGGTAGAGTGCTTTTTTACGATAAAAGTTTAAGCATAAACAATAGCGTGGCGTGTGCAAGCTGCCACAAACAGCAATTTGCATTTGGCGATACTGCTTTAGTTAGTAGCGGTGTAGTGGGTGGTGTAACAGGCAGACATTCTATGCGTTTAATTAATTCGAGATTTGCGATAGAGAACAAATTTTTCTGGGACGAACGTGCCTCAACACTTGAACAACAAACCACCCAACCCATTCAAGATCACAATGAAATGGGCTTTAGTGGCCAAACCGGAAGAGGAACCTTAGCAACCCTACTCAGTAAATTACAAGCTATTGGCTATTACAATGAGCTGTTCAAATTTGTATATGGAGATATTACCGTAACGGAGGCCCGCTTACAAGAATGTTTGGCTCAATTTATCAGAAGTATCCAGTCCTTCGATTCTAAATACGACGCTGGAAGAGCGCAAGTAAATAACGACAATCAACCCTTCCCAAATTTTAGCACCCTAGAAAATACCGGCAAAACCCTTTTCTTAACACCCCCAACCTTCGATTTGCAAGGTAACCGCATTTCCGGAGGCTTAGGTTGTAATGGGTGCCACAATGCCCCTGAGTTTGACATTGATCCCAACACCCGAAACAATGGCATTATTGGCATAGTAAATGCTACTGGAATTGATATTAACAATACCCGTGCTCCTTCGTTAAGAGACTTAGTAAATACTGCCGGTATGGTAAATAGTCCGATGATGCATACGGGAGCGCTGAAAACACTACAAAATGTAATTGGCCATTATGGCAATATTACTATTGCTCCAGGAAACACCAATTTAGATGCCCGCTTACGCCCCAATGGGATTGGCCAAAAGCTACAACTCACTGCCAACGACGTAGATGCCGTGGTGGCTTTCTTAAAAACCCTGGCAGGCAGCAGTGTGTATACCGATGTTAAATGGGGAAATCCATTTAAATAAGATCATTACTAAGCGAATTTTAACGTCTCTACGCCAAATTTGTTAAGAAAGTCTACGCCTTCATCGCTGGGTAGGCCTTTGTACTCGGCATACGAATTCTTAAACCATACTTTCTTAATACCCGAAGAAAAAATTAATCGTGCACAAGAAATACAGGGGGAAAGGGTGAGATAAAGTGTTGCTCCCTCTAAGGTAGAGCCATTTCTTACGGCATACAAAATGGCATTTTCTTCGGCATGTAGGGCCAAAGAACAACTATTCTTGCTGTCTCTCGGGCAACCCACCTCCGGAAATTCTTCATCGCAATTATGGGTACCGGCTGGCGGCCCATTATAGCCAATAGAAATGATACGGGTATCTTTAGTTAGAACTGCACCAACCTGGGCCTTTACGCAATGAGAGCGCTGGGCCAAGTCGGTGGCTAAGTTCATAAATATGGTATCGAAACTGGGTCTACTCACAAATTTTTTAATTAATGACCAGCCGAAGTGGTTTTATCAAAACTAATTCCTTGAGTTTTTAGAATACTTGCTACCCTCAGCGCATAAAAGGCCAAATATGCAAAGCAAGCAATACCTACTACGTAGCTATATTGAATGCCTGTAAATTCAGAAACATAGCCCTGCAACCAGCTTATAATACCCCCACCCATAATCATCATAATTAAAAAGCTACTTCCTTGGCTAGTATTTTTTCCTAGTCCACTAACTGCCAGGGTAAATATACAAGGCCAAAGGGTACTACAGAATAGACCCACACTTGTAAATGCATACACACTCAACATACCAGTAGTGAGCATACCTATACATAAGGCAGCAATACCAACAGCCGAAAATATAAATAGCATACGAGCCGGATTGGCTTTGCTCAGAATATCTGCTATTATTAACACCAAAATAACTAGCGCATATACGTAAAAAGGCGCCAAATTATGCTTAGCTAGTGCATTTACCAGAAGAAATACGCCGAAAGCTAAATAGGGTGCTACAAAACGTAATATTTTCTGCAAACTGATATTTGAGGTAAAGGCTTCCACAGCACCAGTCCAACGACCAATCATCATACTAGCCCAATACAGAGAAATATACGGAGCAATATCTTTTATGGCAAAGCCCAACTCTTTTTCCATGTAGGCTGGCAAGTTACTAGCCGTTGAAACCTCTACACCCACATATACAAAAATGGCAATCATTCCTAATACTAATTGTGGATATTTTAAAGCAGAGCCCTTAATTCCATCAGCGGTGTTGACTTCTACCAATGCTGGTTTATCTGGTATAGACGAAAATTTAAGAAATAAACCTACCAACAAAAAGGCGGCCCCTAATACCAAATAAGGTATTTTAACACTTTCAATACTAATGTTTGTACTGGTGCTTGTACTTGCTCCGAATATGGCAAAACTTACAATTAAAGGGCCAATAGTGGTTCCAAAATTATTAATACCACCTGCCAAAGTTAAACGCTGAGAACCCGTGGTAATAGGCCCCATGGCAATTGCTAATGGATTGGCCACGGTTTGTTGCAAAGAAAAACCTAATCCTACAATAAACAAGCCAGAAAGCATAAGTGGAAATGAACCCAGATTAGCTGCTGGATAAAATAAAAGCGTACCAATAGCAGAAACAACTAGCCCTAGAGCTAAGCCATTTTTGTAACCAATGGTATTAATTAAATCTTTTTTGAGCACTACCGAAATGCCCATATAAATTAAAGAACCTACGGTATACGCAATATAAAATGCTAAGGATACTAACTGACTCTGACTTTGTGTTAAATCAAAGGCTTGTCTGAATACCGGGATTAAAATATCGTTGCTTGCAGCAACAAAGCCCCAAAAGAAAAAAACAGTAACTAAGGGTATAAATTGCCCCCATTTGGTGTGTGAATTTTGCTCCATACTTTGGATGTGGTGTTTGGTTTAATAGTTGGTTTAGTTAAGCTAACATACTTATTTTTTTTGAATCACAGTATATTTACGATTATCTAGATGCTTTGCAAGGTTTTTAACGCATAAAATCGGATATTAGCAACAGGAGGAAGACCATGGAAATTATTATTTCGGGGATAGGAATGGGCATTGTACTGTCTTTTTTAACAGGACCGGTATTTTTCGCACTCATTAAAACTAGTATAGAAAAGGGCTTTTACGCGGGTATGTCTTTAGCGGCCGGGGTGGTAATCAGCGATGGTATTTTTGTTGCCCTCAGCTTATTCGGATCGAGCTATTTAACAAAAGGAGGCGCTTATCTTGATTATGTTGGGTACGCTGGAGCAGCAATTTTATTTAGTATTGGCGTATATTATCTAATCAAAAAAGTAAGTCTGGTCTACGAAGAAAATACCTCTAAATCGAAAAAGCTTGGTTATTTCTTAAAAGGCTTTGCCATGTGCATTTTCAACCCGTCCTTGCTGTTATATTGGATTAGTGTAACTAGTGGTGTAATTTCGGTAGCCGGGGGCTATAATCCCAACATTATTGTTCCCTTTTTTGCCGCAATTTTAATTACTCAATTCAGTTTAGATACACTAAAGGCTTATTTTGCCAATAAGTTGCGTAAGCGGATTACCGTACACAATTTAATTGTATTGAACCGGGTGGCCGGTACTTTACTAATCATTTTTGCTGCAAAATTAATTTACAGCTTGGTGGTAAATCACTCTCTCCTTTAATAGGCTCGTTGGTTATTTCCCTCTATCCAATTTATGAAGGCTTGGTTAACCACTTTATTCCCGCCAGGAGTAGGGTAATTGCCCGAAAAGTACCAATCGCCCAAATGTTTCGGGCAAGCCGCATGTAGGTTTTCTAATTTCTGATAAATGACCTCTACCTGAGCATTTATGCCCGCTGGGGTAACAATTTTGGCAATTCGAGTAGAAATTTCTTCATCGGTAAAGTGAGCGTATAGGGCCTGCACTAAGTTTTTCTCTTTCATAGTTCCTGCTCCCTTGGCTTGTAAACAGGCCTGATAGGTGTCTTGTATAAGGTGTTCTTTACCCTGTTCTCTTAGCAAAGAAATCATAGCCTCAAAAGCTACAAATTCTCCCATTTTAGACATATCAATGCCATAACAATCTGGATAACGAATTTGAGGGGCCGAAGAAACTATGATAATTTTTTTCGGGCGAAGGCGGTCTAAGATGCGTAGGATACTTTGTTTTAACGTAGTTCCTCGTACAATTGAATCGTCTAAAACTACTAGGGTGTCTTCATCTACTTTAATTAGTCCGTAAGTGGTATCGTACACGTGGGCTACTAAGTCTCCTCTATCGGCATCTTGCGTAATAAAAGTGCGTAATTTGGCATCCTTAAGAGCAATTTTTTCTACCCTTGGCGCCATGGTTAACATACGTTCAAGCTCCGCATCGGTAATTTTATCGGCACGGTTTAACAAGGCGTCTTTTTGCACTTGTTTTATATGTTTATGCATTCCCTCTACTAAGCCGTAAAAGGCTACTTCGGCAGTGTTAGGAATAAAGGAGAATACGGTATTTTCTAGATCGTTGTTTACTGCTGATAATATTTGCGGGCACAACAATCGTCCTAACTGCTTGCGTTCGCGGTAAATATCGGCATCGCTACCTCTAGAAAAATAAATACGCTCAAAGGAGCACGATTTTTGTTCTAGGGGTTGGCTAAATTGTTCTTCGCTAATGCGGCCGTTCTTTTTAGCAATAAGGGCATGGCCGGGCTTAATTTCTTTTACCGCATGAATAGGCACATTAAAGGCGGTTTGAATGGCTGGGCGCTCAGAGGCTACCACCAACACTTCATCATCGGCATAATAAAAGGCTGGGCGAATACCGGCCGGATCACGCATAACAAAGGCATCGCCATGGCCAATAATGCCCGAAATGGTATAACCACCATCCCAGGTTTTTGCCGACCGACGTAAAATATTAGCTACATCTAATTCTTCGGCAATTTTATGAGTAATTTCTACATTGCTAAGGCCTTTGGCATTGTAGCTATCGAAAATTTCTTGATTTTCTACATCTAAGAAATGACCTATTTTTTCTAATACGGTTACGGTATCTGCTTTTTCTTTTGGGTGTTGACCAAGCTCATATAACTGCTCTAGCAATTCGTCTACATTGGTCATGTTAAAGTTGCCAGAAATAACCAAATTACGGGTCATCCAATTATTTTGACGTAAAAATGGGTGGCAACTTTCTATGCTATTTTTACCGTGGGTACCATAGCGCAAATGGCCCATAAGTACTTCTCCGGTAAAACTGATATTTTCTTTTAACCACTGGGCATCAGCTAAACGCTCTGGGTTATGTTCCTGAACGTCTACAAATTTCTTTTGTACGTATTCAAAAATATCGGCTACGGCTTTTGAACCCATGGCCCGGTACCTGCTAATGTAACGGGTACCTGGCTTCATGTCTAATTTAATGGTGGCAATACCGGCGCCATCTTGGCCACGGTTATGCTGTTTTTCCATTAATAAATAGAGTTTATTGAGGCCGTAGAAAGGCGTACCGTATTTTTCTTGGTAGTAAGATAGCGGTTTTAACAATCGGATGAGGGCAATGCCGCACTCGTGTTTTATGGGTTCGCTCATGATGCTTAATGAGCTAACAAAAATAAGGATTTAATTGAATAAACGAGTGTGCTTTTACAACTTCTCCCCATGTTGGCTTAAGTCTAGTCCTTCTTGTTCTTCGGCAGCACTTACCCGAAGCGGTGTAATCCAATCGGTAAGTTTTAATAGCGCCATGGAACCCAAAAATGCAAAAATAGATACGCCCACTAGGGCTAAACTTTGCACCAAAAACAAATGAGTTTCGCCAAATAATAATCCATTTCCAGTAGTATTGGCGCTGTTCACAGCGGTATGAGCAAATACGCCGGTGAGCAACATGCCTACCATTCCTCCTACCCCATGGCAGGGGAACACATCCAAGGTATCGTCCAAGCCGGTGCGGCTACGCCAATCTACCAAGAGGTTACTTACTAATGCGGCCACTACACCAATAATTAACGAATGCGGAATGCTTACAAATCCAGCTGCAGGAGTGATGGCTACCAAGCCTACTACAGCAGCAATGCAGGTGCCCATGGCAGAAGGTTTACGGCCTTTCCAGGCATCAAAGAAAATCCAACTCAAAGCAGCAGCAGAAGAGGCCGTCATAGTGGTAGCCATAGCGGTTACTGCCAAGGCCGATGCCCCAAAGGCAGAACCTGCATTAAACCCATACCAACCAAACCACAGCAAACCTGTGCCCAACAATACGTAGGTTATACGTGCAGGGCTGTGAGATACTTCGTTACGTTTTTTAAGGTAAATAGCCGAGGCTAAGGCGGCCCATCCTGCCGACATGTGCACCACGGTTCCACCGGCAAAATCTAATACGCCCAACTTAAACAAGATACCATCGGGATGCCAAGTTGCATGCGCCAAAGGCGCATAAATAAAGATGAAAAACAAACAAATAAATAAGGTATAAGAAATAAACCGAATACGTTCTGCAAAGGCTCCGGTAATAAGAGCGGGTGTAATAATGGCAAATTTTAATTGATACGTGGCAAATAGCAGTAAGGGAATGGTAGGTGCCAATTTCCATGGCTGGCCATTAATTACTCCATTCATCATAAAATAGGTGGCAGGATTGCCAATAAACCCTCCTACACTTTTGCCAAACGCTAAACTAAATCCAAATACCACCCATATAACGGTTATAAGTACCATGCAAATAAAACTCTGCAACATGGTAGAAATTACGTTCTTTTTGTTCACCATGCCACCGTAAAAAAAGGCTAAGCCTGGGGTCATAATTAAAACCAAGGCGGTAGCGGTTAACATCCAGGCAGTATCGGCCGGGTTAATGGCTGGAGTTACAGCAGATGCTTTCGGGATAGATGGGAAGCAAAATGCCAATATTACTATAAGAAATAGTACAATAAAGGGAAATTTAGATAAGGTTTTTGCCATTTTTAAGATATTTGGGTGGGATTCCTCCTAAATATCTTTATTTTTAAGTAAAAACAGTGAAATGATTACCAACATTTTACCAAAAATGTTAAAAAGTAATAATATTTTAGCTAAAAATGAAAATTAAGACCAAATATTTTTGAGTTTTAGGTGTATTTTTTCACCAAAAAAGAGTTTTGTGCTCTTTTCAAAGGAAGAAGTATAATCTGAAACAAAAAATTGGTGCTTTTTAGCAGCTTTTTTGTTCAATAAATGCAATTCTGCTAATTTTTTCTGCACGGAGTGTGCTACTATATCTGCAGAATTAATAATATTCACTTTTTCGTGGTAAAATTCTTCAATTTCCGACTGAATTAAGGGATAATGCGTACAAGCCAAAATTAAACTGTCGATATTTTTCAGTTTTGGGGCCGATAAGTAAGAATTAATAACCGTTTTACTAATGGTATTGCTAAAAAAGCCCTCCTCTATCATGGGCGCCAAGAGTGGCGTTGCCAATGATTTCACTTCAATGCCTGGCCGAGCTAGCTGAAGTTTTTTGGCATACAAATCTGATTTAATGGTTGCTTTGGTGCCAATTACCCCCACCCGTTTACAGCGGCTATCTGTGGCTACAAATTCTACCACAGGATCAATTACGTTGAGCACCGGTATTTTATCACCAATAAACTCTACCAAATCGTGGTAGGCCAAGGAAGAAGCCGTATTGCATGCAATAACTAGCAATTTGCATTGCTTATCGAGCAAAAATTTCCCAATTTTTAAGCTAAAATACTTAATGGCCTCGGGCGATTTATCGCCATAGGGCAAATGAGCCGTATCACCAAAGTACACTAGTTCTTCGTTGGGTAATACCCTGTGAATGGCACTTGCAACGGTTAAACCGCCAATGCCTGAATCGAAAATACCAATGGGTAGGTTTGCGCTCATATAAAACAAAAATGCGAAGTCAAATTGAATTTATTGACTTCG
>JBJTNJ010000027.1:0-12347 GCA_046074005.1 Sphingobacteriaceae bacterium
AATTTAAAGAATTAGATATGAAAAAGAATTATTTAAAATTAGCATTAGTAAGCGTGGGCCTCACCGTTGGCTTAACCGCTTGTACTAATAAATTAGACCTAACGCCGACGAATGATATTACGTCTGCGCAAGTATATAGCACCGCAGATGGGTACAAATTGGCTTTTGCCAAGGTATACGGCTCTTTTGCTACTACCGGAAACCAAGGTCCTAACGGATCCGGGGATATTCAAGGAGTAGATGCAGGTTTCTCCGATTTCTTGCGTTTATTCTGGGAATTCCAAGAATTACCTACCGATGAAGTGGTGATTGGTTGGGGCGATGCCGGATTGCCAGATTTCCACAACATGAACTGGTCTGCTAACAATCCTTTTATTAAAGGAATGTACTACCGCTCGTTCTACCAAATTACGGTAGCTAACGACTTTATTCGTCAGTCTAGCGATGCTAAATTAGCCTCTAGAGGCATTAGCGGTGCCGATGCGGATAATATTCGCAAATACAGAGCAGAGGCTCGTTTCTTAAGAGCTTTCCAATACTGGGCTTTATTAGATTTATTTGGCCGTCCTGCTTTTGTAACCGATGCCGATGCGATGGGTGCTGCCCTACCACAGCAAGCTACCAAAGCCGATTTGTTTAACTACATTGAGTCTGAACTATTGGCTATTGAGCCTTTATTACCTGCTCCGAAAACCAACGAATACGGTAGAGCAGATAAAGCGGCTGTTTGGGCTTTATTGGCTAGATTGTACTTAAATGCAAACGTATATACCGGTACGCCTAAATATACTGAAGCGGTTACCTATTCTAGCAAAGTAATTAGCCAAGGTGGTTATAGTTTATTAGCCGATTACCGCAAAATCATGCGTGCGGATAATAATCTAAACAATACCGAAGCTATCTTTACTATTAACTATGATGGTTTAAAAACCCAAAACTGGGGCGGTACTACCTTCTTAACCCATGCGGCCATTGGCGGTAGCATGCAAGGTTCCGACTTTGGTGTAGGTGGTGGTTGGGGCGGTATGCGTGCAACCAAAAACTTGCCGAACTTATTCCCTGATGTAACCGGTGCCTTGGATAAACGTTCGCAGTTCCATACTGCTGGACAGAACTTAGACATTAACGATATTGGCAACTTTAATGATGGTTATGCAGTAACTAAATTCAGAAATATTAAAGCTGATGGTACTGCTGGACAGCATGCTGACTTTACCGATATCGATTTCCCTTTGTTCCGTTTGGGCGAACAATACTTAATTTACGCCGAAGCCGTATTGCGTGGTGGAACTGGTGGTAGCTTAGCTACAGCTACTAGCTACATCAACTTGTTACGTACTCGTGCACAAGCTGCACAGGTTGTTCAGGCTGATTTATCTTTACCATTCATTTTAGATGAGCGTGGTCGTGAGTTGTATTGGGAAGGTCACCGTAGAACGGATTTAATTCGTTTTGGCAAATTTACCGATGGTAGTTATTTATGGCCATTTAAAGGTGGTTTAAAAGCTGGTAAAGGTGTAGAGAGCTGGAGAAATGTATTCCCAATTCCTACAGACGACTTGGTATCTAACCCTAACTTAACCCAAAACCCTAACTATTAATAGTAAAACACCGGAGGGCTTATCCCCTCCGGTTAAATAACGTTTATATGAAAACACTAGTTAATAAATTTTTCGTACTTACGTTCCTTAGCGTAGCGCTTTGGGGATGTAAGAAGGACGAAACCCTTACCAAGGTTGGTAATGGTACTCCTGCGGTGTTAAGTACTTCGGCTACGTCGGTGGTGCTTACTAAACCGAATATTGCAAATACTGCGGTAACGTTTAGCATTACTAAGCCTGATTATGGTTTTAGTGCTGCTTCTACCAATACCTTGCAATTATCTACCAGCACTAACTTTACTTCTCCTAGAGAGTTTGCGTTAAATGCAGGTACTTTAACTAAGGCATTTACTGTATTGGATTTAAATGCGCTTTTATTATCAATGAACTTACCTACTGGCGTTGCTTCTACCGTACAAGTACGTGTAAAATCGACTGTTACGGCTAGCATCGCTCCTATTTACTCGAACACGGTTGCTATGACGGTTACGCCTTTTGCCTTAATTGAGCAATTGATTATGCCGGGACAGTATCAAGGATGGAATCCCGCTACTGCAGATAGTTTAACTTCTGAGACGGGTAATGGAGTGTACATTGGTACTATTCAGTTTGATGCATCAGGCTCTATGTTTAAATTGATGAAAGGTAAATCATGGGCAGTACCTGCCTATGGAGTTGGTGCTGGCGGTGCTGGTACTGTAGCTTTAGGTGGTGGTGACATTACTGGTCCTACTACAAGCGCTCCATATACAAGAGAAAATTTCCAAGTAACAGTTGATTTAAATTCGAACACGATTGTGTATGATTTAAATTCATGGGGTATTATTGGTAGTGCAACTGCTGGTGGATGGAGTGATGATACCATTATGAAGTACAACAACACTACTAAAAAATGGACCATTACTGGTGTAAGTTTAGTACCTGGTGCCTTTAAGTTTAGAAAGAACCATAACTGGGGTACTAACTTTGGGTACAATGGTACTCCGGGCGTACTAGGTGGAACAGATATTCCTGTAGCCAATGCTGGTACATATACCATTACTTTAGATTTAATTAATAATAGCTATACTATTAACTAAGAAAAGTCTTTAATTAATCTTTTAAAAACCGCCCCGAGTTTCGGGGCGGTTTTTTTGTGCTGTTTGCTTGAGTTTTCTATTTGGGTTATGGAGTTTTCTTTGTTTGCTTTTCATTTCTCTTTTTTAGCGGCTGATTTTCTTTTATTGGTTAGTGAGTTTCCAATTTTAGGGGTAGAGTTTTCTAGATTGGAAATGAATATTGCTTTGTTGGATGATGATATTCTTGCGTTGTTATTGGATATTGCTTTGTTGGTAGTATAATTTTCTTGATTGGGGTTGAATATTCTTGTTTGGGATAGCTTTATTCTTTTTTACGGGTGAATTGTATGCCGCTGATTTGTTTGTATTGTTGGCTGGTGGGGCCGTAAAGTGATTTTATGTAGTTTTTTATGTTGTAGGCGGTATCTATTATGCCGGTTTGTGGGGCGTATAATTGGTTGTTTCGGATAATTTTGGTGTTGCTGCAGTTGGTGTTTGCTTGGGTTACGTTGGTATTGACGGTTTGGAGTTGGGTGATATAGGTTTGGAGTTGGGTGGTTTGAAGTTCAGTTTCGTTGGGTTGGTATTGGGGTATGGTGCTGAGTAGTTCGGTTAGTGCTGTAAGGTGGGCTACTTGGTTGGTATAGCTTAGTTGGGATACGGAGGTGGTATTGGGTGGGTTTTGGTTGGGATCGGTTGGGCTGGGAATGGGTGTGGCTCGTTTGCCAAATATTTTTCGAGTGAGTGTTTTTGCGGTTTGGATGTTTAAGGGCTCGGCTCCGGATGCGATAAGGGCGTTTAGGAGTTTGGTGGTGAGTGGTTTGAGGGTGCTGAAGGTTTTTATGCGTTGATCTATGGTTGTATTCAGGATGGTTTGTTTTTTGATGTGGTCTGCTTGTGCGTTTTGGATGTTGGTGAGTTGTGTTTGGAGGTTGCTTAATTTGAGGGGGTCTGCGGAGGGGTTGTAGTCTACGGCATAGCTTTCGCAGTAGTTGATGATTGTTTTGAAGGCTTCGATGTTTTTTACGTCGCCAGTTTCTGTTGTTGAGGCCATGATTTTTTTGTTTTAGGGTTTATGGTGTTTTAAACATTTTTTGGGGTGGTTTTATTGTGTAGTGGTATTTTTTATAATTTTCTTTGTTATTAATAATACTTTTTCCTTGATGAAAAAGTATTCAAAAACTCAAGGCAGAACGATGCTTCTGCCCACAGGCCTTAGGCTGGCCCGCCGTTCTGCCGGGCCCTGGCTTTTTTGTTTGTAGCTATTGGACTTGTCTTTTTGTTTGATGAATAGTCTTATTTCTTCTTCTTTTTGCTTGATTAAATGGGAACAAAAGTTAAGGCTGAAGGATGCTGCTACTCACGGGACCTTCCCCTTGGCCCGAATTTGAGTGGATTTTTCTTTTCTTCTTCCTTTTGCTTGACCAAAAGGAAGCAAAACCGACCGAAGGGAGCTCATGAACACCTTTAAAAAATTATTTATTGGTGAATAAACAAGGCAGAACGATGCTTCTGCGCACAAGGCCTTTAGGCTGGCCCGCCGTTCTGCCGGGCCGTGGCTTATTTAGCATCCCATTTCTTATTTAGCATGTTGCATGGTATATAACACCACCCCGCCCTTTGGGCACCCCTCCTTTAAAGGAGGGGAATCTGTAGTTGTTAATTGACAGCTTTGCTCTGATTGGATATGATATTTAGCAGATGGGTAAACCAAAAAGCCTTGCCCCTATTCGGGGCAAGGCTTTGCTAGCACTAAAATTTAAGGTCTTAGTTGTAGTTCACCGTGGTGTAAATATGGTATTCTCCGGGGGCAAGTGTTTTGCTGTAGTTGCCGGAGATGGTTTCTGTTTGGCCTGGGTTCATAAAATCGTACCAGGTGCCGTTTTGTGGGAAGGCCATGTTTGCTGTTTGGGCGGTAACATTGAAGTTACCTACTACTACTACATTGGCGCCTCCGGTGCCAAATAGGCGTAGGTATTTTATGCCATCGGCGGCACTGAAATTGGAATTGAAGTTGCTGGTTTGAAATACAGATTGGGCGATACGAACTTTAATGATTTTAGCCAAGGCATCGTATAGGGCTTTTCTGGAGGCATCGTTATAATAATTCCACAGTACGGGTTTTTCTCCCAATCGGCCGTTCTGATCGATGCTTACGTCGTAGCCTAATTCACCAAATTGCCAAATCATTTTAGGACCTGGGGCACAAAGCATAAAGGCCATGGTCATTTCTTGGCGGGCTAAGGAGGTAGCTAAATCGTTTTTAATGCTGTATCCTCCTACTTGGTTGCCAAAGTATAAATTTTTATACATGGCTCGTTCTTCGTCGTGGCTTTCCATGTAGCCTACTAGTTTATCTTGTTGGGTGTAGGAAAATCCGCTGTGTTGATCGTAAAGTAGGCGGCCAAAATTTGAGTTTGGCAACCAGCCCATGCTGGCTTCTTTTAGGGGGCCGGTTTGGTTGTTCCAAAGCATCATACCATCGGTGGCTAGTTCTTTTTCTTCGGTATCTGCCGCAAAATGCTCTAAGATGACGTATAGGCTTGGATCGAGGGATTTAATGTAGGCATTGTAGTCTTTCCAAATGGCTATCCTAGAGGCATCGTATTGGCCCCAGGCGTTTACATCGTTGGTGTAGTTTTGGGTAAAGCCTTTGGATAAATCGAAACGAAAGCCGTCTACTTTATACTCTTCCTTCCAAAACTTCATGACGTTTTTGGCGAAATATTTGGTGTAGGTGCTTTCGTGGTTAAAATCGTAGCCTACGCCGTATGGGTGTTTATCGGTAGGGTTAAACCAGGGGTTGTTTGCTGCGGGGCGGTTGCTGGCGTTATCCCAATACAATTGCACCATGGGCGACTGACCAAAGGAATGGTTAAGCACCATGTCTAAAATTACGGCTATGCCTTTTTTGTGGGCTTCGTCTATAAAGTTTTGAAGCGCTTGCTTGGTGCCGTAGTATTTATCGGGTGCGAAGTAGAAAGACGTGTTATAACCCCAACTACTGTTTCCTTCAAATTCGTTTACAGGCATTAGCTCAATGGCATTAATGCCTAGGTTTTTGAGGTAGGTTAGTTTGGCTACAGCGGCGGTGTAACTGTGTTCTGTTACAAAATCGCGAATATGCATTTCGTAAATAACCAAATCTGTTTTTGCCGGACGGCTAAAATTGCTTATTTGCCAAGAATAGGTGCTTGGGCTTGGAATAAAGGTAGAAACCAGGCCGCTGGTTTTACCAGCGGGATAGGCTTTTAAATTGGGATATACGGATGCCGGTATGTAACTATCGTTAGATGGGTCTAATACTTTTTCGGTATAGGGGTCTGGTATTCTTATGGAACCATCTACTACGTATTGGTAGGCGTATTCTGTTTGTGGGCTTAGGTTATCTAGTTGTATCCACCAACGGGTACCATCAGGAGTACGTTTAAGTGCGTAATTATTGCTGAGGGTCCAGTTGTTAAAATCGCCAATAAGGTATACAGAGCCTTTATTGGGGGCTGTTAGGTTGAAAATAGCGGAAGTTCCATTGTTAATGATGTTTACTCCATCTTTGGTAGCTGCTACCGGGAGGGCTTCAATGGTTGGTGTTCCGTTTATAATAAATTCGAAGGTTTTTTCTACGGTAAGTCCATTTTCTACGGCACTAATTTTAACTTGCTGTATGCCATTAGTGGTAATGGTAGCAGTACCGGTAATGCTGGTGGCTGCGGCAGCCGTAGCAAAGCTTTGGCCATTTAGGCTTAGGGTTAGGCTAGCTGAACGGCTGGCTAAGGCTTTTACCTGCAATTGACCACCTACTGCCTGTACGGTTAGTACTGGCTTGGGCACGTACATGGGCTCTAATTCTGGTGAAGTAAATTTCACCTGCAAAGGAGTCGATTCGTAAATAGGCGTAAAAATATCGCTCCCATCGGTATTTCTGCCTACTATGGCTCCATCTCCGCTTCTAAATAATACGGCTATTTGTAGAATTTTTTCGCCTGCTGGTACGCCAAAAAATGTACGGGGTGTTAAGGTAAATTGGTACTTGCCTCCTCCTATTGAGTTCATTTTCACCGAAGCATCGGCGGTGGTAAAGGAGCTTACTTTTACGTATTTCCAATTGGTAGCTCCGGTACTTTGATCGGTAATTACGCCTATGTGCATGTATACATCGCCGGAGAAACCTGCTAAGGCGGCATTGCCTTTACTAGCATCGAAGGTCAAGGTTACCGGAGTGTTATCTGCCGGAAAGGCTGGACTTACGGTTAGTAAACCTACGTCGGTGGTGAGAACTGGGGGGGTTGGCGTGGTTCCGCCACCGGAAGATCCTTTTTTACAGGCGGTAGTGCTAAGCAATAGACCTATAAGAAGGGTGTAGGCTAGTAGATTTACTTTCATGAGGATATTATTGTTTGTTGAAGGTTCCTTGGTCTACTTGTTTTATAAAGTTGATTACGCCGTTCATATATACTTGCTGGTCATCCCACATGGCTAAATGGCTGCCATTAGGGCAATGTAAGTAGGCACCGTTTTGCACTAATTTGCTTTGTTTTTCCATGGCTTTAGGGTCCATGGTATCGTGGGTAGCACCAATCATTAGGGTGGGCACGGTAATTTCGTGCAATCTATTGGTAATGTCCCAATTGGCTAATAGGCCACTTATGCCAAATTCGCTGGGGCCTTGCATGCGCACATAAATATCGCCATTTGCGTGTTTCGATGAACGAGTTAAGGCATCTGGCCATTCGGCTAAACGGCAAATATGCTCTTTATAAAAATTAGGAATGAGCAATTCCATGTATCGTGGATTGGCAAAATCTTTTTTGGCTTCTATAGCTTTTAGTTCTGCAAGCACCTCGGGTTTCATCTGTTTTGCCAATACTTCATCGGCGTATTTACCATATTCGGGGGCGCTAGATACCATGTTAGAAACAAGCAGGCCTTTAAGGTTTTGTTGGTATTTTAAGGCATATTCCATGGCTAGAATACCTCCCCATGAGTTTCCTAGTACGTAGAAATTATCTTTGTTTAGACCTAGGGCTATGCGCACTTGTTCTACTTCCTCCACAAAACGAGGAATCGTCCACAGTACGCTGTCTTTGGGTTGATCGCTGTAATAAGAACCTAATTGATCGTATTCAATTAATTCGAAGCCTTCTTTAGGGAAAAAGCTTTCGAAACATTCCATGTATTCGTGGGTCATAGCCGGACCACCATGGAGCAATAACACCTTAATTCGAGGGTTATTGCCAATGCGTTTGGTCCATACTTTAAATTTTCCTTTGGGGGTGGTAATTTCTACCATTTTTACACCGGCTGCTTGCACGCCGCTATCTACCGGTGCAAAATAACTTTGAAGTGTAGGGCTGTTAGTGTTAGAGCAGGCTGTGGCTAATAGGCTTAACAGGATACCGCTGTAAAGAATTGCTTTTTTCATTGCTTTAGTGCTTTATGTCTTTGTTGTCTTGAACGTATAGTACAGATATGGCTCCCAAAATCATGAAGATACCTGCTAAAATAATGGCGTAAATGGCTTGTCCGTTATAGAAATGCTTTACAATTGGCCCACCAAATACCCCGTTTACAATTTGAGGGAAGGTGATAAAGAAGTTAAAAATACCCATATAAACTCCCATTTTACGGGCCGGAATAGAGCTTGATAAGATGGCATAAGGCATGGCCAAAATACTACCCCAAGCCAAACCAATACCTACCATAGAGAATAGCAACATGGTGGGATTGGTAATGAAATAAATAGATAATAAACCAATACCTCCGCATATTAAAGAAAAAGCGTGGGCTATTTTACGACTGGTTGCTCGTGCTATGGCCGGTAGAAATAAGGCATAAATAGCCGATACGCCATTATATACTCCGAATAAAATACCTACCCAGTTGCCTGCATTGGCAAAATTTTCGGATGAGGTATCGCCGGGAACTACTTTATAAATATGTTGGGCAATGGCCGGTGTGGTAAATACCCACATAGAGAATAAGGCAAACCAAGAAAAAAATTGTACTAAGCCTAATTGACGCATGGCTATAGGCATGTGTGAAAAATCGGAAATAATAGCTAGAATACCTTTCTTTTCTTCTTCTTGAGGTTCGTTTGCATGAAATTGTTCATATTCTGCGGGACTGTATTCTTTGGTAGTAAGAACCGTATATAAAATGGTGCCCGCCAATACGGCTGCACCTACATAAAATGAGTATAGCACATTATCGGGAATATGACCCGCTGCGGCCATTTTAGAAACGCCTAAATACTCGGCAAACACATAAGGTAACCAAGAACCAATAACAGCACCAATCCCTATTAAAAAGGTTTGGATTGAAAAGCCTACACTACGCTGGCTGTCGGGTAAATTATCGGCTACTAAGGCTCTAAATGGCTCCATAGCCACATTAAAGGAAGCATCCATAATCATTAATAAGCCTGCTCCTATTAAAATAGGGGGTAAAAACAAGGCTAATGAGGCCGAATTAGGCATTAATACCAAGGCACAGGCAGATAACAAGGCTCCGGCCAAGAAGTATGGGCGACGACGACCTAATTTATTCCAGGTTCGATCGCTGTAATAGCCAATAATGGGTTGTACAATCATACCGGTTAAAGGCGCAGCCAACCAAAACCAAGAAAGGTGCTCTACATCGGCACCATAGGTTTGTAAAATACGAGAGGCGTTTCCGTTTTGTAAGGCAAATCCGAATTGGATACCTAAAAATCCGAAACTCATGTTCCAAATTTGCCAAAAAGATAATTTTGGTTTTTGTAATGCAGTCATAAAAGGTGTTAAAGGTTTATAAATTATATGGTTAGTATAATAAGCTTTATAAATTTACATTAAAAACTGAGAATCAAGGCTTCGTTGGGTAAAACTTTTACAGAAGTTCCTGTTAGGGATCTGCCACTTAATAGGTTCAATACGTTTGCTTGCTTGGTAATTTTCTTCAGCGTAGCAGTGCTAATGTTTACGCTTTGCGTACGGTTGAAATTAGCAAGTACCAATACCCGTTGGCTTTCGGTATACCGCACATAAGCCAAAGCCGTGTTTCCTAAACCTAGTTCTGCAGAAACGTCTTTTAACTTGCCCGATTGAATGGCTTTATTGGAACCTGTTAAGATTAATAGTTGCTGATAAAATGCTCTTAAATTCTTCTGAGCCGGTGTTAAACGGCCTCCATCAAATTTGCCCCCATTAAGCCATTGTTGGTATTGCGGCTGGCCCCAATAATCAAAAATGGTGCTGCGGTTATCATCGCCACCAAAGCCTTCTACACCGGCACCCTGCTCTCCTACTTCTTGGCCAGCATAAATCATTACCGGACCACTACCCAAAGTTGCGGTAAGTACCATGGCTACTTTTGCATACTCCGGATGTTGTGCGAAACCTTTAGAGGCAATGCGTTCTTCATCGTGGTTTTCTAAGAAACGTAGCATGTGGTTAGATAGTCCTCCTTCTTGCGATTGTACGACCTTTCGGATAGCGTCTACACTTGCACCGGGTTCTTGTTTAATTAAAGGCTTTAGCGCATCGTATAGGCCTACCTTATCGTACATGTAATCGAACCCGCCATAGCTTACGTAGTTTGCGTATTTGCTAGGGTCGTAGGCTTCGGCAATAAACACCATGTTGGGATTTATTTTACGCACTTCCGGAATTACCCAATGCCAAAATTCTACAGGCACAAACTCGGCCACATCGCAACGGAAACCATCTACTCCTTTTTTAGCCCAAAATACCAAGATGTCTCTCATCTTTGTCCATACGGGTGGCACCGGACTGAAATAGTTTTTGCCGTTTTGCAAATCGTAGCCATAATTCAATTTCATGGTTTCGTACCAATCGTCGATGGCTGGTTTTTCTGAAAAAACATTATTTCCGGTTACTTTGGCCGGGGTTTCGTCGAATTTTCCGTCTTTAAGTGGATGGCTAAATTGCGTGCCTCCGGCTTCTGTTCCGGCGGGTACTACAAAGGCTTTTCCGGGGATATAATAAAAATCGTTTTGAGGGCTAAAGGCTTTTGTTTTATCGTCTTGGGCACCAAAATCGATCACTCCGGCAGGTTTTGCATCCGACTGGTAGGTACGGGCCACGTGGTTCGGAATAAAATCCATCAGTGTTTTTAAGCCCGCCGCATGGGTGCGGTTTATCAGGTTTTGATATTCTCCCATCCGATTTTTTACGTCTACCGCCAAATCGGGGTCTACATCGTAATAATCTTTAATGGCATAGGGCGAACCTGCTTTTCCCTTTACAATATCTGGGTCGTCTTGCTTAATGCCATAGGCCGAATAATCGGTCATGGTAGCGTGTTCTATTACGCCGGTATACCACACATAGGTGATACCTAGTTTTTTTAATTCTTGCAGGGCTTTTGGGCTAATATCGTTGAATTTACCCACGCCATTTTCTTGTTTAGAACCGTATAGTTTATTGGTGGTATTGGTATTGCCAAAATAGCGGGGCAGCAACTGGTAAATAACCAATTTATGGTTGCTACTAGGTTCGTTTACTTGTGCCTTGGTAGCAAGGGCTGCTACGAGTAGTGCACATATTAGGCTTTGTTTTTTCATGTTTAACTTAATAATCCTGTGAAATGGGATGAATCATTAATTCATCTATAACTACGTGTTTTGGCGCCGATACGATGTGCAGTACGGCTGCGGCAATATCGTTGGGGTGTAAGTTTTGAGCATTTTCGGGTTTGCCTGGCTGGCTATTATTGAAATAGGTATCTACCAACCCAGGATATACTACGCTTACCTTAATACCATAGGGGCGTACTTCTTTTCGCAAGGCCGACGAAAATGCATCTTGGGCATATTTACTAGAACAATACAAGGCGCCATTGGCAAAGGTGCGTTTGGCTACATCGGAAGCGATGTTTACAATGTGGCCAACCCCTTGCTTTTGCATTTGAATAACGGCTTCTTTGCTACACAAAAACGTACCTTTTACATTGGTATCCATCACCTCATCCCATAAGGTGGCAGAAGTTTCGGCTACGGGCTGAAATTGGCCAATACCGGCATTGTTTACCAAAATATCAATGCGTTTATATTGCTGGATGATTTGCTGAAAAACCAACTTCAGGGCTTTTTCGTCGCTAATATCTACGCAAAAAGCGGTAGCCAAACCACCCTTTTTGGTAATTTCGGCCACCGCTTCCCTTAATTCGTTTTGGTTTCGGGCCAATAAGATAACCTGTGCACCTGCCTCAGCCAAATGCATGGCTAGGGCTCTGCCTATACCCCGAGAGGCACCGGCAACAAGTGCTATTTTAGTTTGCAAGGGCATGTTCTACCATCAATTGGGCATTGCCCGCCAAGTCGTAGCTCTTATCAAATACGTTTACAGAGAGGGCTTTATCAGATTGATTGATAATTTGCACGCCTTCTTTACTCACTTTAACATTGAGCAAAGAACCTCTAAACCCTACTTTGAAGGAGAAAGATGCCCATTTTCCGGGCAAAAATGGATGGAATTGCAATTGATTGTTACGTACACGCATGCCGCCAAAGCCTTCTACCACACTCATCCAGGTACCGGCCATAGAAGTGGTATGGCAGCCGTCTTCGGTATCGTTGTTGTAATCGTCTAAATCTAACCGAGCGGTACGCAAGTAAAATTCATAGGCACGAGCTTCATCGCCCAACTTAGCGGCTAAAATGGCGTGTACACAAGGTGACAAAGAGCTT
>JBJTNJ010000028.1:0-13177 GCA_046074005.1 Sphingobacteriaceae bacterium
CCGCTAGTTTATCGGTGTTCATAGAAAAACCGGTGTTAAACATCTCTGGTAACACAATTAGATCTGTTTTTTCTCTAATAGCCGATAGCCTAAGTGCTAGGTTCTGCAAATTTTTTTCGCAATTTTCCCAGAATAAGTAGGCCTGAAAGGTGGTAATTTTTAGTGATTCCATAGCTAAAAATATTAAACGGTTAAGAGGGCTTCTGCCGCTTTTTGGAGTGTTTCTTCTGATTTGGCGAAACAGAAGCGCAATACGCCAAAGTCGGTATTTCTTGAGTAAAAGGCTGATACCGGTATACTGGCTACGCCAACTTCTTTAATTAAGCGGCTGGCAAAATCTACATCGGCCTCATTTGTTATGCGTGAGAATTGTACCGATTGGAAATAGGAGCCTTCGCAGGGTAATAAATCGAAGCGGCTTTGGGCTAATAACTCTCTAAAATAGTTCCTTTTTTGCTGAAATAGTGCCCCAATGTCTGCAAACTGTGGCTGCTGTTTTATGTAATTTGCTATTGCATGTTGCAGCGGCGTATTTACGCTAAACACCAAAAACTGATGAATTTTTCTAAATTCTTTCATTAGCTCTTTGGGGGCGGCGCAATAGCCCATTTTCCAGCCAGTGGTGTGAAAGAGCTTGCCAAATGAAGCGATAATAAAACTGCGTTCTTTTAGCTCTGGGTAGCGGGCAACACTTAAATGTGGTTTTCTATCAAAAGCAATGTGTTCGTATACTTCATCGCTTAAAAGCAGAATATTGGTATTTCGGGTAATTTTTATCAGTTGTTGCATATCCTCTTCGGTAAGCATTTTTCCGGTAGGGTTTTGCGGACTGTTAATAATAATCATGCGGGTTTTGGCGCTCACCAATTTTTTTACTTGCTCCCAATCAATGGTATAATCGGGCGGGTTTAGTGCTAAGTATTTTACTACGCCACCCAATAGCTTTACGGTAGGGGCATAACAATCGTAGGCGGGTTCAAAAATTATCACCTCGTCGTTTGTTTGAACGCAGGCACTAAGGGCAGTAAAAATGGCTTGAGTGCCGCCAGCAGTAATGGTTATTTCGGTTTCTGGGTGATACACCGCTTGGTGGTAGCGTTCTATTTTTTCGGCTACTAGTTCTCTTAGGGCTAGTATGCCCGGCATGGGCGCATATTGGTTAAGCCCTTTATGGAAACTTTCGTTTACCAAGGCCACTAAAGCAGGATCGCAATTGAAGTCTGGAAATCCTTGAGAAAGATTAATGGCTCCATGCTCTTGCGCCATTTGGCTCATTACAGAGAATATGGAGTTTTTAACTCCGGGCAATTTAGAGGGTATTTGTAGCACGTATCTATTTTTTCAATAAAATATAAATATAAGATTTTAGTGAAAAAAGGCTACTTTTAATATGTAATCTTTAATTATGACATTTAAAACCAAAGAAAGTAGATTGTTGCTTATGTTAGGCAGCTTTTTTATAGTAAATGCTCTGCTCTCGGAGTTTATTGGGGTTAAGATTTTTTCTGTAGAACAGTCTTTGGGCTTTAAAAAGTTCGATTTAAATCTGTTGGGTGTTCCAAACTTGTCTTTTAATATGTCTGCAGGCGTATTAACCTGGCCTTTGGTGTTCATTTTTACAGATATAATTAACGAGTATTTTGGCTTAAAGCAGGTGCGCTTTTTATCTATACTAACTTCGGTATTAATTGCTTTTGCTTTTTTAGCCGTTGGTTTGGCTATTAAATTGGTGCCGGCCGATTTTTGGATTCATCAAAAAGTGGGCGTCCAAGAGGTAAACATGGATGCGGCATTTACAGCCATTTTTGGCCAGGGAATGTGGATTATTGTGGGTTCTATCACCGCTTTTTTAATTGGTCAGATTGCCGATGTGGTTATTTTTCATCAGATAAAAACCTTTACCGGTGAACGTGCTTTGTGGCTACGGGCTACGGGTTCTACCTTGGTATCGCAATTGATAGATAGTTTTGTGGTAATTTTTATCGCCTTTTACCTAAATCCACAGTACCATTGGTCGTGGCAAATGGTTGCTGCCATAGGTTTGGTAAATTATACCTATAAGTTTATTGTAGCTATTTTAATGACGCCTTTGTTGTACTTAGTGCACGGAATTATTGATGGATTTTTAGGCCACGATTTAGCGCATAAATTGCTTAAGGAGGCCGCTAAAAACTAGGCTTATTCCTTTTCTAGGCTTTCGGCCAATTTGCGAATATCTTTTGTAAGTCGATAGACTAATTGTAATTGTTCATTTAATAAATGAGCATTCCAATCGCTGGCTTCTGTAGCTTCAACGGATTCTGGCAATTCGGGATAACTTATAGTAGCTAAATCTTGGGTTTGGGGCGCTAGTTCTTGTATGGTATTTCTTAAATGGTGGAGAGCCTTTCGTACCCATTTTATAGAAATAGGGTTGCATTTTACTGTTTTTTCTTGTTGAGCTACACTTACCAAATTGGCAATGTACGAAGAGAGTAGGTGGTTTAGTACTGCAAACTTGTGTATTTCTTTCGCATTTTTTTGCTTTCGCTTGGGTTCTGAAAGCATGCGTTGAAAGGCACTATTTAAGTTGGCGGTGCTCACATATACTTCTTTTCGAGTTAATTTATAGTCGGTGAGTTCTAAAGGTTTGCCTTGTAATCCTTCGGCCAATTTTAGGAGGTAATGGTAATTGGCTATGGCCGCTTCTTTCATGGCTAGTTTTAGTTGTTTAGACTCCCAGCTTGGAAAAATAAAATAAGTAGCAGCAAAGGCAATTAAAGAACCAACAACGGTGTCTATTACCCGCTCTTTGGCAATATTAAGATTATTGGCGCCTAAAAAGCTGAACAAGATAAGAAGGTAGGGGGTTAGAAAAAGTACGCTTAGTTTGTAATTTACTCGTTGAAAGCTATATGCGCCTATCATAAAGCCAAGTAAAAAGATAAATCGAGGTGTTTCATCTTTCACTAAAATGAGAATAGCCACCCCAATTAATCCACCTATCACGGTACCTATAATGCGTTCGTAGTTTCGTTGTTTGGTTAAACTAAAACTAGGCTTCAAAATCACAATAATGGTGAGCAAAATCCAATAGCTGTGGTGCCCTAAAGTAAATAAGTGTGATACAATAAAGCCTAAGAGGCACACTATAGCTACCCGAACAGCGTATCTAAAAATTGTAGACTGGATACTTAAGTTCTCTCTAAACAGTTTAAGGTCTATTTCTTTATGGCTTACAAATTTTGGGAGATCCTTCTGACTTCTAATACCTTCATTTAAGCCTCCATCGCTAGCATAACTAAATACTTTTTCGGTTCTGCGAACCATGTTACGGATATTGATAAGAATTTTTTTGAGCACCAAATTAGGTAGCTGGTAGGTACTTTCTACTTCATCTATTTTGGCTTTTAATGCATTTAGTTCTTTTAAAAAATCTTTGGAGGGACGTACTTCATCGCCGGCAGTAAGTTGTGAGGCCAATAAATCTAGTTCATCGGTAATGCTGTGCAAGGTTTTGTAGATAGCCTTTAGCGCCTTGGTTTCTCCATAAGCAGCTCTAAGCGATTTGTAATCATACAAGGTGGCGGTTGATTCTTCGAACAAATCAATCATGTCTACCAACATTAATATAAGCTGACGCCCATATTGGTTGGGATCTTTAATCATTCGTTTATGGAAAAGCAACTCCCGCACACTATCTTGTTTCTCGTGTACTACCACCTGCTGGTCGAGCAGCTTGCGGTAATTTTTATCTAAAGAAGTTTTATTATGATAAAATGCTGCTTTTATGCGAATGTAATTAGAGATTTCAGCAATGCACTCACCCAATGCTTGTTGTGCCAAACGGTAGGGCCGAATGTGCATTAAAGATAGGCTAAAGGCCATATACCACACACCACCCAGCAGTACATATAAAGAGTGTGTAATGCTTTGTTCTAGAGTTTTTTGTTCATCTAAACTTAGCACCATAATAATAAGTGCAGCCGTACCAATGGTTGACGCTCTATTGCCGAACACATTAAACATCGAAAACGTAAAGCAAAGAACTACAATTTCTATCCCCAGGAGTAGGGGATAGTGGCTAAGTAAGCCAGTAAGTATAGAGGTGAAGAAAATAAGCACATTGGCGTAGGTCATTCCGTTTCGTTTATGAGAAAAAGGGCCCGGATTGTCTACAATGCTTACACAAAGTGCTCCTAATGAAACGGTAATACCTAGTAGAAATTGATTGAAATGGGCAAAAATGAGGGCTGGTAACAACACCCCAATACTAATTTTTAGGCCATCGGAAAAGTTATGGCTATATAAAAAGTTTTTGATGAATTGTTTTTGCTTCATTTGTAGGTGTACGCCGTTATGCAAAAATAAGCATTAGAACGAATTAGGCGCTAAGGCCGATTATAAAAAAAGCCTCCTGAATTTCTCCGGGAGGCTTTTTTTGAAATGTATTGTTAGTATTAGCTAATAACTTTCACATTTACTGCGTTAAGGCCTTTTTTGCCATTCTCTTCTTCGTATTGAACACGATCGTTTTCACGAATTTGATCAATTAAACCTGTAGAGTGAACAAAAATGTCACCTTCGCCTGATTCTGGAACGATAAATCCGAATCCTTTAGTTTCATTAAAAAACTTTACTGTACCTTCTTTTTGCATTATTTTATTAAATTAATTATAGTGCAAGGTAGGTATAATTAATGGATAACAAGAGATTTGTAGAATTTAATTATGAATTGAGAGAACAGGAGTGTAACGTTTTTAGATTTTTTTAAGACTTATGAATGAATATGGCCTCGATTTATTGCTTCGTGTAGATGGCTTATTTTTGAATCATTTACTGGTTGTTTGTAAGTACGTGATAATCTGTTATTTCACATGATTCACTCACTTAATCAATGTTTTAACAACGTTTGAACAATTTTTTTCTTTACATTTGTTTTATTACTTTAGAGTATACACTTTAATTTATACAAGGCATAAATTATTATTCAATTTTATGTTAGTTTAAAATGAAATGTATTTTAACTGATTTACACAATTTTTTTGCTCATTTGTGTGACTTAGAAAGGCAAAGCCTTGTTTAATTTCAAGAAATGGTAGAAAGTACTATCCTTACGTCAACCAATACGCCGAAATGCGTCTGGTATGTGGTTTATACCAAACCTCGGTGGGAAAAAAAAGTAGCTAGCTTATTGTCAAAAAAAGGTATTGAGAATTATTGCCCACTAAATAGAGTAATGCGCCAATGGAGCGATCGCAGAAAAATAGTAGAACAGCCTTTATTTAGCGGTTACGTATTTTTAAAAACTACAGATGCCGAAAAATGGAGAATAAAAGAAGTGGATGGTATACTAAATTATGTACATTGGTTAGGCAAGCCAGCTATTATACCTGAGCATGAAATAGAAACCATAAAACGCTTTTTAAACGAACACGAAACTGTGCAGGTAAGTGTAACGAACCTTAAACCTAACGACAAGGTGAAAATATTATCCGGAGCTTTTATAGATACTCAAGCTAGGGTAATTGCTAAAAAAGGGCAAAGAGTGGTTGTAGAAATTCCTTCCTTGCAAATGACCCTTACCGCTTCGGTTTCGTTATCAGAATTGGAATTGGTTTCTTGATTTTTAACTATTGAAATAGATTCTAGATACTTATATTTAAATTCCAATCTTAATCATAACATACAAACTACCCACCAAATGAATAGATTTCTTAAAACAATCACCTTTCTAGTATTTTCGATTATTTGTTTTAAGCCTGTGAATACATTTGCACAGCAGGTCAATCCTCAGGTTCTGACACAAGTAAGAACAATGTTAACTAGCAAAGGTCTTAATGAAAATGATGTCCGTCAGCGTTTACAAGCTAAGGGCATAGATATAGATAAATTAAGTATTGAAGACCTCATTAAAAATAAAGCACTGATTGAGCAAACAATTGCTGAAATGGAAGCGGAGAAAAAATCCCTTACAACAATTCAAAGAAGTGCGGTTAATAATAATGTTATGCCTGTTACTGTTTCTAAGCAAGAGCAGGCCGTTGAAAAAGAACAAAAAAAATTCATTTCAACCTTATTACCCTCAACTATTTACGGTCATAATATATTCAGAGATAGCTCTATTGCCATATACAGGGTTTCTAAGGATGCAAGTCCGCCCGAGTCTTATATTTTAGCACCTGGAGATAAAATAAACATTTTAATCTTTGGACGTTCACAAGCCGATTTGCAATACGAAATTAATGCTTCAGGTTTTATTCAACCGGCTCAAATGCCCAAAATATTCTTAAATGGCTTAACCCTTAAACAAGCTAAAGAATTGCTAGCGACTCGTTTTTCTGCCTATTATGTTTTTGCCAAAGAACAGTTTGCATTAACCTTAAATACGTCTAGAACGCTTAACGTAAATATTTTCGGCGAAATTGAAAAAGCAGGATCTTTCACCACTTCTGCACTTAATACGGCTTTAAATGTACTTTCTGCAAGTGGTGGGCCAACCGAAATTGGTTCCATCAGAAATATTCAAATTATTCGTGGTTCAACTAAAAAAATATTAGATGTATACGCTTTTATGCGTAACCCTATTTTACAGTTTGATTTCTTTTTGCAAAACAACGACATCATTTATGTACCTAGAGCAGAGCTTATAGTATCTGTAGAAGGATCTGTTAACCGCCCAATGAACTATGAATTAAAAGTGGGCGAAACGCTTAAAGATCTTATTGACTATGCGGGAGGCTTAAAAGCTGATACTTATACCGATCTTGTTCAACTAGAGCGTTTCGAAAACAATGAGGTTGTTCTAAAAGATTACAATTTACAAGAAATATTGCAGGGCAAATTAAAAGTTTCTTTTAAGAACGGAGACATTATTCGTTTAAAAACTATTAATAGTCCACTCAAACAATTTATAAAAATTAACGGTTCTGTGGAGTACCCTGGTACGTATGATTTAACTACTACAAGTGCAATTAGTACCTTATTAGAAAAAGCTAAATTAAAACCCGATGCTAAATTTGGTTACATCTATCGTAGTAGTTTTTCGAATCCTAAAAAAACCGAATATTTCCCTTTTGAATTAGATGGACTTAACAATCTGGTGCTAGAACCAAACGATAATATTGTTATTCTGAACAAGGAAGTATATGCATTAGAATCTCAAGTAAGTATTGCAGGGGAGGTGAAAAATCCACTGCAACTACGTTACGATAATACCTTGAGCCTAAAAGACCTAGTTAAATTAGCAGGAGGGTTAAAAATAGCTGCCGACTTAAGTGGTTTAGATGTATTCAGGCTGAATTTTCAGGGTAATGAGACGCCTACCAGAACGGTATTGACTATTACTATTGATAAAGAATTTAATCCCTTAGCCCCTAATCAAGATTTTCAATTGCAACCCTACGATTTGGTAGTGGTTCGTCAAATTCCAGAGTTTAGTTTACAGGAAACCATACAAATTAATGGAGAAGTGAAGCACCCTGGGGTATACGTGCTTAAATCACGTAACTATCGTTTTTCAGATTTGATTAGTGATGCTGATGGATTAAACGTTAGCGCCGATGTGTCGAATACCACGCTGATTAGATATGAATCAGGAGCAGGTTTGTTGGTGTTTGATGCCGATATGGCATTAAACAATAAAGGAAAAGCAAGGTTTGATCCTTTACTAGTCCCCGGTGATTTAATTACAGTACCTAAACTAGATAATAGTGTGTTTATAGATCCAAGAGGAACTAACTACGATTTGGGAGAAAATCAAAAGAGTTTGCAAATAGTCTATCAGGGTACAAATTCAGCGGCTTGGTATATACGTAATTTTGCTGGAGGTTTTGCCCAGAAGGCAGATAAGAATAGCGTTAAAGTAATTAGAGAAAATGGACTCGTGGTACGTACTAATAAAGCCTTGGGCATTTTCCGCAATTACCCTACTGTAAAATACGGCGATCGTATTCAATTAACTCTTAAGGTAGATAAAGACCAAAATCAAGCGGCAAATTCAAAACCTTTCGATTGGGATAAATTCCTAACCAAAGTTATTAGTGTAGCCACTGTATTCGCTTTAATTACTTCTGCAACCAAATAATATGGCAACAAATCATACTACACCAGTACCAGACGACGAGATTAGCTTGAAAGATATTCTGGCCGAAATAAAGCTTTGGGTAAAGCTTGCTCAAAACAACCTATTCACTTTAGTGCTATTGGGTGTTTTAGGTGGGGCTTTGGGTTTTGCCTATGCCTGGTTTTCAAAACCGCAGTACAGTGCCAAATTAACTTTTGTTATTAAACGGAATGATATCGGTTCGGCAAGTGCCTCATTATCTGGCTTAAGTTCTTTATTGGGCATGGGAAGTAACTCTGCCGGTAATTCTTTAGATCGCGTAATTGAGTTGGCCGGTACCGAAAATATTGTGGGTAATGCGCTACTTCAACCAGCAGAAGTGGATGGGAAAAGCGATTTGCTCATTAATCAGTATATCCGTTTGGCGGAATTGAAAGAAGCTTGGAAAGAAGATACCCTATTAAGCAAGGTAAGCTTCCCTGCAAGAGTAACTTACCAAAGCCTAAGTTATGCGCAACGCAAAGCATTTAAACAAGTGGTTTCAGAAATTGTGGGTTCAGCCGAAAATGGAACTTCGGGTATTTTAACTAAAGAATTTGATAAAAATTCAGCCATTATTAAATTGGCTGTAAAGTATTCTAACCAAGATTTTGCCATTGCGCTTACACGTGGAGTATATACCCAATTGCTTAATTTTTATACCAGAGAAGCTATTGCTAGTACGTCTTCTAATGTGGCCATTTTAAAAAATAAAGTAGATAGTATTCGAAATGCACTCTATGCTACACAGAAATCTGCCGCCCAAAAATCCGATCAGGCATTGGGCCTCATTTTGCAGGAAGACCGTGTAGACCAGAAAAGTCTGGCAGTTAAAGAAAATATGCTTACACTCATGTATGGTGAGGCACAAAAGAACTTAGAAACATTAAGTTTTATGCAATACACCACCAGGCCTATTTTTACCATTATTGATGAGCCTTTTGCGCCCATCAAGCCCGGGGTAAAAAACAAACTGCTTTTTCTTTTGCTGGGTCTTTTTGTTGCCATTGCCTCTTGTTTATCTTTTCTTAGATTGAAGCATTGGCTGACTAAAATAGCGGCCTAACAGCCAAATGCTTACCACACTAAATTATTTCGAACGGCTATGACAGATTCTGCGAATATACTTTTAAAAAAAATTGAAAAAAATGAGGAAACAGTAGGTATTATTGGATTGGGTTACGTGGGTCTTCCGTTGGCTGTAAGTTTTGCAGAGGCAGGAATCAAAGTAATTGGCTTTGATAAATCAGCAACTAAAGTAAATCAAATCAATTCAGGTAATAATTATATCAGAGATATCCGCGATGCTGCGTTGCGGGATGTGATAGATAATGTTACGTTGATCGCAACCTGTGATTTCTCTAAAATAAATGAGTGTGATGCCTTGTTAATTTGTGTTCCAACCCCGCTTGATAAATTTCGGAAACCGGACATGAGTTACATTGAAGCTGCTTGTACTGATATTGGTAGATATATGAAGCGGGGTACCTTTATTTGTTTAGAAAGCACTACTTATCCTACCACAACAGAAGAATTTATGTTGCCAATTCTGGAGAAGATAAGTGGCTTAGAGCAGGGAACTGATTTTTGGCTTGCTTATTCCCCTGAGCGTGTTGACCCCGGAAATCAGAACTATCATACTAAGAACACTCCTAAAGTATTAGGAGCTATAAATTCCGAAGGGCAACATATAGGACAAAAAATTTATACTAAAGCCATTGATCAGCTTCACCCGGTAAGTTCGCCCAAAGTAGCCGAAATGGTTAAAATCCTAGAAAACACCTATCGTTTGGTTAATATCAGTTTAATTAATGAAATGGCCCTATTGGCTGGTAAAATGGGTATCGACATTTGGGAAGTAATCGAAGCAGCCAAAACCAAGCCATTCGGATACCAGGCTTTTTATCCTGGGCCAGGCATTGGCGGCCACTGCATTCCGCTCGATCCATTCTATCTGGAGCATATTGCCAAAAAATTTGAATTCGACTTGAGCATGATCCATACTGCAGGTCATATCAATATGCGCATGCCGCATTATATGTATATTAAAATAGCCACTGCTTTAAATAAACATCAAAAAGCAGTAAACGGTAGTACTATATTATTTTTAGGTACAGCCTATAAACCTAATATCGATGATGCAAGGGAATCACCTGCTTTGGAAATTATAAATATTGTTTCGAATAAAGGAGGAATAGTGTCCTACAATGATCCACATATTGCAGCTGTAGAAATACATTCTGGTCGTAGATTGGAATCATTAGAGCTAACACCGGAGATTTTAGAATCCGCAGACCTCGTTGTGCTTACCACCAATCATGAAGTTTACGAAGCAGATTTTATTTTAAAACATGCTAAACTGATTGTTGATTTACGCAATGTAATTCAGCAGCGA
This sequence comes from Sphingobacteriaceae bacterium, assembly GCA_046074005.1. Lineage (GTDB taxonomy): Bacteria > Bacteroidota > Bacteroidia > Sphingobacteriales > Sphingobacteriaceae > JAIPAN01. The sequence goes on from JBJTNJ010000028.1 coordinate 10,479, forward strand.
TCTGAAAAAGTATATAAACTTTAATTTCTATCGATCAACATAGATTTATCTAATTTCCAATCCAAAGAGCTACATCATGGACATCCAAATGGTTGACCTCCAGCGTCAATACTTAAATATCCAATCAGAAATTGATCATGCAGTTTTAAATGCAATACGTGAGGCTGCCTATATTAATGGTCCTGAGGTAAAACTATTAGAAGAAAAATTGCAATTGTACAGTGGTTCAAAGCATGTTATACCCTGTGCCAACGGAACCGATGCATTACAAATTGCGCTTATGGCGCTAAATTTAGCGCAGGGAGATGAGATTATCATTCCAGCTTTTACTTATGTGGCTACAGCCGAAGTAATTGCCCTTTTAGGTTTAGTACCTGTAATGGTTGAAGTCGATCCATATACCTTTAATATCAATCCAGCTCAAATTGAGGCCGCAATTACTCCCAGATCGAAGGCAATTGTGCCGGTACATCTTTATGGTCAAAGTGCAGATATGGAGCCTATTTTGCAGGCGGCAGAAAAATATCATCTATGGGTAATCGAAGATAATGCGCAATCTTTTGGTGCCGAGTATACGTTTTCTGATGGAACAACAAAGAAAACCGGTACAATGGGTCATATTGGTTGTAATTCTTTTTTTCCAACCAAAAATTTGGGTTGTTATGGCGATGGTGGGGCGATTGCTACCGATGAAGATGAATTAGCCATGAAAATCAGGATGATTGCCAATCATGGTCAAAAGATAAAGTATCATCATGCAATAATTGGCTGCAACTCTCGTCTGGATACCATACAGGCGGCTATTCTGAATGTTAAAATGACTTATTTTGATCATTTTCTTGCTGCACGTAAAGCTGCCGCCGACTATTATGACCATCATTTAAAAGATTGTGCCTGGATCAAGCTCCCCCGCAGTTTGCCGAATGCAGGGCATACATATAATCAATACACGCTCCGGATAGAAGGGTCTCAAAGAGATTTGCTGCAATCTTATTTAAAACAGAAAGGCATACCCACCATGATTTATTATCCTTTGCCTTTGTACCGCCAGGAAGCATACAGCAAATTTGTAGCAGAAGATTTTGCTCTTCCCATTACGGAGCAATTGTGTCAATCGGTATTATCAATTCCGATGCATACTGAATTAACTCCTTCCATTCAAGAATATATTAGCGAAGCAATACTAAACTTTAAATAAGCTGTTTTATGAGTTCAACAGATTTTTACGCTCACCCATCAGCCATAGTAGACGAAGGGTGTAAAGTAGGTGAGGGAACCAAAATTTGGCACTTTAGCCATCTAATGACCGGATGTATGTTGGGCAAAAACTGTAATATTGGCCAAAATGTAGTCGTTTCGCCGGGAGTTGTTCTCGGAGATAATGTTAAAGTTCAAAATAACGTATCCATTTATACCGGGGTAATTTGTGAAAGTGATGTTTTTTTAGGTCCGTCCTGTGTATTTACCAATGTAATCAATCCACGTAGTGCCATCAACCGGAGGGGAGAATATGCAGCTACCAAGGTCTGTATAGGAGCAAGTATTGGCGCCAATGCCACCATTGTTTGTGGTAATACTATTGGGCAATATGCTTTTATAGGCGCTGGCGCTGTGGTAACCAAAAATGTACCCGATTTTGCATTAGTAGTAGGAAATCCTGCCAAACAAATGGGATGGGTGGGAGAGTATGGGCATAAATTACAGTTTAACGCTGCAGGATTGGCCCTTTGCGAAGAAAGTGGCCAACAATATCAGTTAACTAACGGTGTAGTAAAAAGAATTAGTTGAAATCTATGAAGAAAATCAAATTCGCTGTTGTGGGTTGTGGCCACATAGGTAAACGTCATGCCGAAATGATTACTCGTGAGCCGAACGCTGAATTGATAGCACTTTGTGATGTCTTACCTCAAGAACACTTAAACATCGGTCAATATTCAGTTCCCTTATTTGCTTCCATTGATGAATTGCTTAATGCCTCACTGGAAATTGACGTGATTAACATTTGTACTCCCAATGGAACTCATGCTCCACTGGCTATTCAGGCTTTGGAATGCGGGCATCATGTGGTTATAGAAAAACCCATGGCTTTGTCAGTTAAAGACGCTGAACAAGTATTGCATGTGGCTTTAAACAAGGGAAAACAAATTTTTGGAGTGATGCAGAACCGGTATTCTCCACCTTCGGTTTGGATTAAAGAACTGGTAGACTCCGGTAAATTGGGAAATATTTATATGGTACAATTAAACTGTTATTGGAACCGTGACGACCGCTATTACAAGCCTGGCAACTGGCATGGAACGGCCGATTTAGATGGGGGTACCTTATTTACCCAGTTTTCTCATTTTATCGATATCCTGTATTGGCTGTTTGGCGATATTACCAATATCAAAGCCTCCTTTAACGATTTCTGCCATTCACATTCCACCGATTTTGAAGACTCGGGAATCGTATCTTTTAATTTTGTAAATGGCGGAATGGGCTGCCTCAATTATTCTACAGCCATTTGGGATCAAAACCTGGAAAGCAGCATGACTATTGTAGCCGAAAAGGGAAGCATTAAAATTGGTGGACAATACATGAACGAAGTGGAATACTGTCATGTAAAAGATTATGAATTACCTGAATTGGCCCCCACCAATCCGGGAAATGATTATGGCGCTTATAAAGGTTCTGCCCAAAACCACAATTTTTTGATCGAA